>JBJMMB010000531.1:0-45864 GCA_045805005.1 Chloroflexia bacterium
CGTGTAGAAGGTGCTGTTGCGCTCGACGTCGTTGAACGTCGCATTGACCGGGTTGATCAGGCTCCAACCCGCGGCCACCACGGTGATCTTGGAGAGCTGGCCCCTCGTTACCAGGTTGTTAGGCCTGAAGTAGACACCAGGGCACGGCTCGCCGGGACCACCGCAGTTGTAGCCCGAGACGATGTCGTTGTGAGCCGCCGTCTCGATCCAACTGTAGAAGGGGTTGGTAGTGGGCACATCCCGGAAGGTAGGAGTGGGAGACGTGTAGATGGGCACTCCGAAGGCAATCACGATGATCTTCACCATCTGCCCTCTGGTGGTGTTGTTGTAAGGCCTGAAGGTGTTGTCGTTGTACCCTGAGATCGCCCCGTGGCAATAGAGGTAGCGCACAGGTTCGTAGAAGTAATCGGTGCTATGCACGTCGCTGAAGGTGATATTACATGGCGTAGCTGTAGGGGTGGGGCTCGGTGTGGTGAACGATCCCGAGGGCAGCGGCCACACGTACGCGCTGCTGCCGCGGGTCCACACCGACAGCGTTGTGAAGCCCCGGTCGATCGTCATGTCCCAGATCATCGCGTTGCGCATGCCGTTGTTGAACCTGTACCAGGTCGGCGAGGCCGCCGTGATGTCGTTGGTGTAGTAGACTCCCCAGTCGCTGCCCGCGAATACCTGCTGCGGGAAGCGCGGGTTGGCGATGATCGAGTCGATCGGCACGTTGGGCAGGTTCCCGCTCTTGTTCTCCCATGTCGCGCCGGCGCAGTTCGCCGTGCACGTCACCCGGAACACATGGCCCGGAGTGAGCGGAGTGTTCTGGTCGAAACCGCCCACCGCCGCATACCCGACCAGCGAGTTCGCGGGGTCGAAGGTAACGTCGAGGATAGGCCGGTTGGGTAGCACCGTGTTGCTGAGGGTCACGTTCACCCAGGTGGCGCTGTTCGCGGTGCCCTGGCCGAGGCCGAAGCCCATCTGCACGTTGCCGTCGTTGGTGCCCACTATGGCGGTGGTCGAGATGTTCACGGCATACGAGAGCTGATTGATGTAGGAGCTTGCGCCCAACGTGCCCTTGGTAAGGTTGGGGCTGTTGATGTACCAGGTACTGGTCGATGTAGGAGGGGGCCCCGGTATGCCGCCCTGGATCGTCTCCCAAACCCGGTTGCTGCCCGCGATCAAGTGGGTGCAGCCGCTGGCGGGGCAGTCGTACTTGTACAGCTCGTACGGCAGGATGAAGCTCCGGGTGTCGCCGGTCCACCCGCCGGTGATGGTACGCAGCGGGCCGTAGGGGCCGCTTTCCGACACCGCGATGCTGCCGCTGTTACCGCCTTGGTACCACCGCTGCTGCAGCACCGGCTCCGTGCGGGCGAAGAATCCGTCGCCGCCGAGTCGCAACTGCCACTGCTGGGGCTGGACGTCGGCCGCGCTGTTCCAGGTGCTCACGTGCGAGCCGTTGTCCTGGGTGCCTCCGTTCGCTCCCGGGTTAGAGGAGGTCGCGAAGTTGCTCGTAGTGTCGCCCGAGTAGAACTCGAGCGTAGCCAGCGAGTTGTTGAGCTGGTACCAGCCGGTGAGCGGCAAGGTCCCGGTCACGCTCTCGGCGCTCGTGGTCACGTACACGCCGCCGTCGCTCCCCGCCATGAGCACGCTCGATGAGCCGGGCTTGAATTCCAGCGCGTGTTGGTCAACGTGGACCAGGTCGCCACCCGAGTAGCCGCAGGTGACGTCGTAAGGGGTCGCCCCCCCGTCGACCGACTTGAAGATGTCATAGGTGTCGAAGTAGATCGTGTCGGGGTTGTTGGGGTCTACTTTGATGCCCTGGTCATACCAGTTCTGGTTGTAGTCGAAGCCGCACGTATTGTTCAGGGCGTTGCCGTCCGACATCTGGGTCCAGGTCTGGCCGCCGTTGGTGCTGCGCCAAATGCCGAGCTGGCAGCCGGTGGCTCCGCAACTCGGCTGGGAGTTGGGGTTCTGCACCTGGGCGTAGATGTAGTTGGGGTTGCTCGGCGCGCGGTCGATGTCAATGCGGCCCAGTTGGTTGCCGCCGGGCAGGTTGTGCGGGATGCCGCTGCCGGTGCCCGCGGGCCAGCCGTTATCGGGGCGGCTTATCAGGTTCCAGGTGGCCGGGCAGCCGCTGGTGCCCAGCGTGGCGGTGTAAATGCCGTTAGCCCCGTTGAGGTCGCGGCCCGGGTAGCGCGAAGTTGGCAGGCCCGGATTGCCGATCGCCACGGTCAGCTCGGTGTTGGTGCCGGTGTTCCTGGCGAGCAGGCCCGTCACCTCGTAGTGCTGCCCCACGAAGCCGCCGGGCAGGCATGCACCGGCCGGGAACGTCTCCGCCCCATCATACGAGACGTAGACGCCGTACCTGGTGCCCACGAGAACGTTGTTACCGTTGCGCGGGTCCACAGCCACTTTGAGGATTGCCTGGTACTGGGGGAACGAGCTGGGCACCGGCGGTGTGTAGGCGTTGCTGAAGACGTCGGTCGCCTTGGCCGTCCAGGAAGCGCCCGCGTTGGTCGTCTTGAGCAGGCCGTAGCTGCCCATGCCGAAGGTGGCGATGCTGTGCTCGCCTGTGCCCGCGTACACCGTGTTGTGGTTGTTCGGGTCGATGGCGAGGTCGGAGATGCCGACCTCGTTGATGGCGGGGTCGTCTATAGTAGACACCCAGGAAGTCTGTGGGTTACAACAGTTGGTCGTCTTCCAGACGCCGCCGCCCACGGTGGCGATGTAGGCCACGTTCTGGCTGACGGGGTCGATGGCGATATCGTCAACACGGCCCGACACGGGGCCGTAGTTGAAGCAGCCGTAGCACCCGTCGCTCTGCGTGGAGACGGGGCCGATCAGGTTCCACCGATTGGGGTCGAGAGCCGCCGGGGCATCCGCCGAGGGCGAATAGGTGACCCGGCCCGCCGGCACCCTGTTCTCCATGCGCCGGTCGGCCTGAGCCGCGCTCTGCAGCCACGCGGCATTATAATTGCCGGTGGGATAGGTTACCCGGGTCTGCCAGTAGTCGGAGAGCTGCTGCAATTTTTCGCTCTCGCCTTTGACGTTTTCGCCCCGCATCGGCATCATCAGACGCTGGCTGAAATCGTCGATCTTGGCCTCGGTCCGCCCCTCCATGCTTTCGACCTTGGCGATGACATTGCTCTTCGCTGAGGCCGAGGCCGCCGGTTGGGGCTTGGAAGCGTTGGTGCTGACATTTGACGCGGACCCCGCCAACCTGAGCAGCCCGGCGCTGATGCCGAGCGCGAGTAATAACGTCAGTGCCACATAGAGGTCGCGCCGCTTGAGTTGAAATCTGCCCTTCAACGTGCATTCCTCCTGTCTTCGTTTCCCGAATTACGATTTACGAATTACATGATTACGAATTACAGCTTACAAATTACCTCATTACGAAGAACCCAATTCGCAATTCGTAATTATGTAATTCGTAATTGCCGTAGGGCCAGGGAATGCGCCACGGTTCCCTTGCCCTGTCTTGCTTCGCCGCTTCGCCAATTCATTGGGTCATTCCTGTTGGGTCATTCCTGTTGGGTCATTCCTGAGTGTGGAATCCCTACGGCCACCTCCTCTCCGGAAAAAGCACTGGCTGAATGTCGGGTGATGTGGTCGAACCGTATACAGTAAACAGGTAAGTCTGAAAGTGGGGAACCAAGTAAGTATGGAAGTATATCATATTCTGTCAATAAAAGTACATAGCCGCGAAAAGTAGATACATCTCCACCTATTCTATTGGTATTGATGCGCGGCGCCTGCTGTGCTATAATCGGCGCATTCGTGTTACCACTCCACTCTCTAACCCGGCTTTCGTGCGGGGTTCGACGCCCTTGTGCCCTTGTGGCGGCAGCTACCGGTCCGGTGCCGGTTCCGCGCAAGGGGAAGGCCCCCGAATTCACCGGGGTTCTGCGGTATCCTTTCTATATATAACGACGTTATTAGAACGGAGGTAAGCCACTGCTGATACTTTTCGGTATTCCGGTCCGCCCTATTTTGCTTGCATGAGCAGGCCTCGGCCAGGCGTTAACTGCTCTTCAAGCGAGTGCTACCTCGCGTAAAACGTAAAGGAGGAAGGGTAGAGGGTTCTACCACACAAGCACCGGGCGCAACCATTACGCATTACGTTTTACCCATTACGCATTACCCAGAGGAAGAAGGAGGAAAAAACATGAAGAGGATCGACATACTATTCGGAGCCGCCTTATTGCTCGCCCTCGCCCTTGTGGCCGGCGCGGCCTCGCTCACCGCCAGCGCCGCGTATCCGGCGCCCAGCAAACCCACCACTCCACAGGTTCGCCACCCCGACTTGATCAGCCGGGCTCTGAGGAGCGACACCTCACTGCCCCTGCGCGACATCCCGGCTCGCGTCACCTGGTCTCTCACCGAGGGTGACAACGAAAACCCGCGTCTCCGGCACCAGGCTAACCCCTTCGTCATTGACACCGTCGTGCAGAAGCTGCTAGGCCCCTTCGTTATGCCCACGCCCATCCAGAACTTCGATGGCGTGCCCAACGAGTTCGGCCCCCTCCCCCCCGACACCAACGGCGACGTCGGGCGCAACCACTACGTGCAGATCGTCAACTCCGGCTTCCAGATCTGGAACAAGTCCGGCGTCTCCGTCTACGGGCCGGCCAACGACAATACCCTCTTCACCGGCTTCGGCGGCCCCTGTGAGTTCCGCAACGACGGCGACCCCGTGGCCCTCTATGATTCCATGGCCGATCGCTGGGTCCTCACCTGGTTCACAAGCGCCGCACCCTATATGGAGTGCATCGCCGTATCCGCCGGCCCCGACCCCACCGGCGCCTGGTACCGCTATGCCTTCCTCGATAACAACAGCAGCAATACGCTGGGCGACTATCCCAAGATGTCCGTCTGGCCCGACGCCTACTACATGACCACCAACGAGTTCGCCCCCGGCTTCGTCGGCGACGGCAACTACGCTTATGACCGCGCCAAGATGCTCGTTGGCAACCCCACCGCCGGGATGATCTACTTCCATGGCGATGATGGCGGCAAGCTCCCCAGCGACGTCGACAGCGGAGGAGCCCCTCCACCACCCGGCAGCCCCAACTATGTCCTCGAATGGTACAATGGCAATCCCGGGCAGTTGGCCGAGTTCAAATTCCACGTCGACTTCGCCACTCCCGCCAACTCCACCTACACCGGCCCCCTCATCATCCCGGTGTCCAACTTCGACCCCAACGCCCCCGCCGTGCCTCAGCCCGGCACCACCACCCTCCTCGACAACCTCTCCGACCGGCTCATGTTCCGCCTCGCCTACCGCAACATGGGCAGCTACGAGGCCCTTGTACTGAACCACACGGTCAACGCGAGCGGGGTCGACGGCATCCGCTGGTACGAGCTGCGCGATCCAAACAACGCGGCGGGAGCCAGCGTCTTCCAGCAGGGCACCTACGCGCCGGGCGATGGGGTGCATCGCTGGATGGGCAGCGCCGCCATGGATAGGATGGGCGACATCGCCATCGGCTTCAGCGCCTCCAGCAGCACCCTCTTCCCTTCCATCCGGTATGCGGGCCGCCTGGTAAGCGATCCGCCCGGCCAGCTCTCCCAGGGAGAGGCCACCCTCCTCGCCGGCACCGGCTCCGAGGACTACCCCGCTGCCCACCGCTGGGGCGACTACAGCGCCCTCCAGGTCGACCCAACCGACGATTGCACCTTCTGGTACACCACCATGTACTTCTCGCGCACCGGCCTGCGCAACTGGCGAACCCGCATAGGCTCGTTCAAGTTCCCCAGTTGCGTTTCCGGCGGCACCCCCACGCCCGTGCCGACCTCGGGCAGCCCTACGGCCACCGTCACGCCCATCCGGCCCACCGCCACCCCCTGCGCCGGCAGCGTCAGCTACACCGGCAGCATCACCAACACCGATCCGATACAGACGGGCCGCCTAGCTCTGAGCGATCCCAAGAGCAGTTGCGCAGCTCCCCGCACCCTCCCCGCCACAAGCGACACCCTCACCCGCCACTATCGCACCTACAACTACACCAACTCCAGCGGCAGCGATCAATGCGTGACGGTCAGTGTCGTGCAAAACTGCGGAGACAATGCCATCCAGAGCGTAGCCTACCTGGGCAGCTACAACCCGAGCAGTATCAACACCAACTACCTGGCTCATGGCGGGGCGAGCGGCCACCAGTTCAGCTACTCCTTCTCGCTCCCCGCCGGGCAGACCGCCGTGGTTGTGGTCCTCGAAGTAAGCCCCAACCTCGGCTGCTCGACGTACAACCTCACTATCAACCCGTGCGGCGCGGGCGCCGTCACCGCCACCCCCACCGGCCCGCCCGCCACCATTACCCCCACGCGCACCCCCGCCTCGCCCACCGCCACCCCCACAACCGTCTGCGTCGGCACCTCATACCAGACCTTCACGGGCGCCGGGGTCATGCTCCCGGCCACCAACGACATAGGCAACCACTGCGACGATTGCGTTACCGCCATCACGCTGCCGTTCCCGGTAAATGTGTACGGTACCGTCTTCACCAGCACCAACGCCGGCTCCAACGGCCTGCTGAACTTCGGGTCCTCCCAGCCGAACGCCTACACCAACAACTGCCTACCGGTGCGGTCCAATGCCCCGGCCTTCGCCGACACCCTCTTCCCTTACTACGATGACCTGCGCACCGACATTGCCCCGGAGACGCACGGCATCTACACGGCGACCGTGGGAGTAGCGCCCAACCGCGCCTTCGTCCTCCGGTGGCAAACCACTTACTTCTTCAGCGATACGCTGGAAGCAAACTTCGAGGTGATACTACAGGAAAACTCGCCCGAGATCAGCGTGATATACGGCACTACGGCTACCGTAGCACAGGGCGCTGCTCCAGCGAGCGGCATCCAACTCAACCTGGGCCAGTACACCTCGTACTCCTGCCATACGGATATCCTGCCAGGCACGCTGGTACTCTATTCGCCAATAGGGTGCGGCGTAACTCCCACGCGCACGCCCGTGCCCATCACCTCCACCCCCACTCGCACCGCCACCGCTACAGTGTGCCCCCTCACCTTCACCGACGTGCTCCCCACCGACTACTTCTACCAGGGAGTGCGCTGGCTCTACTGCCGGGGCGCGATCTCCGGCTACAGCGACAACACCTTCCGCCCCTACAACAACACCACCAGAGGCCAGATGGTCAAGATCATCGTCCTGGCCTATGGTATCCCGAACTACACACCTACCTCGCCTACCTTCAACGATACAGCGCCTAACAGCCCGTTCTACCAGTACGTGGAAACCGCTGCCCACAACGAGATAGTATCAGGCTACAACTGCGGTGGTCCCGGTGAGCCATGCCCTGGTGTCTACTTCAGGCCTAACAACCTGGTAACCAGGGGCCAGCTCTCCAAGATCATTGTGGTGGCCGCCCGTTGGTCTCTGATCAACCCACCCACCGCTCACTTCAACGACGTAGAGCGCAACAGCACGTTCTACACCTACATCGAAACGGCCTACTGCCACCAGGTTATCAGCGGTTACGACTGCGGCAGCCCCGGCGAGCCTTGCCCCGGCAAGTACTTCAGGGCGGGCAACAACGCCACCCGCGGCCAAATAGCCAAGATCGTCTACAACGCGGTCTCCAACCTGCCCTGCGCTACTTCAAGTAGCACGAAGTAGGCAACCGCCGCCCACAACCCAGAGAGGCTGTCCGATCCCGGACAGCCTCTCCGGATTCTACCCAAAAAGCGGTGCAATCCTCACCCTGTCGCCCGGTACCCGCTTGCCGGTGATGGGCCTGTTCCCAAGCGGTGCAGGGTTCCCCCTGCCGGGGGCTTGGGGCATTGGAGCCCCACTCTCCCCTCCACAAGGGGTGCAAGGTTCCCCCTGCCGGGTGCTCGGGAGATTGGAGCCCGATTCCACCCTTCCTCCACAAGGGGTGCAGGGTTCCCCCTGCCGGGGGCTTGGGGGTGTCCCCCAATACTTCCCCCCTCATACTAACTCTGTGGTAGAATGGCACAGAGTATGCATAAGAGACCCCTACAAAACGCACCACTTGAGAGGAGGCTAAGCATGTCCAGGCGCGCCCCGACTTTGCTGCTCTCGCTTGCTCTCTGCCTCTTGGCAGCCTTGTGGCCTCAGCACCCGGCCCTGGCGCGGCTCCCATTGGCCCCTATCACCGCGCAGCAGCCCGGTTGCCAGGCCTTCCCGGAAACGGGCAAGACCGTTTGCGGCCGCTTTCTGACCTACTGGCGAGAGCACGGCGGCCTCGCCCAGCACGGTTACCCGGTCAGCCAGGAGTTCAGCGAGCGCTCCGATACGGACGGCAAGACTTACACTGTGCAGTATTTCGAGCGGTCCGTCTTCGAGTTGCACCCGGAGAACAAGGCCCCTTATGATGTACTTCTCTCCCTGCTTGGCAGCGCTCTCTACAAGGAAAAGTACCCGTCGGGCGCGGGCAACCAGGTGGCCAACAGGACGGCCGGTTCGTTCGCCTTCCCCGAAACGGGCCGACACCTGGGCGGCACCTTCCTCCAGTACTGGCAGTCCCACGGCGGCCTGGTCCAGCAGGGCTATCCCATCTCCGACGAGTTCACCGAGCGGAGCGATCTCGATGGCAAGCGGTACGTGGTCCAATATTTCGAGCGGGCGGTGCTCGAGCTGCACCCCGACTACAGCCCGCCGTACAACGTGCTCCTCGCCCAACTAGGGACCATGCAGATGAAACGCAAATACCCCTCCGGGCTAAACGTAAACGTCCGCGCTCTACCGCCCGGCTCCTGGGGAGGCAACCAGGTGAGCCTGGAGGTGACCGCTTCCGGCGCGACGGTCGAGTTCTTCTGCGCCCACGGCATCATCGACAAGCCCGTGACCCTGGACAGCAGCGGCCGCTTCGACGCGGCCGGGGTGTATGTGCGCGAGTCGGGCATAGCCCCCGCGCAAGACGACACCCAGCAAGGCGAGTCCGCCCGCTACTCGGGCAGCACCGATGGCACCACCCTGACCCTCGTGGTCACCCTCACCGCCACCAACCAACGTGTCGGCACCTACACCCTGACCCTGGGCCAGCCCGCCAAACTAGCCAAGTGCATGTAGCCTCGCGCCCGGCCTGTGCTATAATGACCCATACGTCATAGCCCGCGTTCCCCGACACTAAGAGCCGTAGCCGCTTCCGCCGGAGAATCGAGGAAAGTTATGATTCCTCCCAGGGTCGCGCATGGTTGGGGCCTACCTGCGGGGCTGTTCGTCCTGCTTGCACTCCTTGTCCTCGTTACTTACAGCGTAGTCGCCTCGCAGCCCGCCATATATGCAGCCGCCCCGGTGCCGAGAGCCGGCGGCCCCGGCGCGGCCTCCCTCGACCTGCCTGCGCCTCCGCAAAACGCTGAGCTACCTGCGGGTAACGCTATACCCGCCTCCTCGGCCACGCACGAAGGGACCTGCACTCTGACCTCAACGCCCACCATCACCCCCACGCGCACCGGCACCCCGCCCACGGCGACCTCGACTGTCTGCTGTCGTAGTCATACCCCTACCCCTCGTGATACGCCCACCAGCACCCCGACCGACGGCCCATGCGTGCAGCCCGTGCGCGAGGACTTCGAGAGCGGCTCGCTGGGTATCTTCCGGTCGAGCGGCGTCCCCGCCTGGACGGTAGTCCAGGATTCCCACTCCGGGATTTACGCCGCTTACGCCCCCGACCTTGATAGCGTCACCGACCTGGGTCTCACCCTCAGCGATCCCATCCCCTTACCTCTAAACGCCACCGCTGCCACTCTGACCTTCTACCACCGCTACGACCTGGAGGGCGGACAGATCCCGGCCACCTCATATGATGGGGCGGTGGTCGAGGTATCAACCGATGGAGGCACCGTCTGGTTGAACCCGCTCATATCGCCAGGAGGCTACAGCAGCACGCTCTATAGCTGCCCCAGCGGGAACCCGCTGGCAGGGCGATTCTCCTGGAGCGGCAGCAGTGGAGGGTGGGTGCCTGTATCCGTCGACCTTCTCCGTTATCGAGGCCAGAGCCTAATCTTCCGCTTCCGGCTTGGCACCGACCAGTCAGGCGGCGCGGGCGGCTGGTGGATCGACGACGTGAACGTGAGCATCACCCAATCCTTCTGCTTCAGCCCCACGCCCGCACTCACAGCCACGAGCACACGCCCTGCCTTGACCAACACAATCACTGCCACACGCAGTCCCATCCTCACTCCCACCCCCACCGGCACCCGCCCTACCGCCACCGCGACCTGCTCACCGGCCTGGGGTGTGGTGCCCAGCTCGGGCGTTGGCCCCTACATCAACTTGCTCATCGGGGTAGCCGCCGCGGCGAGGGACGATGTGTGGACCGTGGGCTACTACTCGCGGGCCGATATGATCCATGACACGATCGTCGGGCACTGGAACGGCAGCAGTTGGACCGTGGTGCCCAATCCCAACCCCGGCCCGTTCGGCAACGAACTATGGGGGGTCGCGGCCGTGTCGCCGGGCGATGTCTGGGCCGTGGGTTACTCCGGCATCAGCAACTCCCCGCTCACCCAGACGCTGACCGAGCACTGGAACGGGATGGAATGGAGCGTTGTCCCAGGCGCTAACACGATCACTGGGAGCAACTTCCTCTATGGAGTAGATGCGGTCGCGGCCAACGATGTGTGGGCCGTGGGCGACTACATCAGGGGCACATTCCAGAACGCCACTTATCAGCCGCTTATCGAGCATTGGAATGGAACTCAATGGAGCCTCGTACCCGCCCCCGACCTGGGCACGCGCGGAAGCCTCAACGGGGTATCGGCACTGTCGGCCACCGATGTGTGGGCTGTTGGTTCTAAAGGCTCTCAGACACTGGCCGAGCACTGGGACGGGACGCAATGGAGCGTGGTACCCAGCCCGAACATCGGCTCAGGGCCTGGTGAGCTTTCTGCCGTCACAGCGGTGTCGGCCCATGATGTGTGGGCCGTGGGGTCCTCAGGCTCCTACGGTAATTATCGGACGCTGATTTTGCACTGGGATGGTAACGCCTGGAGCGTCGTGCCCAGCCCGAGCCCGGGCACTGGAAATAACCAGCTTGGCGGCGTAGCCGCGGTATCTGCCAATGACGTATGGGCTGTTGGATACTCTCAAACCAATAATGTCCGGCACACGCTGGTCCTGCACTGGAACGGCACGGTGTGGAGGGTGGCGTCTAGTCCCAGCCCCGACACGTTAGAGAACCAACTTTGGGGAGTGGCCGCCCTGTCGTCCAATGACCTCTTGGCAGTGGGGTGGTCCCGGACCTCTGGTCCATACAGCACACTTGTGGAGCGGTACTATTCTCTTTGCCCGCCCGCCACGCCAACCGGAACGGGCACGCCCCCCACCGCTACGCGCACCCCCAGCCCCGCCGCCACCTGCCCCCCTGCCTGGAGCATCGTGCCCTCTACCAATCCGGGCAATGTAAGCAACTACCTCTCAGGCGCGGCGGCTGTGTCAACGAACGACGTCTGGGCCGTTGGCTCCTCGGTCAACGGTGGGGGCGTTGAGCCTGCTCTATCGCTGGTAGAGCATTGGAATGGCTGTGGTTGGGTTGAAATATCGAGTCCAAACCCCGGCACAACCGACAACAGCCTTCACGCCGTGGCGGTTGTGTTGGCCACGGATATCTGGGCTGTGGGCTCCTTTTCAAGCTCTGGCCCTTATCAAACCCTTGTCGAGCGCTGGGATGGCAGCGGTTGGAGCGTGGTACCCAGCCCCAACACGGGTCCAGGGGACAACAACCTGCTTGGCGTCACGGCAATATCGGCCGACGATGCGTGGGCGGTGGGCTACTACCTGGATGCCCAGCATGTTTCTCACGCCCTGACCGAGCACTGGGACGGCGTCCTGTGGAGCATCGTCTCCGGCCCCGCGGGTGCCCCCAACAGCGGCATCAATGCGGTATCTGCCGTCTCTGCTGATGACGTGTGGGCCGTGGGCGACTACATACCCACCCTCCCAGGCCCCGGCCAAACGCTTACAGCGCACTGGGACGGCAGTAGTTGGAGCCTGGTACCCAGCGCCAATCGTGGCTCCTTGAGTAATGTCCTTCGTGGGGTGGCCGCCGTGTCAACCAACGATGTTTGGGCCGTGGGAGTCGCTCCTGGTCTGGGTTCAGCAGGTAGCCTGGTGGAGCACTGGGACGGCAGCAGTTGGAGCCTGGTTGCGAGTCCCAGTCCGGGCGGCTCGCGGACCGAGCTCTGGGCAGTAGCGGCCCTGTCCGCGGGTGACATATGGGCTGTGGGCCACTATTACAGCGACAACAATGACCTCCTCACCCTGGCCGAGCACTGGAACGGCTCATCCTGGAGCGTGATTTCGAGCCCCAGCCCCACCTCGTTTGGCCTCGACATCTTCGGTGTGGCCCCTGTCTCGGCCTACGATGCCTGGATGGTTGGCAATTTCAATGGCCCGACCTCAAGTCAGACCCTGACCTTGCACTATAGCAACCGCTGCGCGACACCCACGCCGGGACCAAGCTCCACCCCTGCACCACCCGCCCCCTCGCCTACGCCGCTCTGCCCGGGCGAGCGCTTTTCTGACGTCTGCCCCGCCGATTACTTCTACGCGGCCGTGAACGACCTGGCGGGTCGAGGTGTCATCTCCGGCTACGCGGACGGCACCTTCAAGCCGTACAACCTCACTACCCGCGGACAATTGTGCAAAATAGTAGTGCTCTCGGAGGGGTGGGCCATCTACAGCCCGATCAGCCCCAAGTTCAGCGATGTGCCTGTGTGCCACGCCTTCTATGCATACGTCGAAACGGCATACAAGCACGGGGTGATATCTGGGTACGGCTGTGGCGAAGGCTGCCTGGCGTTCCGGCCTGAGAACAACGTCACCAGAGGACAACTATGCAAGATAGTGGCGCTCGCGCTGGGCTGGCCGGCATACACCCCTCCCACTCCCACCTTCCGCGACGTGCCCTCGACCCAGACCTTCTACAGCTACATCGAAACCGCCTACAGCCACTCCGTAATCTCCGGGTACCAGTGCGGCGTAGGCTGCCTGGAGTTCAGGCCGGGCAACAACGCCACCCGAGGCCAGATCAGCAAGATCGTCTATCTTGCGGTCAATAACCCCAGGCAGCGCTAGCCATTTGCCCACTGGCGTCATGTATAATATGGGCGCTGTCTTCCAGCAGGACGGAGCATCAGGCGCACAGCACTCAATACTCAATACTCGGTACTCAACAGGAGATGGGCCATGGGATCGGGCGATAAAGAGCAGCCGGAGACACAGGACCCCGAGCTATTCTACTCGGCGTACAGAGGTTTGGCCAATAGGATCGGTGAGGAAGTAAGGCGCAGGGCGTTCGGAGAGGACATCGGCCAGTTCGGCTGGTTGACCGCCGCCGAATACCGAGACTTCTTCCGGTGGCTGGAGCTCGACGCCTCCACGCGAGTGCTCGACGTGGCTTGCGGTTCGGGCGGCCCCTCCCTCTACATAGCGCGCACCACCGGCTGCCACATCACGGGCATGGACATCAACCCGGACGGCATCAACACCGCCAACGATCTGGCGCGAGCCCAGGGCCTCACCTCCCAGGCCACCTTCCGCCAGGGCGATGCCAGCCTCCCCCTTCCCTTCGAGGACGCCTCCTTCGACGCCGTGATCTGCATTGACGCCATAAACCACCTCTACAACCGCCTCGAAGTCCTGAGAGAATGGCGGCGGGTCCTCAAGCCCGGTGGCCGCATCCTCTTCACCGACCCCATTGTGGTCACAGGCATGATAAGCCGCGATGAGATGATGGCGCGCAGCGGGGCCATGGGCCTCTTCGTCTTCACCCCACCCGGCCTTGACGAAGAGCTGATAAAGGCAGCCGGATTCAAGGCCCCACGCGTAGAAGACCTGAGCGCCAACATCGCCACCGTCTCCAAAAACTGGCACGACGCCCGCCAGGACCACGAGACCGATCTCACTGAAATCGAAGGCGAAGCCGCCTACCAATCGTTCCAGCACTTCCTCAACGCGGTCCATACCCTATCGAACGAGCGCAGGCTATCTCGCTTCGTCTACCTCGTTCGTAAGCCGTGATACCAGGGGTCAGGGGTCAGGGCCTGCCTACAGCCCTTCACCCCTGGCCCTACCCACGGAGGCAGTTGTGACACCAGACAAGAGTTCCAGCGACGCTATCGAAGTCCCTCAAGCGCCCGCCATCCCCGGCCTCACCTTCCGCCGCTTCCAGGGCGATAGCGACTACCCGCTCATAGCCGAGGTCTTCACGAAGAACTGGAAGGCGGACGGCGCGGAGCAACTCATGACCCCCGAGGGCGCCGCCCGCTTCTACTCCAACATGAAGAACTTCGATGCCTACCGGGATCTACTCATGGTGGAGATCGACGGCCGCATGGTCGCCTACGGCCGGGCCTTCTGGGAAGACGAGAACCGCAACGACGGCCCAGGTCAGGCGCGCATCTACGTCTTCAGGTGCTACATGACGCCGGAGTCCCGTGACAAAGGTCTGGAACGGGCGATGGTGCTCTACTACGAGGAGCACCTGCGCGACATAGCCGGGTCGCACGACTTCGCGGGCCCGCGCTTCCTGCAGAGCTTCGCGTTCGACCGCCACCCCACACTCATCGCGGCCCTGGAGAGCGAAGGCTACGAGCCTGTCCGCTACGAATACGAGATGGTCCGGCCCGACATGAACAACATACCCGACCCGCCCCTGCCGGAGGGCTTGGAAGTGCGGCCTGTGCAGCCCGCGCACTTCAGGGCCATCTGGGAGGCCGAGGTAGAGGCGTTTCGCGACCACTGGGGCTTCGCGGAACCCGAGGAGGGGGACTACGAACGCTGGCTCAATTTTCCTCTCTTCCAGCCGCACCTCTGGCAAGTTGCCTGGGATGGCGACCAGGTGGCGGGCATGATACGCAACTACATCAGCGAGGAGGAGAACGCGGCCTATGGCCGGCAGCGGGGCTACACCGAATGGATCAGCGTGCGCCGCCCCTGGCGCAGGCGCGGCCTCGCCCGCGCCCTCCTCGCCCGCTCCCTTCGTATGCACAAAGAGCTCGGAATGGAGCAGGCCGCCCTGAGCGTGGACAGCCAGAACCCCGCGGGCGCCCTCCAACTCTACGAAAGCACGGGCTTCCGCCTGGTCACAAAGAGCGCGACATGTCGCAAGGCGTTCTAGACCGGTCGCGGGCCCTACTATGAACTCTATAATCCCATCTGGGTGGAGGTTCTATTTTACTACGCGGAAGCGTAAGCTCGTTACCTGCGCGGTGGCGACGACCTGTATGCGTTCAAGCCTGATATCTACAGCGCCCAAGTTTTCAAACAGACGAATACCTTCACCGAGCAGAATCGGTACTAGATGGATCATTATTTCATCTACCAGTCCGGCCTTCAGACATTGTTGGTCAATGCTCGCGCCTAACAAGGTCACACTTTTCTCACCTGCTGCAGCTCGGGCTTGTTCTATGGCCCGCTCAATACTGTCCACGAATGTAAATGTCAACCCGCCAATGGTTACCGGATCACGAGGCTCGTGAGTAACGACAAACTGGGGCACTTTCACCATCCCTCCATAAGGAAGTGCGTTTTCATTCACCTTGCCTTCTTTGAATCCCCGGTTACCTGCAACTACAGCACCAATCTCCTGCATCACGCCTGCGATAGTCTCATCAGTGCCATAATCGAAAGCCCAGGATATATCGTCGTTTGGCCTGGCAATAAATCCATCGAGTGACATTGTGGCGTGTATAACAACCCTGGCCATATTCTTATCTCCTCATCTCCTCAATCTACACTTGCTTCTACTTCCTGTTCTGTCGTTGTCAACGCCCCACCGCCTCACAGCTATCAGCCAGGAAGTTCATAGCAATCTCTAACGCGGCAGGTAAAATACCACCTCCTGCCGCCGCCCTCTCCACACCCTCTCCACACCCTCTCCACACCCTCTCCACACCCTGTTCAAAAGCTGGTTACAATGAAGCGCCGCCAAACCCGATCTCGTTTTCGTCGGGATCGCGGTATGTGATCTTGCGCACTCCGTTCGAGTAAGTTTCCTGCTTCCAGGGGTCGAGTCCCCGATCGGCTATCTGCGCGACGAGCGCATCGAGGTTATCGACGAAGAGCGTGTGCATGGCGTGGCCGGCGTGCTGAGGCTGCTGCACGATGTACAGGTACCGGTGCTCCGCAAGCTCCCACACGGCCTCTGTTTCGTCTGGAAAGAATGTGGGCGGGGAGCCCAGCAGTCGTCCGTACCATTCCAGTGCCGCCGCGTAGTCAGCGACCGGGATTCCCGCGAACAGGTCGAGCTTCGTGGTCTGAATCATGCGTATGGCTCCTTGGCAAATGGGATGTGTATTGCATGGTCGCACCTATAGACATCAATAACCGGCGCATCTGGATAGGCTGCTCCGGCTACGTCTACAAGCACTGGCGGGGCGTCTTCTACCCTCAGGACCTGCCCGAGTCGAAGTGGCTCTCCCACTACGCCCAATATTTCCCCACCGTAGAACTCAACAACACCCACTACATCCTCCCCTCGGAGCAGACCTTCGAGGGTTGGCGCGAGCGGTCGCCGGAGGGGTTCCTGTTCGCAGTGAAGGCCAGCCGCTTCCTCACGCACATGAAAAAGCTAAAGGACCCCCAGGAGCCGCTGGCGAGGCTCTTCGAGCGCGCCGAGCTACTTGGGCCCAAGCTGGGGCCGGTGCTCTACCAGTTGCCCCCGCGCTGGTACTTCAACCCCGAACGCCTGCAAACCTTCCTCGAGGCCCTGCCCGCTGGGTACCAACACGCTCTGGAGGTGCGCGAGCCAGGCTGGCTCAACCCGGAGTTCTTCTCCATGCTCGAACAGCACAGCGTCGCCTTCTGCCTCGCCAGCCTGCCCCACTACCAGACCCCCGTGCAGGCCACAGCTCCCTTCGTCTACATCCGCTTCCACGGCAGCGGCGAGATGTATTACTACAACTACACCCCCGAAGAACTGACCTACTGGCGCGACATCATCCTCGGCTTCGCGAGAGAGGGCCGCGACGTGTATGCCTACTTCAACAACGATCCCAACGCCTGGGCCGTCGCCAACGCCCTCGAGCTAACGCGTCTCATTTCCGAGGCGCGCTGAGGCACCTGTCTTGGTATACATTCCAAAACCAGGCCAGGTCTGTGCTGAGCGTCTAATCGAAAGCGCCTCCCACATACACCTCCCCGGTGAGCAACCTCACCGCCACCGCGTACACAATATGGGCTGTTCCCATACCGAGTGCGGACCATTGGCGGCCGTCCCACCTGGCTATGTGCCCGGCAGAGACACCGCCCGCCTGGCTGAACCAGCCCCCCACGTATAGGTCTTTGCCACTCGCTGTTATGGCGTAGACCACGTCGTCTACTCCCTCACCCACCGCCGACCACGCACTGCCATCCCACCGGGCCAAACAGTCGCCGGGAAGCTGGTAATGGGTCCAGTTGCCTCCCGCGTACACCTCGCCACCGCTTACCGCGATTGCCTCGACTGTGCCCATCACCGGACTGCTAATCCCCTCGCCCACCGCGGACCAGGAACTGCCGTCCCACCTCGCTATGTACCTCGCGGGTGCGCCACCTGCCTCCTTGAACTCGCCCCCCACATATACATCTGTGCCACTAACCGCTATCGCCTCGACGTCGCCGTTCACACCCCCGCCGAGCTCGTGCCACGCTCTGCCGTCCCATTTGGCTACGTTGCCGGCCGCCACATCGCCCGCATAAGCGAACGCGCCGCCCACATATACATCGCCCCCGCTGAGGGCAATCGCCCTCACATAGGGCACCACCCCGGTAACACCACTACCCAGCGTAGACCAGGCGGAGCCATCCCACTTTGCAATGTAGTTCGCCTCAACACCACCCGCGTGGGTAAATACACCTCCCACATATACATCGGCCCCGCTGATGGCAATAGCGCTAACGCTCATACCATCTATTCCACCACCCACCGAAGCCCATGAGCTACCGTCCCACTTCGCAATACAATTGGCCTCCACACCACTCGCACGCGTAAATACGCCCCCCGCGTACACTTCGCCGGTAGCCTCGCTCACCCCAATCGCGAAGACGGTCTTATCCATCCCCCCGTCCAGCGCGGACCAGGTGTTACCATCCCACTTTGCTACATGATTGAAGGGCATGGGCATATCACGCCTCAACAGGCGACAAATAAGTAGCAATCATGATGGTTCTCTGCGCCTCTGCGCCTCTGCGGTTCAATAATAACTTTGCGAACTTTGCGCTCTTTATGTCCTGGCGGTTCCTCTCTATTCCTGACGTCGTTGCAGCCAGGAGGTGTCCCTGTCGCGGGCGCCGGGTGGGCGGTCGGGGCCCACAGGCCCTACAGGGCCGGCACCGCAGAAGCCGAAGTTGGTGCGAAGGAGGATGAAGTCGCTGGCCGTGATGGTGTCATCGCCGTTGAAGTCGGCGCTCGGGTTATAGTTCGGCCCGCCTAACGTGCTGCCGAATGAGGCGCTCACAAGGGTCATGTCGGCCACAGTTACGCAGTTGTCGTTGTTGCCGTCGCCCTCGGGCAGGCTCCCTATTTCCAGGTCGTTATAGCCGCTCGATACGGCCGCGTATCCCGAGGTAGCCAGCGTATGCGACTCCTTGATGCGCCAGGCGTAGTAGCCCGGGCCGGTGCCGACCGTCAGCGTGAAGTACCCGCTATCGTCCGTCATAGCGTCAAGGTCCGAGAAGGGGTTGCTCTCCAGGCGCAGGGTCACGGTTAGAGGCACGTTCCAGCGGCGATCCGGCGGGGCGGGGCGGCCCTGCAAGTTCACGTGGCCGTGGAGCACCGGCAGCGCCCCCGGTGTGAAGGTGGGAGTGAGGGTGGCCTCTGGGGTGGGGCTGCGGGTGGGGGTGGCAGTTGGAGGGGTGCCCGTGCGGGTGGGGGTCGGCGTGTAACGGGCGGTGTTCACAGCGGCGAGGGCGTCGACGCGGCCATAGCCGAACGAGTTGTTAGGGATCACGTTGCTCGGTATGCCCCCGCAGGTTTGCGGCGGGCTCACCGTCACCAGGGAGTCGGCTGTGTTTTGCAGCAGGAGCTTTGTCTCGGTAATGGCCCTCGACAACTCCGGGTGGGCCGACCAGAGGAGGGCTACCACACCCGCCACGTGTGGGCTGGCCATCGAGGTGCCCGATAGGTTGCCGTATGTGCTGTCGTTGCTATTGAGAGCGGACCGCACGCTCACGCCCGGCGCGGTCAGGTTGGGTTTCATCCGTCCCGAGCCATCAACCCCCACCGGACCTCGGCTGCTAAAGCCGGCGAGCGTGTTGTTATTGTCTATGGCCCCGATCGAGAAGGCCGCCTCGTAAATGCCCGGCGGGTCCACCACGCTGCCGCAAGCAGAGCCGTTGTTGCCCGTGGACGCCGCTACAAATATGCCCGACGCCTGGGCCGACTCCACGGCTGCCTGCAGGGTGCCGGGGGCGCAGGTCTCGCTCGGTGGGCACCCCCAACTGTTGTTCAAAATGTGGGGTCGGAGGGCCGGGTTCGGGTTGTTCCCGCTCAGGTTCGTGGGAGCCGTGAAGAACTGGAAGCAGCTAATATAGGTGCTCGGCCGCCCGTCGCCCTGGTCCATATTGCGGCAACCCACCCATGTCGCGCCCGGGGCCACTCCTATCTGGTTGCCCGTGCCGTCGTCGCCCGCCATGGTGCCCGTCGTGTGGGTACCGTGGCCGCCGTCGTCGCACGGCACGTTGGAGGCATACCCGCAGGGGTTGGTGGTGTGCCCCGGCACCGGAGTGCGCACCGCGTCCCACCAGTTGTAGTTGTGGTCAGCGGTGGTGCCGTTCCAGCCGCGGTAGTGGGTCTTCAGCGCGTTATGGCTCCAGCGCACCCCCGTGTCCTGGCTGCCTATGACGATCCCCTGGCCGGTGTAGCCCATGGCCCACACCTGCGGCGCGTTCACGTTCTGCAAATTCCACTCAATTGCCTCGGGCGCCGCCGTTCGCCTCGCGTCGGACGCAGACACAGGATCATCTATCCCCTTGAAAGGGCGGTCCGACTCGATGCGTGTCACTTCGGGGCGGTTAGCGAGTGCGGTTACGAGGTCGCGGTCGCCCGACACCACCAGGGCGTTGGCCACCCAGAGCGACTGGTATGGCACTCTCACACCCGATAGCATCGCCTGTACCCCCGCCTGCGACCTATCCGCGGCAGCTTTCAGGGTGTCATATACGAACCACCCTCGCTCGTCCTGGTCTTTGATGGCATAGCCTTTGGAGAGGTCGGGGATCTGCCCGAAGAGCACCAGGAACTGCGCGCTCTTGCCCGAGGCCGTATCGTCCAGCACGCGCCGCTCGATCTTCTGCGAGGCTGCCACGCCCGCGGGCTGCATAGCCGGCACGCCCGCCTCCGCCTGGCCTCCCCCACCAAAACCGATCCACATCGCGATGGCCAGCGCCACCAGCGCGAGCGCTTGAGACACTCTCTTGCTGTCTATGTGCTTGCTCCTACCACCACGCCGGATACTATCCCTGCCAGGGCCCCGATAAATTACGAACTACGAATTACGACTTGGGTTAGGGCTAATTCGTAATTCGTAATTATGTAATTCAGCGTCAGCCGGACATTTCCGCTGATGAGTAAACGCACTATCAGGGCTCCAGTATTACCCCCCGCACTTCTGGAACCTGGGCATCCTGCCGTTTCCGGCGCGTTCGCGATTAGTAATCAAGATTATACCACATTCGGCAGCTGGTTTGGGATGTATAATCGTTAAGAAAGACCAGCAACGAACAGGATGGTACAGGACAGTGGGTAGCAACGGACCGGAGGATTTGTCCATCCGGCTACTTGGAGGTTTTGAGGTAGCCGTGGATGGCCGCGCGCTGGAGGACGCCGCGTGGTCCTCGCGCAAAGCCGCCGATCTGGTCAAACTGCTCGCTCTGGGCAGAGGCCACACGCTGCACCGCGAACAGGCCATGGAGGCGCTTTGGCCACAACTCGCGCCCGAAGCTGCCGGCAACCTGCGTAAAGCTCTGCACCACGCCCGGCGCGTGCTGGCATCAGGGGCCCCCGCCAACGCCCACCCATTCATCGGCTCAAGAGACGAGTTCTTGCTTCTCCGCGCACCAGGCGAATTATGGGTCGACGTCGATGCGTTTCGAGAAGCCGCCGCCCTGGCTCGCCGGTCAAGCGATCTCCAGGCCCATAAGGCGGCCATCGCCCTTTACGGGGGCGACCTCCTGCCCGAGGTTCCTTACGAGGAGTGGGCCATTGCTCCGCGCGAAGAGCTGCGTGGTACTTTCCTCTCTCTCCTCGCCCAGGCCGCGCAGCTCTACGAAGGCGCGGGCGACCTGGAGGCCGCCATCGAAACTCTGGAGAGAGCATTCCAGGCCGACCCTCTAAACGAAGACATCTCCACCGATTTGATGCGCCTCACGGCCCTTGTGGGCCGCCGCGGCCAGGCCCTCAAGCTATTTCGCCAACTCAAAGAAGGCCTGCGCAAAGAACTGGACGCCGAGCCCCAGGAAACGACGCAAAGCCTCTACCTGGACATAGAGGCGGGCCGCTTTCCCGGCAGCCAGAAGCAAGGGCCTGTTGCGGCGCAAGCGCCGCGCACCCCTCCACCCAGGGTCATGCACAATCTGCTGGTGCAACTTACCAGCTTCGTGGGGCGCAAGGCCGAGATGGACGAGATCGAGAGGCTGCTCTCCCCGCACGCCGCTCCTCACTCAAGCTTGCTCACCCTGACCGGGCCGGGCGGCTCAGGAAAGACCCGCCTGGCTATCGAAATCGCCTCCAAGCTCGTGCAAAGCTACGCAGACGGGGTGTGGCTCGTCGAGCTCGCGGGCGTGTCGAACTCTGACCTGGTGCCCCAGGCCGTAGCCTCCGCTCTCAGGGTGCGCGACCAGCCCGAACGCTCTCTGGTCGATACGCTCTCAGAATACCTCTATCCCCGGCATCTGCTCCTCCTGCTGGACAACTGCGAGCACGTTATAGAGGCCTGCGCCGGCCTGGTCAATACGCTCCTTCGCGCTTGCCCGCGCCTGCAGATCCTGGCCACCAGCCGCGAGCGGCTCAATATCCCCGGCGAGACAACCTGGCTCGTCCCTCCCCTCACCGCTCCTGATCACGATCTGGACGCCGCGCCCGATAGCATGCTCCCATCCCAGCTCCTGCGCTACGAGGCTGCGCAGCTCTTCGCCGACCGGGCGGCGCTCGCTTCCTCCACCTTCAGGCTGGATAGCCATAATGCCCTGGCGGTCGCGCAGATATGCCGGCGCCTGGATGGTATCCCCCTCGCCATCGAGCTCGCCGCCGCCCGCGTCCGCATGCTCTCCGCCGAGCAGATAGTCGAGCGGTTGGACCACTCCTTCCTCCTGCTGAACGCCGGCAGCCGCACCGCCCTGCCCCGCCACCAGACCCTCAGGGCCACTGTCGATTGGAGCTTCAGCCTGCTGGACCCCAGAGAGCGCACCCTCTTTTGCAGGCTGTCCGTCTTCGCCGGCGGCTTCGACCTCGAGGCCGTCGAGGAAGTCTGCTCCGATGAAACCGTCCCACACGCCGAGGTGCTGGATATCCTGTCCCACCTCATTGACAAGTCTCTCGTCGTAGTGGTAACGGCGGGCTCCCCACTACGCGGAATTACGCCTTACGAATTACGAATTACGAATTCCCCGGCTCGGTATCGCCTGCTGGAAACCCTCCGCCAGTACGGGCGCGAGAGGCTGGCGGAAAGCGATGATGAGGCCGGTCTGCTCGCGCGCCACGCCCGGTACTTTGCCGTTCTGTGCGCGGAGGCTAATCCACAACTCTATGGTCCCGCCCAGATGGAGTGGTTCAACAAGCTCAACACCGAGCTCGACAATCTGCGCGTCGCCCTCGACTGGTGCCGTGCGCACGACCCTCAGCTGGGCCTTCTCCTGGCGGGTAGCCTCTCCCGTTTCTGGGATAGCCAGGGCTATGTGACGGAAATGAGGAAGAGGCTCAACGAGCTGCTCGAAATAGCGCCTCCCGGCACTCCGGTGCGGGCCAGGGCGCTCTACACTTCGGGTTTTCTGGCCTCTCGCCAGGGCGATAACGTGGACGGGTCGCACTTGCTTAAGGAGAGCCTTGCTCTGTTCACCGAGCTTGGCGATGAGGCGGGCATGGCGACCGCTCTGGAAAGGTTGGGGGTCTCGATAGCGCTCCTGGGCAACTACGAGCAAGGTGTCGAGTGCCTGGAAAGGAGCGTGGTGCTCTTCCGCAAGATTGACTACAAATCAGGACTGTCCTGGGCGCTTGGAAGCACAGGTATGGTGGTACGCGGGCGCGGGCAGGGTGAGTACGAGCGAGCCCTCGGCGCGCTGACTGAGAGCTCCACCCTCGCTCGTGAGATAGGCGACCTGCACACCCTTGCCTTTGCCTTGAACAACCTCGGGCAGCTTGCCCGTACTCAGGGTGATTTTGTGGCCGCACGGGCCCTTCTTGACGAAAGCCTGGAACTTGCGCGTAGAATGAACAATAAGCCGACGATCTCCTGGACCCTGGAAAGCCTCGCCACCGTGGTACGCATGAGCGGAGATTACCGTGCCGGTTGGCCCATGTTGAAAGAGAGCCTTCAACTGGCTCGCGAGATCGGCTACAACAGACACCTCGCCCGGTGCATCTACACGGCTGCGATACAGGCCGTGCTTCTAGGATCCATGGAGAACGGCGTACGCCTGTTTGCCGCCGTTGACAGGCTGCACCCCGCTGCCAGGCTGTCTCTGGACGAGGACGAAAAAGTGGAGTGGGACCAGTCTCTAGAGACCGCTCGCGATGCTCTTGACGGGGGTACCTTCATTCGATTGTGGACCGAAGGCGAAGCCCTCTCCTGGGACCAGGCGTCCGAGATCGCGCTCAATGCGGTCTCCTTTGACAACGCGGATTCCTAGCAACAAAGAAGAACGCAAAAAGAACAAACCGGTAACAAACCGGCAACGCTGCCGGAACAGGCGCCACTTATGATCAACTCAATCGCAAGTGGCGCTTCTCTTTTTGAGAACCCCACCGGACGTGACGCAGGGGCCCTTCCTGCCGGGGGTTGGATGCTCCCCAACTATCCCCCTTTCTCCCCAGGAAGGGGTGCAGGGGCCTCCCCACCGGGGTCCGGGGGATTGGAGCCCAACTCTCTCCACACAAGGGGTGCAGGGGGCTCCCTGCCGGGGCTTTGGGGGATTGGAGCCCAACTACCTGCCCTTTCTCCCCTCCTTTGGGGGCGGGGGCCAGCCCCCGATTATTCGCAAGAACCAATTTCAAAATCGAAAGGAGAACAACCAATGGCGAACACACCCACCGAGTACGCGAAACCCGATGCGCTGGTTAGCACCGGCTACGTCGTCCGGCACCTCGGTAGCCCGGAGATCCGCGTGGTCGAGGTAGACGTAGACACTTCGGCGTACGAGCGGGGCCACATCCCTGGCTCTATCGCCTGGAATTGGTCTACCGAGTTGTGCGACACCGTCGTGCGCGACATTATCCCCCGGAACAAGCTCGAACAGCTAATGAGCCGGTCAGGTATCGGCCACGACACGACTGTGATCTTGTACGGCGACAACAATAACTGGTTCGCCGCCTGGGCGTTCTGGCAGCTCAAGATGTATGGGTACCGAGACGTGCGCCTCATGGACGGCGGGCGCAAGAAGTGGGTGGAGGAAGGACGCATACTCACTGTGGAGCAGCCCACCGTCATACCTGCCCGTTACGTGGCCGCCAGACCCGATTTCTCGGTTCGCGCCTTCCTGCCGGAGGTGAGGCAGGTAGTGCGCCAGCATGCGTACGGCAATGGCCGCTCAAACGGCACGATACTTGTCGACGTGCGCAGCCCACAGGAATATACCGGGGAGGTGCTCGCCCCGCCCAACCTGCCGGAGACCTGCCAGCGTGGCGGGCACATCCCCGGTGCGAAGAACGTGCCCTGGGCGAAGGCGTGCAACGACGACGGCACCTTCAAGGACTACGACGACCTGCGCGCACTCTACCAGGACATGGGCGTCACGTCGGACAAGCGAGTGATCACATACTGCCGGATCGGGGAGCGTTCCAGCCATAGCTGGTTCGCGCTGACCTACCTGCTCGGCTACCAGAATGTGCGTAACTACGACGGCTCGTGGACCGAGTGGGGCAACCTGGTGGGAGCCCCTGTAGAGACATCCTGACCCCGTTCGCCCACCAATTAAACCCACAGTTCTCCAAAATCAAGTCCTCCCTTGATATAAGTACTGTTTTTAGAGAGGCAATAAGATGATAGACTGGAATGCAAAGATCGAGATAGACAGATATAAAGAGCGTGTAGCACAGGCAGAGCGCAATTATGAAGTGAATCAGGCCTTGTACGGGGATGGCCCACGCCCGGATGCATCCTCGAAGGTGCTGAGGCTCGCCGGCACGCTGCTCGTAGACCTCGGCAAGAAGCTACAACGTCGAGGAGGCAAACCCGCCCTGGAACCCGATAGTCTGTCCTGAGACTTAATTCGCGGGCCACAAAGAGCCCGGTCGCCCTAAAAGTACCTAACAAAAACACTAACGCGAATCATGGCGGGTAGGGGCGAACCTTGTGTTCGCCCTCTCACCCAGGCACAAAGGCCACAGGGCGAACACAAGGTTCGCCCCTAACCCAGGCGGTGTTGTTAGGAAATCTTAGGTGACCAGGCTCTTTGTGGCCCGCGAAGCAGCTTGCTCCCGTATAGCCCTCAACTAGGTCGCAGACCAACCCCCAATCGGCGACCACCTTTTCTATAGCACCCAACTCAGGCCGCCCACCACCTATCCCACTTTAGCTACAAATAATAACCAAGGCTCACTTTCCCCATTTTCCGTCCGCCACGCACGACCCACCCCCGACATGGTGAAAACGGGAAATTCCCCATCCTGGCCCCTACCACTCATCCTGCTGCAAATAGTATCAATCTCCCCGACCCCGGAGAGATCGTCCATCGTCCATCGTCTCTTTTCTGACCCCCGTCCCCTAGCACTCCGCGCTGGCCCCCTCCACCGGGTGGCCGCCCGCGAGCGGCTTATCCTCCAGGGCATAGTCAGCGGCCTCGTCAAGGCTCATGGTCCGGCCTTGCGCCCAGGCGGCCTCGAAGGCCTCCCGGCCCAACTGGCCAAGTGTGGCCTCGCGGGCGCGTTCGAAGCGGGCCTGGTCAGCCATGCCCAGGCGCACGCCTGCCGACTCCAGCAGTCCCTCCGCGGCCCCCAGTAGCCTGGCGGCTCGGTCCGCCAGGTCCTGTGCGCAGGCCACCTCCGCCAACCCCACGAAGCAGACGGCCACCCCCTGCTTGTTTCCCAGCTCGCGGCGCATCGACAGGCTCTCCTCCAACAGCTTCCGGGCCTCGTCATACCGCCCCTCACGCTCGGCCACATACCCGAGCATCGACAGGGCGAAGGCCGCGCCTACCGTGTTGCCCAGCTCGCGGAACAGCTCCAGACTCTCCTCGATTGACGGCGCTGCCTGCTCGTGGTCCCCCTGGCCCAGCACCGCCTCTCCCAGGCCGGCGAGCGCCATAGCCCGGTACGGCTTGTTCGCCGCGTCCTCCTGCGCCAGCAAACTCTCTTCATAGAGAGCGCGGGCTGTCGCGTAGTCCCCCTGGCCGGTGGCCGAGCTGCCCATCGCGAGCAGCGCGTGGCTGAGCTTGTGCCCGTCGCCCGACCCTCGCCAGATGGCAAGGTTCTCCTCGAAGTGCCCACGGGCCGCCTTGTAATCCCCCTGCAAGTAAGCCAGCCTCCCCGCCACCAGGAGCGCGCCCGCACGGGCCTCGGTGGCCTGGGCGCCCCGGGCCGAGGGCCGCGAGAGCAGCACCGCCAGCCGCTCGCGCCCCTCGGTGGCGTAGCCGCGGGTTTGCCAGAACCAGAGGAGCGCGCCCGCGATGCGTAGGCCCAGCTCGGCCTCACCCTCCGTGGTCTGGCTCCAGTCGAGGGCCGCCCTGATGTTGCCGTGCTCGGCCTCCAGCTTGCGGAACCACATCGCCTGATCGGGCCCACTCAACATCGGCTCGGCCTCCTCAACCAGGGCCAGGTAGTATTCCGCGTGCGCCCTTCGGGTTCCGGCCTCCTCGTTGCTCTCAGCCAGGCGGCTGAGCCCGTACTCGCGGATGACCTCAAGCATGCCAAAGCGTCCCTCGCCCTCTGCTTCCTCCTGGCCCTCCTGGCCACCGTCCTCGTTCCCTCGCAGCTGGCGCAGCAGGCTGTTGTCGGTGAGGGCCCCTACCCCTTCCAGCACATCGACGTCCGGCATAGCGAGCCCAAGCTCAACGCCGGCGGTGCATACCACCTCCGCCGCCTCCAGCGAAAAGCCTCCCACGAACACCGACAGCCTGCGGAAGATCGTCTGCCCGCCCTCATCGAGCAGGTCGAAGCTCCACTCGATCGTGCTGCGCAGCGTCTGCTGCCTGGCGGGCAAATCTCGTGCTCCGCCGGTGAGCAGCTTGAGGCGGCTCCCCAGCCTGCCCAGCATGGCCTCCGGGGGTAGCAGCTTGATGCGGGCGGCTGCCAGCTCGATTGCCAGGGGCAAACCGTCCAGGCTGTAGCAAATCTCGGCCACGGCTGCCGCGTTCTGCCGGGTCAACTCGAACTCGGGCTTGACCATACGCGCCCGCTGGATGAAGAGCGTCACGGCCTCATAGCTGGCCAGCACTTCAAAGGGCGGGAGGGGCTTGGGTCTGGGCATGCTCAGCGGGGGCACGGGGTACTCGTTCTCGCCCCGCAGGTGCAACACCGCCCGGCTCGTCGCCAGCACCTTGAGCATCGGGGCCGCGGCCATCAGCGAGGCGACCAACGGGGCCGCGTCCACCACCTGCTCGAAGTTGTCGAGCAGCAGCAGGATGCGCTTGTCCTGCAAATATTCCTTCAGGCTATCCACCAGGGGGCGGCCCCCGCTCTCGCGAACGCCCAGGGTGGTCGCTATTTGCGCCACCACCAGGCCCGGCTCCGCGATAATCGCCAGGTCGATGAAGAAGACCCCATCCTGGAACTCGTCGCTCAGCTCGGCCCCCACCTGCAAGGCCAGCCGCGTCTTGCCCATGCCGCCTGGCCCAAGCAGCGTCACCAGTCGCACGTCCTCGCGCAGCAGCAGCCCGCGCACCTCCACCACCTCGGCGGCGCGGCCCACGAAGGGGGTCCATTGCGCGGGCAGGTTGTTAGGGCGGGCATCGAGGCTCTTGAGCGGCGGGAAGTCGGCCTGTAGGTCGGGCGCCACCACCTGGTAGACGTGCTCCATCTCCTGCAGATCTTTCAGGCGGTGCTTCCCCAGGTCGCGCAGGCTCACGTCGGGCGAGATGGAGGGGAGGGCGTCGCGCACCAGGTCGTAGGTGGCCTGGGAGAGGAGGGTCTGCGACCCGTAGCCTGTAGCGAGGAGCCGGGCGATGCGGTTGAGGGGCGTGCCAACGTAGTCGCCGCCGCGCACCTCGCCGTGGCCGGTGTGCAGGGCCATGCGCACTCGCACGTCGAGGCCCAGCGAGGGGGGCACGGGCGAGTCGGACCTGAAGTAGCGGCTCCAGTCCTCGGCCTCCAGGGCGCGCTGGGCCGCCAGGGCCCCGGCCAGGGCCTCACGTGCCGATACGAAGACCGCGCAGAAGGCGTCGCCCATCGTCCTGAAGACCACCCCGCCGTGGGCTTCGATGGCCTCGCGCATGATCTCGTCGTGGCGCTCAACGGCGGCCTTCATCGACCGCGGGTCCAACTCCCAGCGCCTGGTGCTACTCTCGATATCCGTGTAGAGGAAGGTGACCGTCCCCGTAGGTAAAGCCTTCCCCGAACGCGTCGATGGACCGGCCAAACAACTCCTCCTGGTCCGGAAAGCAGTAAGCAGTAAGCGGTACGCGCCCGCCCAAAAGGCACGAGCACACTCCCATTATATCACCCCGCCCGGTGGCAAGGAAGCACGATTAAAAACCTGTAGGAATGCCCGGCCAACTCACTTCCATCCCGAACCAACCAACTTTACCTGTAGGGCATGAGCGAAGCGCGGGCAGCGCAGCGGACGACCCCCGTTGCCTGCCCTCTGCGTGTACCACCCAACATCCGGGTAAACCACCCAACCCCACCGTAGGGGCGGGCCCCCGTTGCCTGCCCTGGTCGTGTACCACCAAAGCCGGGGTTGGGATAAAGGGCAGGCAGCACGGGGTCCCTTCTGGGGCTGGGGCCTGCCCCTACAAGCACGTCTTCTTGACCCTGGTCCGGATCCTTACTCTCCAAGCTCACTTGACATCACCCTTTAACAGTGGGACAATCGACAGCGGACTAATCTGTTCCCGCTGCCTGTTCGTATGCTTTTTCGGCGGATTGAAGCCACACGACTTCTGAAGACCCAATGCCTTCTATCCAGGGGCTAGTTTTCCTATCTATAGGGGGAGATGATGGCAATCACAACCAACCATAGGGCCACGACCAACCATAGAATCGGAACCAACAACATGAACAGGCGCGTAACCCTGGGCTCCTCGGCGAGGAGCCTCCTGAGCAGCCGGTTCTCCAGGCACCCCGAGCGTTACAGGGAGATACTCGGCGTCCTGAACAAGTATGACCTGATGGAGGTCGTTGCCGAGCTGGGGCTCGTCCATAAGCATGAAGAGGAAGACGAGAGCGTCAGCAGCCTGCTGGCCGAGCGCGACGAGCACGAGCTGCGCCACGCGCAGGACCTCGCCAAAGCGCTCGAGGAGCTTGGGCCGTGCTTCATCAAGCTGGGCCAGGTCCTGAGCACCCGTCCCGACATCCTACCCCCCGCCTACATCGAAGCCCTGGCCCGACTGCAGGACACCATCACCCCAGTGCCCGCCGACAAGATCGAGCACATCATCACGACCGAGTTGGGAGCCTCGGTCTCCAAGCTATTCAAGGCGTTCGATCCCAAGCCGCTGGGCACCGCCTCCATGGCCCAGGTGCATCAGGCGGTCCTCCAGGACGGCACCGACGTGGTGATCAAGGTGCAGAAGCCGGGCGTGCGCAAGCGCGTTGAGATCGACATGGAGATCATGCACGAGGTGGCGCGCTTCGCCACCCGCCACTCCTCCTTCGGGGCCCGCTACGGCCTCGACCCGATGGTGAGCGAGTTGGAGCAGAGCCTCAACCAGGAGCTCGACTTCCGCCAGGAGGCCGAGAACACCCGCCTCATCACCGGCCAGTTGGCCGAGTTCACCACCCTAACCATGCCGAAGGTCTATCCCGACCTCACCACCAGGCGGGTGATTACTCTCGGCTTCGTCAAAGGCCGCCACCTGCCCGAGCTGACCCACGACGAGATCGCGGCCCTGGATGGGGAGGCAATCGCCAAAGACCTGCTGTCGGCCTACCTGAAGCAGATCGTCATCGACGGCATCTTCCACTGCGACCCTCACCCCGGCAACATCTACATAACCGAGGACGGCCGCCTGGCGCTGATGGACTTCGGTATGGTGGGCCGCTTCGACTCGGGCCAGAAGGACAGCATCATCCGCCTGCTGCTGGCCTTCGCCGAGCGCCAGGGCGACCGCGTGACCGATACCTACCTCGATATGGTGGAGATACCCAGGGGTTTCGACCGCCGCGGCTTCACGCAGGAGGTGCGGGGCCTGGTGAGCCGCTACCACGATATGAGCGGTGGGCGCATGGCTCTGGGATCGGCCCTGCTCGACCTGACCCGCCTGGCCCAGACGTACAGCATGCCCGTGCCCAGCGCCATGACCCTGGTCGGCAAGGCCATGCTCAACCTCGACGGCACCATCTCTGTCCTCTCCCCCGATCTCGACCCCGTCCAGTTGATCCGCGACTACATGATCAACGTCATGGAGAAGCGCGTCTCCGCCCAGCTATCCCCCGGCCGCACGTTCGCCTGGGTGATCGACATGAAGCACCTGGTCGAGAACGCCCCCCGCCGCACCGAGATGATCCTCGACAAGCTCGCCAACGACCAACTCACGGTCCACCTTGAGGTAAACGGCCTCGAAGAAGCCACCAAGCGCATCAGCGGCGCAGCCAACCGCCTCTCCGTCAGCATGCTGCTAGGCTCCATCGCCATCGGCGGCGGCTACGTGCTGGGGGCCCTACTCAACCAGAAGAACCAGCGGCGCTAGACAGATAAACAGTGTTCTAACCAAAATCGGCCGCTTAGCGGCCGATTTTGGTTAGAACTTCAAATTCCCCAATAACTCCCACACGTCCTCCCTAAAGGACGTGAGGTCCATGTGGATGGGCGTGATCGACACGTAGCCGTCCTCGACCGCCGTGGCATCGGTGCCGTCCTCGCGGCGGGCGGTGGGGGGCTCGGAGTCGCCTATCCAGTAATAATTGCGCCCGCGGGGGTCGGCGCGCGTGATCAGCTTGTCGCTGTAGATGCGCTTGCCCAGTCGCGTGATCTTCACCCCCTTGATCTGCTCCTCGGGGATGTTGGGCACGTTGACATTCAGGAGGATGTCGTTCGCCAGTCCGTGCTCCTGTATCTGCTCCACCAGGCGCTTGATGAAACTGGCGCCTACCTCCACCGGCCACTCCGGCCGCGTGTTCATCGACACCGCTATTGCGGGTATCTCCGACACAATTGCTTCCATCGCCGCAGCCACGGTTCCCGAGTAAGTGATGTCGCCCCCCAGGTTGTTGCCGCTGTTGATGCCCGAGATGACCAACTCGGGCGTGTAGCCCAGCAGCCCCAGCGCGGCCAGCGCCACGCAATCGGAGGGCGTGCCGTCCGAGGCGTAGGCAAGCGACCCATCGCGCAGCTTGACCTCGCTCACCCGCAAGGGCCTGTCCATTGTCTTATTGTGCCCCGAGATCGACCAGTTGCGGTCAGGGGCCACCACCGCCACCTCGTGCACCGGCGAAAGAGCCTCCCACAGCGCGAATAGCCCCTCCGACGTGACCCCGTCGTCGTTCGTAAGCAGTATTTTCATGCTCGTTGGGCACGAGTTCGTGCGCGAGCATGGAGTTTTCCCGCGGAGGGTCGCGGCCGCGGTTCGTGAGGAGATAGTATGCTCATACCTCCAGTTTATCACAAACCGAGAACTCGCGGCGCAACCTCCGCGGACTGAGTTTCACCTGGGGCCGGCCACTTACTCCAACTCCAGGAACTGCCGGCCCACGGGGCCAAAGCGGGCCGGGCCGTTTGCTCCCCGCTCCATCTTCACGTTCTCGAAGTACTGGACGGTCAGGTTAGTGCCTGCTTCCTGTGCCTCGCCCGTGAGCGGGAAGCCACACACCCCGAGACCGAACCGCTCGAAGAGGCGCCTGAACTTCCCGCCCACCTGTGAGGTGATGCCGGGCACGTTGAAGGATAAGGTGTCCCCCTGGGGTTGCGTGCCGGGCGGCACCTCGGCCTTCTCCACGTACATGCGGCCCACCGCCCCGAACCGGGGCTGAATTCCGGGCTTCCACTCCATCCTGATGTTCTCGAAGTACTGCACCGTCAGGTCGCCTTCCTCGTGGTTTTCGGTCTGCTCGCCCGTGAGCACCGCGCCGCAGACGAAATGTCCGAGGTGCGGCTTCAGCCAGAGGGTCCTGAACCCCCTGGTGACGCTTTGACCTCCAGGGAACGTGAGGGTGGTCCCATCGTCCTGCACCCCCGCGGGCAGCGGCTTGTGCAGGAACCTGGTCAGGGTGATAGGGGCGCTCACCTCCCAGTGGTTCACCGGGTGCACCCTCCGGCCATCCGGCGAGAAGTTTTGCTCCATCACCACGATATTGCCGTTGCCGTTGGCGTCAACGTTCGACTCGATGCACACCGATGTGTGGCCGATAGTGGTCACCGGGCCGTAGCTGAGCACGTCGCCCGGCACGGGCGCGGGCGGGAACGAGCCGTTGGGGATCTTCTCCAGCTTCACGCCGTCGAAATTTGTGGAGTAATTTTGCACTATTCCGCTGCCATTGGCTGAGTAGGTCGGAATGCCGTAGGCCATGTAGAGGAACCGCAGCGATATCTCCACGCATTCCCATTCCAATGCTCCGTGATCGCCGGGGAGGAAGTTAGCCCGCACGTCTGGGCTGTGCTCGAATGAGGGCCGCGGGCCGCACGTTACCATCCCCAGGAACTCGGTGCCCAGAGGGCGGGACGCGCGGTTCCCGGAGCCGGCGCGGTAGTTCCCCAGATCGCACACGTCATCGTTCCACCAAGGCGGGGACGGCAGCACATCGGGTATGAGGGTCGCCACCGCGGCGGCGCGCGCCGCGGCCTCCGGCGGCTCTTCCTCCTCGCTGTCGGCCGGTAAGGTAGTCGGCTCGTCCAGGGTACCGCTGCTCAGCGACAGGCCGGCGAGCGAGTCGAGGAACGGGGCCGCGGCCTCCAGACTTTGTGTTCCGGCAGGCATTTCGGCGCTCGCCCGCAAGATCCACATGCGCTGGCCCGCTTCCGCCACCCATTCAACCACGACCACAGGCTTGGGCGCGTCCTCGTCCAATGGCACGTCTGACAAGGTCACGTGCCCGGCCACCTCCTCGCCGAACAGATTAGCCACCGGCCCTTGCTCCATGGTGCGGGTGCCATAGCCGGCGTCCTTTGTGTTGCCGGCGTCCCGGCGGCCCTGCGTCTGCGATCCGTCATCACCGCCCTCCCTGGCCCTCGCATCGCTCAACGCCGCGCGCACGTGGCCCGCCTTCCCTGATCCGGCCACGGGCACGGCCTCGGTTACCGGCCTGGTGCCAAAAGGCACCGCCATCATGGATAGCTCCCGAAATGGCTGGAAGGCATGCGTTGTAGCCACCTGGGTGCTGTCGCCCGGCTCGGAGGTTGTAAACCGTTTGCCGGGAAGGAAAGCCGTTTCGATTTGCACTTCAACCCGGTCCACGGTGAAATGCGTCCTCTGCATGCCCGCGTGGGCGTTCGATGCCATAGCTGCCGGCACTTTGGCCGGTGGGCGCTTCTTGGTCTTCATACTCTTCTCCTTGGCCGGCGCGGCATAAGGGCGGCCTGCCCTGCCATGCGCCTATAGCCTACAAACCGGCGAATTTCTTCAGGTTGGCGAGCGAACCGTTGAAGCGGTCCCGGTCCACCTTGCCGCTGACCCCCTGCACCGAGCCCGCGTCGGTGAACTGCCAGAACGTCCATACGGGCCAGCCGCCCGGCACCTTCGGCTGGGGAGCGTTAGTGTAGTGGGCGATCCAGAGTGGATATTTCTTACTGAACTGGGTGCTATTGCTGGTAGCCGTTTGCCAGAAGCTTGGGCCCGTGTAAATAATGGGGTCCCGATTCAGCACGCTCTTCACTCGATCTATCCACTGCTGTACGCCATCCAAGAGGTGCGCCGGGCCCACACCGTCGGTCACCTCTATGTCGATCATCGGCTGCAAATCCCCTGGGTTGAGCTGCTCCACCTGCGATATGAAATGGTTCGCCTGCTGCACCGGGTCGAGCGAGGGCCTGAAGAAGTGATAAGCCCCACGCAGTATGTTGGCCTGCTTCATACGCGCCCAGTTGTTGGCGAACTGCGGGTCCACGAAGCTGGTCCCCTCGCTCGCCTTGGCGAACGCGAAGGCGATTTCCGCCTGGGCCACTCCCGTCCAATTGATGATTCCCTGGTGCCCGGATACGTCGATCCCCGCCGGGAATGTGGTCGCGCCTGCCCGCGCCGCCGCTTGTGGCTGCATGGCTTCCGCGTCTGTGTCACCTTCGATGTATCCCGCGCGGGGGTCCGGAATGGTATCGATCTCCACCTCATCTGCCGAAGTGCCGTGACGCTGCTTGTCTGTTGCCATGGAAAGGTCCTCCTCGCTGGTTGAATGTACCTATTGGCTTGCTGTCACCGGCGCTGCTCTACTTATTATGACGGAGGCGTGAGGATCGAAAAGCGGCGCTATTCATAAAGAACACGCCGCAATCATAGCAAACCGGTGCGGGTCGCGCATCGGCAAAACTACCTAATTTTGGTTTTGCGCATTACTTAAATTCTCGATCACCAATTACCTGAATCTAAGATATTCTCTTCCACCTGACACCCTGCGGCGTGTCTTCGATCTCGATGCCCGCCTGGCGCAGTTGGGCGCGGAGGGCGTCGGCCTGGGCGAAGTCGCGGGCCTTGCGGGCCTCCTGGCGCTTGTCGATCAACGCCTGCAACTCGGGCGGCAGTGTTTCGGTTGCGCGCTCTTTCGCCCTCTTCTCGAGGTCCAGCCCCAGCACTTTGTCCCAGTCGTACAGCGTCGGCAGGATGGCCCCCGGTTGCTCCCTCCGGTTCGCCTCCGTGATCAGCTCGTGCACCGCCGCCAATGCCCCCGGCATATTCAGGTCGTCGTTGATCGAGGCCACGAACTTATCCTTGTACGGCTGCTGCCACTCGTCCTGGGATTCTGACCCCTGACCCTCCTCGGCCCTGGTGACGAAATCGTACAATCCCTCCAGGCCCCTGGCCGCCGCCTCGATCCCCTCATCGGTGAAGTTGAGTTGCGCCCGATACTTGGCCGAGAAGCAGAAGTAGCGGTACGCCAGCGGATCGTAGCCCCGGTCCACCAGCTTCTGCAAGGTGAGGAAGCCCCCCGTGTCGGTGTTGAGCGGGGCGATCCCCTCGCCCATGTCTCGCTCGGGGCCCGCCTCCCCCGCACTCTTGCTCATCTTCATGTTATTCGTCAGCAGGAACTCGCCGTGCAGCCAGTAGCGCACGAACTGCTTGCCCGTGCACCCCTCCGACTGCGCGATCTCGTTCTCGTGATGCACCGGGATGTGGTCCACCCCGCCGCAGTGGATGTCGAACGTCTCGCCCAGGTATTTCATCGACATCGCCGAGCACTCGATGTGCCAGCCGGGGTAGCCGCGCACCCAGGGCGAGTCCCACTGCATCGCGTGCGAGGGGTCGGCCCGCTTCCAGAGGGCGAAGTCGCCGGGGTTGTGCTTCTCGGTGTTCACCTCCACCCGCGCCCCCGCCTCCAGATCCTCCCGCGACTGCCCCGACAGCGTCCCGTAATCCGGGACCGTCGCGATGTCGTAGTACACGCCGTCATTGATAACGTAAGCGTGCCCCTTGTCGAACAGGCACTGTATCAGGGCGATCATCTCCGGTATGTGCTCAGTGGCCGGGGTAATCTTCGTGGGCCTCTGGATATTCAGGCGGTCCATATCCCGCAGGAACGCGTCGGTGTAGAACTTCGCGATGTCCCAGGGCGTCTTGCCCTCGCGGCGCATCGCCTTTATCATCTTGTCCTCGCCCTCGTCCGCATCCGAGGTCAAGTGCCCCACGTCAGTGATGTTCATTATGTGCGTCACATCGTACCCGTCGTACTTCAGCACCCGCTTCAGCACGTCCTCAAAAATGAACGTGCGGAAGTTCCCGATATGCTGGAAGTTGTACACGGTCGGCCCGCACGTATACAACCCCACCTTCCCCGGCTGCATCGGCTCGAACTGCTCCTTCTCCCGCGTGAGCGTGTTGAAAACGGATAGCTTGTATCTAGGTTCTGCCAATTGTCCTTCCCCCAAATGCTTCTGCATGAGCGAACCTGGTGTTGGCCCATGCAGTTTGAAATAAAGATATAGAAAGCAGACTCTGAGGCGCGTCACGCCTGTAGGGGCAGGCCCCCGTTGCCTGCCTTGGTCGTGTACCACCAAGGCTGGGGTTGGGATAAAGGGCAGGCAACGGGGGCCTGCCCCTACAACGATACCTTTAGTGACTTTCTTTCACGCCCCGATAAGGTTGGGCCTCAATCCACGGAGCCCGGCAGGGAGACCCCCTTACCCCTTCATAAAGGAGTGGCTGCTTTCGTGCTAGTGGTAGTATTATACCCTATGAGAATTAGGCGCGAGTAGGGTCCACAGAAGTATGACCGCACGTAAACGCACCGACGCTGAAGAAGTGGCCGACATGCCGGAAGTGGCCCCGCAACCCGACTACGGCGGCCTGGGCACGATGATCGCGCGCGAGGTGGCTATCGAGGCCAGGCGCTCGCGTGCCCGCCGAGAGTTCTACCGCATCGAGTATGTGGCCGATACCGCCCCACGGGGGTCAGGGATCAGGGATCAGGGGTTAGCATCCACCGGCAAGGCCGACCCCCGACCCACGACCCCCGACCCCTCGTTCCTCGGCCTCTACCACGTCCTGGGCGAGAACGGGCGCGAGTACGACGTGCTGATACGCGACCCCAACCCGGAGCACCACGTTAACCGCTGCTCCTGCCTCGACTACGAGTCGAACAACCTGGGCACCTGCAAGCACGTGGAGGCAGTCCTCGGCTACATACGGCGCAAGCATGGCGGAGCCCTCCGTTCGGCACGGCCCCGGCTGCTGGAGATCAACCGCCTCACTGTCTACGTCACCCTCCGCTACGTGGGCGACGGCACCTGGACCGCCGCGCCCGTCTACGATCACCAACTCGACCCCGGCCTGCTGCGCATCGTCAACCACTACCTCCTCCCCAACCTGGCCCTGCTGGAGGACCAACCCCAGGCCTTCCTCAAGAAGTTGGAGCGCTTCACCGCGGAGGTCGAGGAGTTCGGGGGCCGGGCCATAATCGAGCCCGAGGTGTACGACTACGCGGAGACTGTGCAGGCCCGCACCGAGCGCGACCACAAGCGCCGCCAGCTCCTCGCCCGTATCGAAGCTAGCCAGACCAACCTCGACCTCCTCAAGCTCCCCCTCTACCCCTACCAGATGATTGGAACGCTGTTTCTCGCGTTCACAGAAAGGGCACTTCTTGCGGACGATATGGGGTTGGGCAAAGCCCAGCCTCTGACAGCAAAGGTGCTCACCCCCTATGGTTGGGAGCTCATGGGCGATGTGCAGGTTGGCGATGAGGTCATCAACTCGCAGGGTGGCACCTCGCATGTCATTGGTGTCTATCCTCAGGGGATCAAAGACATATACCGCGTGGAGTTCACCGACGGCAGTTGCACAGAGTGTTGTGACGAGCACCTGTGGTTGGTGAACACGGCCTTGCGCAGGCGGCGCGGCAACACGCCTCGCGTTAAGTCGCTCAAGGAGATAAGTCTCAGAATAGGTAATGGAAGCGGTGGCTACCAGCACTTCATACCCATGATCCAACCTGTTGAGTTTGCCGAAGCTGAGTTGCCCTTACACCCTTACTTGCTAGGAGTCTTGCTTGGCGACGGTGGAATCAGTGATCATTCGGTTAGGTTGTCTTCTGCGGATAGGGAACTCCTCGAACGGGTTGGAGGACTATTGCCGGAGGGTGTTGCTCTTAAGTGGAAAGGTGGTTATGACTGGACCATAAGCCATGGTCGAACGCGGATTCCAAATCCGGTAACAATCTCTTTACGCTCGTTGGGCCTCATGGGCCATCGGGCCGAAACCAAGTTCATACCGGCGCTCTACAAGTATGCATCAGTGTCTTCCAGGGTAGCATTGCTACAAGGCTTATTGGACACTGACGGTCATGTTCGGCCCAACGACAACAATGTCGAATTCTGCTCATCTTCGCTTCGCCTGTCTCTAGATGTAATTGAGCTGGTGCAGTCTCTGGGCGGCAAGGCCACGCTGCGGCAAAAACGGACTACTTACACGTACAAGGGTGAGCGCCGCAACGGTCAACTGGCCTATCGCATGAGCATAGCGTTGCCGCCAAGCATCCAACCCTTCTCTTTGTCGCGGAAAGCTGGCGTGTACCACCCCCGGACCAAGTATCCGCCTGTGAGAGCAATCAAGTCGGTCACTTATGTCGGGCGTAAAGAGGCCCAATGTATAGCGACGGATGCGCCCGACCAGCTTTACGTCAGCGACGACTACATCCTGACTCATAACACGCCCCAAAGTATCGCCGCCGCACAACTCCTCCGCCAGGAGCACGGCATCGAGCACGTGCTGGTGATCACCCCCGCTTCTGTGAAGTACCAGTGGGGCAAGGAGATCGAGCGCTTTTCGGACGACACCTACACCGTGGTGGGCGGCAGCAAAGCCAAACGAGAGAAGCAGTACGCCGCGGGTAGCTTCTTCACGATCATGAATTACGAGTTGATGCTGCGCGACCGCGAGCACGTGCTGGCCTTGCGGCCCGACCTGGTCATCCTCGACGAGGCCCAGCGCATCAAGAACTGGCGGGCCAAGACCACCCAGGCCATCAAAGACCTGCCCAGCAGGTTCGCCTTCGTCCTCAGCGGCACTCCCCTGGAGAACCGCCTTGAGGAGCTTTACTCGGTGGTGGAGTTCCTCGATGACAAGCTCCTCGGCCCGCCCTGGCAGTTCCTGGCCCAGCACGTGGTCAAGGACGACTGGGGAGGGATCATCGGCTACAAGGACCTGGAGGGCGTGCGCCGCGCCATCGCCCCCATCCTCCTGCGCCGCCGCAAGGCCGACGTGCTCACCGAGCTTCCCGAGCGGATCGACAACGACTTCTGGCTCGACCTCGACCTCGAGCAGGCCCGCCTCTACCGCCCGCTCGAAAAGCAGTTGACCGAGTTGCTTCGCGCCCCCGAATGGAACGCCGCCCAGAGCGCCATGGCCCTCTCCCTTCTAACCCGCCTGCGCGAGGCCGCCACCGCCGCCCAACTGGTCGACCCCCAGGTGCGCTCCTCCAGCAAGCTCCGCGAGCTACCCGCCCTCGTCAGCGAGATCGCCGCCGAGGGCCACAAGATGCTCATCTTCTCCCAGTGGGAGCGCATGACCCGCCACGCGACCGAGGCCGTGGTCCCGCTTGGCCTGAAGAGCGTGCGGATGCACGGCGGCCTGGGCCTGCGCGCCCGGCAGCGCATCGTGGAGCAGTTCAACACCGACCCCGACACGATGCTGTTCATATCCACCGACGCGGGCGGCCTCGGCCTCAACCTGCAGGCCGCCTCCTATGTGATCAACCTGGACCTCCCCTGGAACCCTGCCAGGGTGGAGCAGCGCATCGGCCGCGCCCACCGCATCGGCCAGGTCAACCCGGTCAACGTGATCAACATCATCGCGGCCAACACGGTTGAGCAGCGGGTGCTGGAGATACTCTACCGCAAACAAGAGCTATTTGAGGAGATATTAGATGTCGAACTCGACCCCGAAACGGGGACTATCCGGACTGATGTCGAGGTTCCGGCGGAGCGGCTCCGCAGAATCGTTGAGCTCCTCCTCGGCTGATCAACAGCCTTACGAGGACGCAATCGAGGAAGAGGAAGCCCAGCTAACCGGCTCCGCCTCAGAGGATGACGACGACGGTGCCCCGGTCAGCCCTCTGGCGATGATGAACGAGAACAGCCCCGAGGCATGGCTGGGCCAGTTCCCCCTGGCGCTCGGCATGGCAACCCCACGCGGCACTGTCGAAGGCGCGAGGCGCGACGCCACTCTCATCGCGGGCCTCACGGAGTTGCGCGCCTCCCTGGTCGCAGCCGACCCATTGGTCATCCTCGATGCCGACCGCGCCGCCGGCCTTCGCGCCCGCGACTGGGGAGCCTGGTGGCGTGCCCAGGACAACCTCGGCCGCTACGCCAACGCCACCCTTGCTCTCTCCCTACTGGGCAGCCGTGACTTCGTAGCCGACCTGGCCGCCATGTACCGCCAAACCTACAACGCCCGCCTCCAGAAGGACGCCCACTACGTCCTCACCTATATGCTCGGCAAGCAGTGGCCCTCCTACCATGTGACGGATGCCGACCTGGCACGCTTAGAGGGCGGTTCCTGAGTCAAGGAGTACTCTCCTGTTCTCAATCCCCGCCCTCCCTTCGACCCCTATCTGTTTCGCGTCATGAAGCGGTAGACGATGGACGCACATTGTATCCCCGAGCCGCTCGTGGACCGGGCCGTGTAGTAGTACTTGGTGTTCGCCACAAGGCCGGTGAGCGTCACAGTGTGGCTGATTGTTAGTGTCGGGTCCATAGCGCTGAGCAGGCTAAGTGAGTCCATATTGGTGCCGTATGCAACGCTGCTCGTGCCCGGCCCCGATGTTGTCCACTGAATGGTCGCCTGGCTAGTTGTTATATTGGTCTCCTGCACGTTGCTGAATATCAGCGTGCCCGTGGCTGTAGGTGTGGGTGTGGCTGTGGACGTACGGGTTGGTGATTGCGTGCGTGTGCTTGTGGATACCGGCGAAGACGTGCGCGTGGGCGAAGCCGTGGGCGAGGCTGCACGTGTGGCAGTGCCCGTAAAAGATGGAATGGAAGTGTTTGTTCGCGTGGACGTACGGGTTGGAGACTGGGTGGGTGTGCTTGTGGGTACCGGCGAAGATGTGCGCGTGGGCGAAGCTGTGGCCGAGGCCGTACTCATGGCTGTGGGTGTTATAGTCGGAATAGAGGTGTTTGTCGAGGTGGGCGAGGGAAGTGTGGCAAAAGGCTGCTTGTAGATGATCACCCTCGACCTGTCTCCATCGCCGACATACAGGTTGCCTTCATCATCGAACGCTGCCGAGATAGCCATCGAATAGTAATCGCTCAGCAGAGCGTCCGGAGTTGTCGACGCGGAGAGCGGGTTGTTATAGACCCCTGGGAAGCGCCCTCTGTCGCCAGGGTTGAAGTCCCAGTAAGGGTTGTAGCCGACTACCATGCGGTTTTGCGCGTCGAACGCCGGCTCCCAGGTGGCAACGTCAGGGAAGATCTTGGAGGCGGGCGGAGCATATATGACCTGCGAGTTGCCAGTGGGGAATAGGCTCGTATTGAACTCGAGCAGCCGCATGTTCCCCTGGATCTCGAGCGAATGGTCCGACACATACAGGTTGCCCAACTGGTCAAGCGACAGCGAGCCGGGCAAGCAGAGGCTGTCCGGAGTGGCGCCAGTTCGCGGCTGCCCGCCCCTGTTGCACAGGGTGCCGCTCAGGTCCGTCTGGCCGAGGACCACATCCACCACCGGATTAGTGAGTGGGTTGCGTACCCGGAAGACCCGGTTGGTTGCCGTATGGCTCAGCCACAGGAAGTCGCCCATAGGGCTGGGCGCAAGCCCCCAGAATTGCTGGAAGTTGCCGGTGGCCGCCAGTTGGCCGCCACCGAGCACGGGCAGAGGCAGTTGGATGCTGGCGATTGGCTGCGCGCCGTTGACCAGAGGAAGGGCATAAACGTCGATGCGGTCGTGGAAATCCCCGGCCATGCCTGCGCTCACCCAGAGGTGGTTATTCCTGTCCGCCTTAAGCGTGAGACAGCAGTCGCGGAGCGCGTTCGCGAAAGTGCCCACAGATCCGACCCCTGCCACCCCATCGGCGGCCTGGCCGCTCGCCAGGGTGGAGGGATTATTCCAGAAAATGATGCGGCCGTTATCGGCCACAATCAACTGGTTGTTCGCCACAGCAACGCCCCCTCCGGAAGCCAGGCCGGTTGCCGTCCTGTCATTGCCGATCCCTGCCCCGAACAGTTGCTTGGTGGGGGCGGTGGGCGATCCGCCCGGGGCGAACATTAGCACATCGTTCTGATAATCGCCAACGCCTATCGCGATATACCTGTTCCCGGCGCTGTCGATGCCGATCGAGCCGGTGGTCCGGTCAAGCAGATTGCCGATGCCGCCGATCCGCTCGATCAGAGTTTGGGCAGACTCGTCCCACCGCTCCAGGCTGTTGCAGTCTCTACTCATGATCCACACGCCGCCCTGAACCGGGTCGAAGTCTATACCCGACGGGGCAGCGAAGCCCGATCCGAACACCGACCCGCTCATTCCGTTGATGAAGGGTGGATCAAAGACGAGCACGCGGCTGTTGCCCTGGTCTGCAACGTACACCCGACCCCCGCTGTTTACCCGCACGACGGCAGGGGCGTTCAGCATATTCAGAGCGGAGCCGGGGGTCCTCCCGGTGAAATTCTGCTGCCCGATCACGAGGTTCGCCTGGTGGGACCCGGCCGGGAAGCGGAGCACGCGGTTGTTGCCGCTATCGGTCACCCAGAGATTGCCGGCAGAGTCGATCTCCACGCCTGCCGTCCAGTTGTTGCTGTCGCCCCAACCGAAACAGAGGGTGGTAGCGTTGGGAGCAGCGAGGCCCCTGTTGCACGTGTTCCCCGTAAAGTCGCTCTGCCCCCAGACGTCGTCGGCGATGCTATCGGTCGTGAAGGGGGAGATGTACTTGAGCACCCGGTGGTTGAAGAAGTCGGTGACATACAGGTTGCCCTGGTTGTCCACAGCCATGCTGGCGCCGGACCCGCTCTCGGTAACACTGAGGGTGTTCTCGGGCTGCCCGCACAGCGAATCGGCCGATGCAGGAGCCCTGCTGGGGTAGGCCTGGTACCCGGAGTCACCATTGCAGGCGGAGGTAAAGAAGGAAGGCTGGCCGATAACGATATCCGCCGAGCAGTTGAGCGGGTTGGTGGCCGAGGAGAGACACCCGGACAGGTTGAACCCCAGGATGCGGTTATTGCCCGCGTCGTATACGTACAGCCTGTTGGGCGTCGAGGTCCTGTCGATGACGACGCCATGGGGCCAGAAGAGCTTATTGGCGGTCGTCGTGCCGGGGGCTATATCGCAGAAGTCGGGCTTTCCGAGGATAACGTCACCGCACAAGTCCCCCACGCCACCGCGCACAACTGGAGACGGGGAGCCCTGTACCTCTGCAAGTGGGCCGGCCCTCGCCACGGTAGCCGGGCCGGCGATAGGTGCTGGTCCTGCTACCCAGGCTGCATAAATCAATGTTGCCAAAATTGTAACCACTACAGATCGTCTAAATGTCTTGCGCGCCGCGCGCACGTAATGTATACTCAGCATCGGTACTGACCTCCTGACGGGTTGGTATCGTGTGGGGGCCCTTGCGCAGTCGCAATGCGTGAGGGCTCTTGTTTTTGCCTGGTCTGCTTACCACAAGGGCAGAAGCGCAGTCGCAATGCGCCGGTACCCGCTATGCCCTGCTATCCCTAGCCTGGGTCTTCCGCTCTACTACCTCCTGTTATCGAACGGTGTGTGTGGCCTGTTGAGACTTGACGATTTAGTTAATCCACACGATGCTGAGTGTGATTTTACGATGGACACCGATCTCGTATTTGTGGTTGCTCTCTGATTACATCATACTGCCAGGATCGGGAGAATAGTTGTCACAAGAACAGTTACTAAAAGTGGTACAAAACAAGAACCGGTACATAAGTGATCAGGTTTGCCTGCCCCATTCCTGCCTCGGACCCGTCCGGCACGGTAGTTGCTACGCACAGCTACTAATCGGAGGCGCACGGATCAAGCAGGAGGGCCGGTACATGTCTCACCCCAATCCCGGTATAATAGTCATAGGCGGCTCGGCCGGCAGCATCGAGGTGCTTGGGCGGGTGCTTGCCGACTTGCCCTCCGATCTACAAGCGCCGGTCTTTGTGGTTGTTCATCTCTCGCCCACCGGCAACAGCAAGCTCCCGGAGGTGCTCGGCCGGCACAGCAGTCTGCCCGTGGCCTTCGCTCGGCATGGCGAGCGTATAAGACCCGGCAGGGTCTATTTGGCCCCACCGGATATGCACTTGATAGTGCGGGAAGACTGCGTCGAGCTGTCGCACGGCCCACGCGAGAACCACACTCGCCCCGCCATCGACCCTACTTTCCGCACCGCGGCCTTTGCGCACGGCGAGCAGGTGATCGGCGTGGTACTATCCGGGGGTCTGGACGACGGGAGCGTCGGCGCGACCATAATCAAGGCCAGCGGCGGGATAACAGTGGTGCAGGACCCGGAGGAGGCTCTATACGATAGCATGCCCAGGTCGGCGCTCAGGTATATGGAGGGCGCGGACCACATTGTTCAGGCAGCGAAGATGGGCTCGCTCCTGGGCAGGCTGGCCCGCGAGGCAAGCGCCCGCAATGGGGCTGAAGAGACAGGCGGTACAATCGACCAAGGAGAGCAGCAGATGGAGGAATTGTACGCTAATCAGGAGCAGTCCGAATCCCCGGTCATCCAGCGTGATATGGAGAGCCAGGCGGAGAACCGACGCGCCAACTCCATCACGATTTTTACTTGTCCGGATTGCGGAGGTACGCTCTGGCAGTTGGAGCTGGGCAACCTGGTCCGCTTCCAATGCCACGTCGGCCACGCCTGGTCGCCCGAGGTGGTGCTCGCTCAGAAGTCGGAGCAAGTCGAGGCCACCCTTTGGGCCGCCGCTCGCCTACTAACCGAGAAAGCGATCATGACCCGGCAGTTCGCCAGGCAGGTTCAGCAGAATGGAGATAGTGAGGGAGCGCAACGCATCACCGAGCAGGCCGACCTTGACGACGAGCACCTGCGCATCCTCAAGGAACAACTGCTCGAGGCCACCCCCAACCCCTCCTCCCAGGCGGCCATCATAAGCGAGGTCCTCGACCGCCAGTATCAGAAGGACATGCCGAGCGGCTAACTCCGTCGTTCCCTCCTGAACTCCGCGCTCTCTGTGCCTCTGCGATGAAGTAGTTTTCACCACTATTGCGCTCCGCAACCTCGGGAGCCAAGAAAGAGTATTGCCTACACACGGTCAATATGCTAATCTTGGGTAACGCGCTTCCCCGGAGAGAGGCAATGGCCGTAAACCGCGATACCTTGTGGAACAGTCTACTTAGGTTATGTTCTGCCATAGTCGCCCTGTTCCTCATGCAGTTCATTTTCGGTTCCTCCGGCCAGTTCTGCTTCTATTGCCTCGTGCCACTTGCTCTGCCGGTCCTTCTCCTGTCGCCCATTGTGCCGGATACCACCAGGCTCGTTCCGCAAATCTTTCTGGGATTGTGGCTCGCTTTGTTCCTTCGATCCGGGCTCGACCCGCTTTTTCACTATGACTATCCACTAGACTACGTGCCCTGGGCATGGTTCGTCCTCTACAGTCTGATCATCAGTCTGCCGCTTCTTGTGGTCATGTCCACAACCATCGCGTCCCTTGGGCTGATCAGGCTTACTATCTGTGCCGGGTTCGTTTTGGTTCTTACGTATGATGTGCTCAACCTCGTTTATGGGCTTCAGTGGCACGCAATGGAAGGTAGCTTCAATCTGGGCAATTGGGATGTGGTGGGTTTCGATTATAAGTGGAGTGACTATCTCCTTTACTGGCTAGGGCGTGCCGACTGGATTAGCTTTCGGCTGATTATTTATCTCGGCCTTGGCTACCTCCTAGCCAAGTGGAAGGGGTTTTTCCCCGGCATTGCCATCTGTCTACTAGTTGCCCTCGCGGACAGCGTGCTCACCTGGCTGGTGTTTCTAGTTGGTGAGGGCAAGTTTCAGATCCCATATTATGTATTCCACCTATACTACGACGAGA
>JBJMMB010000532.1:0-3551 GCA_045805005.1 Chloroflexia bacterium
AAGATGCCGAGCACGAAGAGGCCCAGGCTGACGGGGAGGAAGATCTTCATGGGGGCGAAGAGAGTAATCATGCGCATGATGATCACTACGGCCCTCACGCCATCGCGCAGGATTTTGGTGTTGCTCCTGCCCGTGCCCTTGCGCGCCCGGATGGGCACAAATTGCACATTGTAGCCTGCCTTGATGAAGGCGAGCGTGGTGGTTGTCGGGTAGGAGTAGAGGTTAGGGAGGAGGTGGATGAACTCGAGGACGAGGTCGCGCTTCATGGCGCGGAAGCCAGAGGTGAGGTCGGGTATCTTGCGGCCCGACAGGTAGGTGGCGAGGTTGTTGAAGATGGCGTTGCCGAAGTCGCGTATGCGGGCCGACTCGGAGTCGCGGGTACGGGCTCCCACTACCAGGTCGTATTCGCCGATGCCCGCGAGCACGCGTTCGATATCCTCCGGCGAGTGCTGGCCGTCGGCGTCGAGGAGCAGCACCACTTCACCCTGGGCGTTACGTAGGCCCGTCTTGACCGCCGCGCCGTTGCCCTTGTTGTACGGGTGCCGGATGACCCGCGCCCCCGCCTCCGCGGCGACCTGGGAGGTATTGTCGGCGGAGCCGTCGTCCACCACCAGTATCTCGGCCTGCGGGCGCAGGGCCTTCGCCTTGGCGATCACTGTGCCTATGGCGTCGCCTTCGTTGTAGGCGGGGATGATGATGGTAAGCGTGGGAGCAGTGCCGGCGGGGATGGCCGCGGGGCCGGGCGACAAGGCCGCGACTGAGGGAGCACCGGCCAGGCCGGTCTCCGGCTGGGCTTCAAGGGGCTCGTGCTCGGCGGCCCTGCCGGGCGCGATGAGGCCGGTGCCGAGGGTTGTGGCCCCGGTGTCCTCAGTTTGCACCTGTATACCTCAGGTTTGCGACATGGTGGCTCACCCTGCCCAGCAGATAAATCTGCGGGCAACACGAGTGCAAAGCCTCCCTGCGGAGGCTCTCTTGGGGTAGTGTAGCAGCTTCCCTAAGATAGCCCGCCTGCGCGGGCTTTGTAAGCATTGCCCGCAGATTTATCTGCCGGGCAAATTCTGCGAGCATAGCTTCAATTTCCATACCTGGATAACCAGCCACTACTTCGGGGCCTCGCGGCTTATGAGAAACACCCCGACTATTATCACCAGCACGCCGAGAGCGTGGGTCCAGGTAATCTTCTCCTTGAGGAAGACCACCGCAGCGGCTATGCCGATAATGTAGCTGATGGAGAGGAGCGGGTAGGTCAGGGAGAGGGGCCAGCGGGAGAGCACCGCCAGCCAGAAGAGCGCCCCGCTGAAGACGAACACGAAGCCCCCCAGCACGAACGGGTTGGTGAATAGCTTGATAGCGGTGGGCACCAGTGTAGCGGCGCTCACGTCGAGTTGCCCGTGACGGTTCATGCCGCTCTTGAGCAGCAACTCGCCCGTGACCGTCAGGCACATGGCGACCATGAGCAGGGCGAAGGTGCTCCAAAAGGCGGAGTCCATGCTTATCTTCCTCCGGTTGGCCTCGTGGGCCGATTCTTCGGTTTCAACCAGGACAAAGTGGGCCTCAGGTTCCATGAGCCCCTCTCTCGGCTCCCCCGAGTTGAGGAATTGTATGAGAGTTGGGGGACACCCCCAACCCCCCGGCAGGGAGACCCCTGCACCCCTTTTCGCGGGGGAGCATAAAACTAACATTGGGGGACACCCCCAAGCCCCCGGCAGGGAGCCCCCTGCACCCCCGTGGCGGCGAGGTCAACTCTTTGCCCCCTCTGCTGAAGGTTCGAGTACAAATGTTTGGTAGTCACACACACCGCACCTGACGGGATATGTCTCTTTGAGGTGGAAGTGGGGGTGGAAGAGTGGGGTGTACTGGGCTGGGCGGCGAATGTAGGCTCCGGCGTCGGCCAGGTGGACCAGCGCGCCCAGGAGGTTTAATGATCCACGTAAGGCTATATCTTCCATAACGAGCGCCCGGCCATCGGGTCGCAACACGCGCTTCATCTCCTGCACGATACTGCGCACATCTGCGTCGGAAAGGTGGTGCAGCACCCCGGTGACCAGTATCTGGTCGAAGTAGCCATCCGCATAAAGAAGGTGGTGGGCGTCCATGACGTGGAACGTGCCTTTGCGGTAGGTCTTGCGGGCGTACTCTATGCGCTCCGGCTCGATGTCTATCCCCACGTAGCTGTAGCCCGCCTTGAGCAACGCCGGGGCCAGCTCGCCCGTGCCACAGCCGAGGTCGAGGATGCGCGGCTGCCTCCCCTCCTCTTTCCGGATTTTTTTGGCTGAGGGCATTAGCTCCCTGCCAATCACGCGGTTCTCCTCAATGAAGTTGAACTCCAGCACCCGCCTGAAGACGTTCCACAGGGTCGGGCGGGCCGACAGCCAGTGCACCAGCTTGCGTACAGGGGCCATCAGCCGCTCAATAGGCCCACCTCTCATGCGAAGAACTCGCGCACGCCTTCCACCACCGCCCGTGCCTGCTCGCCCGTAAGCTCGGGGTACATGGGCAGGGTGACTATCTCCGAGGCCAGGCGCTCAGCCAGAGGGTACGACCCCTCGCCCAGGTCGAGGAAACGGTAGGCTTCCTGAAGGTGGACGGGCACCGGGTAGTGAACCATGGCCATGATCTCCCGGCTGTTGAGGTGCTTTATCAGGGCGTCGCGCATCGAGGCGTCCACGCGGATGACGTAAAGATGCATGGCGCTATCGCCGTAATCGCGGAGGGCCAGGGGCCGCACGGGCAGATCCGCCCCCGCGAAGAGGCGATCGTAGCGGCTCGCGTTCTCGCGGCGGGCTCGATCCCAGTTGTCCAGGTGGGGCAGCTTCACCCGCAGGATGGCCGCCTGCAACTCGTCCAGGCGGTTGCAGACCCCGAGGCGTACGTGGTTGTACCGCTCGCGTTGGCCGCCGTTGCGCAGTTCCCGGAGGATTTGCGCCAACTCGGAGTCGTCCGTGGTGATGGCCCCGCCGTCGCCGTAGGCCCCCAGGTTCTTGGTCGGGTAGAAGCTGAAGCAGCCGAGGATGCCCAGCGTGCCCACTTTGCGGTCGTGGTAGGTCGCGCCGTGGGCCTGCGCCGCATCCTCGATCAGCGGGATGCCATGCTGCGCCGCCGCGCCCAGCATCAGCTCCAGATCCGCCGCCTGGCCGTAGAGATGCACCGGCATGATCGCCCTGGTGCGCGGGGTAATCGCCTTCGTCACCAGCCAGGGGTCGAGGTTGCCCGTACTCGGCTCACAGTCGGCGAAGGTGGGCGTGGCCCCGCTCATCGAGACGCCTAGCGCGCTGAACGTCGCCGTGTGCGGCGGCAGCAGCACCTCGTCGCCGGGGCCCAGGTCGAGCGCCCGCATAGCGATATGGATGGCGTCGGTGCCGTTGCTCACCCCCACGGCGTGCTTGACGCCCAGGTAGGCGGCGAATTCGGCCTCGAACGCCTCCCCTTCCGGCCCCAGAATGAAATAGCTGCGCTCCAGCACCCGGTTGATCGCCGCCTGCACCTCGTCTTTTATCTGCTCGTACTGCGGGCGGGTGTCGTTCAACGGAATCGCCGTCGCTGCGTTCACC
>JBJMMB010000533.1:0-11419 GCA_045805005.1 Chloroflexia bacterium
ATGATCGCTCCCGGCGGCTACCGGCAGCGCTTCAATGAGGCAAAGATCTACGACGTGCCTGCAGTCTACGAGCGCTATGGCTTCGGCCCCGAGCTCGTGCCCGACTACAAGGGCCTGGTTGGCGACAAGTCCGACAACATCCCCAACGTCCCCGGCATCGGTGAGAAGACCGCCTCCGCCCTCCTCGTGCAGTACGGCAGCCTCGAGAGCATCCTCGACCACCTCGATGAGCTCAAGCCCAAGCAGGCCGAAACCTTGCGCGAGTACGCCGACCAGGCCCGCCGCAGCAAGCATCTCGCCACCATCGTCCGCGACGCCCCTGTCCAGCTAAACCTCGAGGAGAGCCAGGCTAGCGGCTTCGATCGTGAGCGGGTGGTGGCCCTCATGCGCGAGCTAGAGTTTCGACGGCTCCTCGATACCCTGAACCAGGTGGAGGCGGTCCTGCACGGCACCGCCGGCGCGGGCGAGGACGGCCAGCCCACCACTGAGGAGGCCCCTCAAGACCCCGCGGCAGCCAGGGTCCCCGAGCGCGACCACCAGTTGAGCATGTTCGATGGCGGGGCAGGCCCGGCAGAGAAGCCCGCGGCCAACGCCCGCAGGTCCACCGCCGCGGCTCTGGAAGTGCCCGCCGACCGCATCCGCGCAGGAGTGCCCCCCAACGTCTACATCGTGAAAACCGAGAAGCAACTGAAGGACCTCGTTCAGAATCTGCGCGACGCGGGTCGCTTCAACGTGGACGTGGAGTCAACCTCCGCCGAGGAGATGGACGCCGACCTGGTGGGCATCTCCATCGCCCCGCCCACCGAGAGCGGCGACGTGCAGGAAGGGTACTACATACCCGTCGGCCACCTGACCGTGCCCGAGGAGGGCCCACCCACCCTCGACAAAACCCAGTTGCCACTCGACACCGTACGCGATCTCCTCGCGCCGCTCCTGACCGACGAAACGGTGCTGAAAGACGCCCACAACGCCAAGTACGACTCAATGGTGCTCCGCAGGGCGGGCATGCCGGTCGAGGGGCTTGGGGTTGATACGATGATCGCAGCCTACTTGCTTGGCCGCAACAGCCTCAGCCTCAAGGACCTGGCCTTCACCGAGCTAGGGGTGCAGATGGTGCCCATCGAGGAGCTGATCGGCAAGCGCGGGCGCAACCAGCTTACCATGGACCTGGTGCCCATCGATGCGGCCGGGGCCTACGCCACCGCCGATGTGGCGGTCACCGAGCGCCTTCGCCACCAGTTCATGCCGCAGTTGGAGGCCGACGGCGTCCTTGAGCTTATGCAAGAGATCGAGATGCCCCTTATCCCGGTACTCGCCGGCATGGAGCTTGTGGGCGTGGCCCTCGATGTACCCTGGCTCCAGAAGCTCTCCACTATCATGCACCGGAAAGTGGGCGAGCTTCAGGAGAAGATATACGAGGAGGCCAAGCACCCCTTCAACATCAACTCGCCCCAGCAGCTTGGCCAGGTGCTCTTCGAGGAACTGCAACTGCCAGGCCGCAGGCGCACCCAGACCGGCTACTCGACCGACCGCGAGGTGCTCGACAACCTGCGCGGCCTCCACCCCATAGTGGACGAGCTCATCGAGTACCGCCAGCTCATCAAGCTCAAGAACACCTACATCGACGCCCTGCCCCTCCTGGTGCGCTCCGACACGGGCCGCGTGCACACCTCCTTCAACCAAACCGTCGCCGCCACGGGCCGCCTATCATCCAGTCAGCCCAACCTGCAAAACATCCCGATCCGCACCGAGATTGGCCGCGACGTGCGCAAGGCTTTCATCGCTGACAATTCCAGCACCCACCGCCTGTTCGATGAGGAGAGCCTACTCTTCGCCGCCGACTACTCGCAGATCGAGTTGCGCCTGCTGGCTCACATGGCCGAAGAGGAGCGCCTGGTCGCGGCCTTCGAGGCGGGCCAGGACATCCACACAGCCACCGCCTCCGAAGTCATGGGCCTGCCCATCGACAAGGTCGACCCCGACTCCCGCCGCCTCGCCAAGACCATCAACTTCGGCGTGCTGTACGGCATGGGCAGCTACGGTCTCGCCCGCGACTCGGGCCTCAGCCAGGCCGAGGCGGCCAAGTTCATCGAGCTCTACTGGTCACGCTATCCCGCTGTGCGCCGCTTCATGGACCACACGCTACAAGACGGACGCTCCCTCGGCTACGTGCGCACCCTGTTCGGCCGCCGCCGCTACATGCCCGAGCTCAAGTCGCCCAACGTAGGCGTGCGCCAGGCGGGCGAACGCCAGGCCATCAACGCCCCTGTGCAGGGCACGGCCGCCGACATCATCAAGATCGCTATGATCCGCCTGCACGACGAGATGCGAGCCCGCAACCTGCGCAGCAAGATGCTCCTGCAGGTGCACGACGAGCTACTCTTCGAGATACCCAGGTCGGAGTTGTCCGAAATGGCCGAGATGGTCTGCCGCATCATGGAAGGGGCCGCCGATCTCACAGTCCCCCTGCGAGTAGAAATGAAAGCCGGCGCCAACTGGGGCGAGATGCAAGCAGTACAAGCCTAGGCTGGCATGATCCGCACCCGCATAAAAGTGCGCCGCCCCATCCGCCGGGGCCTGGTGACCGTGCGACGGGCGCAGCGGCGCGTAACACGCGAATACATCCCCGATAACATTGCCTGGATACGTACCAGAGTAGGTCGCCTGGGTACCCAGGGACCGGAGGGCCTGGCTCCCGAGGCCGCCCGCCACGCCGGGCGCAACTTCCGCCTGGGCGTGCTCAACGGGATGATGTTCGCCCTCGTGGACGCCCTCCTTGCCCCCAGCTTCGTCCTGGCCCTCTTTATCAACCGCCTCGGTGGCCCCAACGTGCTCGTCGGCCTCGCCGTGGCGGTCTACACCGGCGGCGGCCTGCTCCCCCAGATACTCGTGGCGGGCAAGGTTCAGGGCCGCACCCGAGTACTGGGCTGGTATCGCCGTACGGCCCTCATCAGGACCCTGTGCATCCTAGTCCTGGCGATACTCACCCCCTTCCTGGCGGCCTACCCCCTCGCCATGCTGGCCGCTCTCTTTGTCCTCTACGGCGGCTACAGCTTCGGAGCCGGCATCTCCAGCCTCCCCTGGTTCGAGCTAATAGCCAAGACCATCTCCCCGCGCCGCAGGGGCACTTTCTTCAGCATGCGCAATTTCTGGGGTGGTGTGCTGGCCCTGCTCTCCTCGGGCCTCATCTCCGCCGTTCTCTCGGAGCGGATCAGCGGCTTGACCTTCCCCAACAACTTCGCCCTGCTCTTCGCGATCTCGTCGGTGGTCATCGCCATTGGCTTCGCGGCCATGTCCCTGCTCAAAGAGCCCGCTTCCACCCAGACCTCCCCTCCCTTCTCGTTCGCCCAGGCCCTGCGCCAAGGGGCTGCGGCCTACCGCGCCAACCGAGACTACCATGCCTTCATGAACGCCAGGGTGCTCCTCGGCCTCGCCACTATTGCCGACCCCTTTTACGTGGTCTTCGCCCGTGATGTCCTCCACGCCCCCGTAGCCACGGTCGGCCTCTACCTGGGGGCCAGCGCCATCTCCTCCCTCCTCTCAAACTTCCTCTGGGGTCCGCTGGCCGACCGCGCAGGCAACCGCACCCTCATGGTGCTCAGCGTCCTCGCCACCTCTGTGGTGCCCCTCTCCGCGCTCCTCATCGCCACGTTCGCAGGCATGCTCCCCGTCGACATCCTCGGCACAATCTTTTCCGTGGTCTTCATCCTCGGCGGGCTGGCCCTGGGGGCCTCGCGCGTCGTCAACAGCAACATGATGCTCTCCATAGCCCCGCCCGCCTCCAGGGCCATCTACCTCGGCTTCCTCAACACCATCCTCGGTCTGGTCACCTTCATCGCCGTCGTAGGCGGCATAGTGGTGGACACCCTGGGCTTCACCGTGCTCTTCCTCCTCGCCCTGGTTCTCGCCGGCACCGCCCTCCTAGCTAGCGCCCGCATGAGCCAGGGGAGGGCGTATTAGCATGGCTTTCACCCAACTCGACTCACCACGCCTGCTTATACGGCACTTCAAGGATGCCGACCTCCCCATATTCCATGCCTACCGCAACGACTCGGAGGTCGCCCGATTCCAAAGCTGGCAGCAGCCCACCGAGGACCAGGCGCGCGCCTTCATTGATGAAATGAAGACCTTGCAGCCGGGAGTACCGGGCGAGTGGTTCCAGTTCGCTGTCGAACTGAAGGAAACCGGTCTGCTCATCGGCGACCTGGCTATGAAAGTAGACCGCGAGGAGCCGCGCCAGGCCGAGATAGGCTATACTTTCGCACACGAGCACCAGGGCAAGGGCTACGCGACTGAGGCCGTTTCAGCCCTCCTCGACTATGCCTTCGGCGTCCTGGCTCTGCTCCGCATCTATGCGCTGGTGATTTGCGAAAACGAGCGGTCGGTGGCTCTCCTCGAACGCCTGGCCATGCGCCGGGAAGGCCGCTTCATCCAGGACTTCTGGCACAGGGGAAGCTGGGTCGATAGTTACCAGTATGCTATATTGGAGAGCGAGTGGCTGAACCCTGGCCGGCAGAGGTAACCTAAAGGAGCAAACATGCCGATCAACACCCGCGCGGATGGCCGCCGTCCCGACCAATTGCGTCCGGTGCGCATCATCCCCAACTTCCAGTCGTTCCCCGCGGGCTCCGCGCTCATCGAGTGCGGCCACACCCGCGTCATCTGCGCGGCAAGCGTCGAGGAGAAGGTGCCCCCCTTCCTCCTCGGCTCGGGCAAAGGCTGGGTCACCGCCGAGTACTCCATGCTCCCTTCCTCCACTCCCACCCGCTCCCAGCGCGAGACCTCCGGCAGCCGCCCACAGGGCCGGACCATGGAGATACAGCGTCTCATAGGCCGCTCCCTTCGCGCCGCGGTCGACCTCACCGCCCTGGGCGAGCGCAGCATCACCGTGGACTGCGACGTCATCGAGGCCGACGGCGGCACCCGCACCGCCTCGATCACCGGCGGCCTCGTCGCCCTCGGTCTCGCCATTAGCAAGCTCCAGACCCAGGGCAAGCTCCCCAAAAGTAACTCCCAGGTGCTCAAGCAGCTAATCGCTGCCGTTAGCGTCGGCATCGTCCACGGCGTACCCATGCTCGACCTCGACTACCCCGAAGACAGCCAGGCCGACGCCGACTGCAACGTGGTCCAGACCCAGGCCGGCTGGCTCGTTGAGGTCCAGGCCACCGCCGAGCGCAAGCCCTTCAGCCAGGACGAGCTTCACACGCTCCTCTCCCTCGCCTCCAAAGGCATCAACGAGCTAATGGCCCTGCAACGCGAAGCCCTCAACAGCGCCCGTTTGTAGGGGCAGGTCTTGTGCCTGCCCTGTTCGCGTCCCACCCACGCCGGGGTTGGTACACCGGGCAGGCACAAGGCCTGCCCCTACACAGCACCAAAGGCGGTATAATATCCCCAGGCCACCCAAGAACGAAAGGAACCCGTCATGCCGATCTACGAATACTGGTGCCCCCAGTGCAGGACCCAATTTGACAAGCTGCGCCCACTTGGCAGCAGCGACGCCGAGGTGAAGTGCCCAACCTGCGGCTCTGGCGTCAAGAAAATGGTCTCCGTCTTCACCGCTGTTGGCAGGAGCAGCGACGAAGGGTACGCAAGACCCGTCTCCAACGGTGGAGGCTGCGCCTGCGGTGGCAACTGCGGGTGCGGCGGGCACTGATAGCCACCCGCCCGCCATCTAAAGATGCGGGCTACAAACGGGCAAAGCCTCCCTGCGGAGGCTCTCTGAGGATAGCCGGGTGCTTTCCCCGCTAGTCCGCCCAGGCGGACTTCGCTCCCTTGTAACCGCATCTTTAGATGCCGGGCGGGGTCGGCAGAAATAGTACGGGGACTCTAGCCATGCCGGATAACGCAGGCTGCTGGTATGTTCTTTACACCTACTCCGGATACGAGAACAAGGTCAAGAAGAACCTGGAACACCGCATCTCGACCCTTTGTCTAAGCGACAGCATCTTCCGCGTGGAGGTTCCAACCATCCCTGGCCGTCGTTTCCCCTGCGCGGTTGTCGTGCAAATGTTAGACTCTGCTGACACACTACGCGCCGTCCTGGAGACCCCTGGTGCAACTGGTATGGCAAGAGTCGATCCCTGACCCCATGCGAACCTTCACCCTCTTAGACTTCAGAGTCTCTTGTAAGAAACCTTGACATTAGCACACTCAAGTATGGTATAATAGTGTGAACTATATTGTCATAGGGGGTATTGCCATATGAACCTACAGAAATACACAGAGAAAGCACAAGAGGCCGTGCTTAACGCGCGGCAGATGGCTGAGGAGGCGAACAACAGCCAGATCGAACCGGCACATTTGCTGCTGGCGCTGGTCGAGCAGCCGGAGGGGGTAGTGCCCCAGGTCCTCTCGCGCTTGGGGGTCGATAACGGCTCGCTGGCACGGGCCATGCGCCAGGAGATAGACAAGCTGCCCAAGATGTACGGAGCACCGGGGCAGGTGTACCTCTCCTCAGCCCTCAACGACCTCACTCGCCGCGCCGAGGCCACCGCGGCCTCCATCAAAGACGAATACGTCAGCACCGAGCACTTACTGCTCGCCCTGGCCGACGACGCTGACAAGAGCCCCGCCGGCAAGACCCTTCGCGAAATGGGCGTCACCCGCGACAAGATCCTCGGCGTGCTGGCCCAAATCCGGGGCAACCAGCGCGTCACCGACCCCAACCCCGAGGGCAAGTACGCCGCCCTGGAACGCTATGGCCGCGACCTCACCGAGTTGGCCCGCAAGAACAAGCTAGACCCCGTCATCGGGCGCGACGAGGAGATCCGCCGCGTCGTGCAGGTCCTCCTGCGCCGCACCAAGAACAACCCCGTCCTCATAGGTGAGCCCGGCGTCGGCAAGACCGCCATCGCCGAGGGTCTGGCCGTGCGTATTATCAAGGGCGACGTGCCCGAGGGCCTGAAGAACCGCCGCCTGGTGGCCCTCGACCTCGGGGCCATGGTGGCCGGCGCGAAGTACCGGGGCGAGTTCGAGGAGCGCCTCAAAGCCGTCCTCAAGGAGATCTCCGAGTCGGAGGGCGAGATCATCGTCTTCATAGATGAGCTGCACACCGTCATCGGCGCGGGCGCTGCAGAGGGGGCTATGGACGCCTCCAACATGCTCAAACCCATGCTGGCCCGCGGTGAGCTTCACGCCATCGGTGCCACCACCCTCGATGAGTACCGCAAGCACATCGAGAAAGACCCCGCCCTCGAGCGCCGCTTCCAGCCCGTCTTAGTGGATGAGCCCACCGTAGATGAGACTATCTCCATCCTCCGGGGCCTCCGCGAGCGCTATGAGGTCCACCACGGCGTGCGTATCACCGACAGCGCCCTGGTCGCCGCCGCCGTCCTCTCTCACCGCTACATCACTGACCGCTTCCTCCCCGACAAGGCCATTGACCTGGTCGACGAGGCCGCGGCCCGTCTGCGCATGGAGATCGAGAGTATGCCCGTGGCTCTCGACGAGGTGGAGCGCCGCATCATGCAGCTCCAGATCGAGCGAGAGGCCCTGCGCAAGGAAAAGGACTCCGCCAGCAAAGAGCGCCTGGAGAAGATCAACCAGGAGCTAGCCAACCTGGAGGAAACCCGCTCCGAACTGAAATCGCGTTGGCAGAGTGAGCGCGACTCCTTGAACGGCATCCGCGAGATCAAGGAGCAGATCGAGCAGGCCAACGGCGACCTCGAACGGGCTCAGCGAGCCGCCGACTTCGCCGCCGCCTCCCAGATCCAGTACGGCAAGCTCCCCGAGCTTGAGGCCAGGCTGCGCGACCTCGAGGCCAGCGCCTCCAAGGGCGACCGCGCCCAGCGCCTCCTCAAGGAGGAGGTCGATAGCGATGACATCGCGGCCGTGGTCAGCCGCTGGACCGGCATCCCCGTTGAGCGCATGCTCGAAGGCGAGCTTGCCAAGCTCCTCAAGATGGAGGAGCGCCTCCACCTGCGTGTCATCGGCCAGGATGAGGCCATAGCCGCCGTCGCCAATGCCGTGCGCCGGGCCCGCGCCGGCCTGCAGGACCCCAACCGGCCCCTTGGCTCTTTCCTCTTCCTCGGCCCCACCGGCGTAGGCAAGACCGAGCTTGCGAGGGCCCTGGCCGAGTACCTGTTCGACGACGAGAACGCCATCGTGCGCATTGACATGTCCGAGTACATGGAGAAGTTCGCGGTGTCGCGCCTCATCGGGGCCCCACCGGGCTACGTTGGCTACGAGGAGGGCGGCCAGCTTTCCGAGGCCGTGCGCAGGCGCCCCTACTCCGTGGTTCTGTTCGATGAGATCGAGAAGGCCCACCCCGAGGTCTTCAACGTCCTCCTCCAAATCCTGGAGGACGGCCGCCTCACCGACTCGCAGGGCCGCACCGTTGATTTCAAGAACACGATCATCATTATGACCTCCAACATCGGCTCCCAGTACATAGTCGATCTCGGCCCGAGGGATGAGGACACGATCCGCGAACGAGTCACCGAGGCCCTGCGCGCCCACTTCCGCCCAGAGTTCCTCAACCGCATCGATGAGACGGTGATCTTCCACCAGCTAAGCCGCGAAGAGTTGCGCCGCATCGTGGACCTCCAGCTAGACCGCCTCCGAACCCGCCTCCAGGAGCGCCATATCACCCTCGAAGTCACACCTGAGGCCCTGGAGTTCCTCGGTAACGAAGGCTTCGACCCCGTCTACGGAGCCCGCCCCCTCAAGCGCGTGATCCAGCGCCACCTCCTCGACCGCCTGGCCCTGGAAATCCTCGATGGCACAGTCCGCGACGGCGACACGGTAGTAGTTGACATAACTAACGGCAAACTCACTTTCACGCCCCACCGCCCGGATTCAGCCCATGAAGCGACCGCCGCAGAGGCCCCCGAAATGGTCGGCACCGTGGGCTCTTAGGGATGTGTGATCGCAAAAAGCCAAATGAGCGCCCCAGCGCTCATTTGGCTTTTTGCAATGATGTATACTCAAGCGCCGCCCGCGCCAGGGCAGGCCACTTCTCCACATGCTCCACCGGTACGTCCACCCATTCCTTCATAGGCCGGCCCCCCATCGGGTCGAACAGCTTCGCCCCCGCCAGCCCCAGCGCCTCGCCATGTGAGGGTCCACTCAGCTTGAACACCATACCCGTCCCTGTGTACCCAGCGAACGCCTTCCCATACTCGTTCTTGAGCACCGGCATCCCGAACATCTTCCCCTTGCTCGAAGGCGTCGATGACACGATCTCCGAAGCCACCGCTTCGTATTCCTTTTCAGCGTTTGCGCTCATTTGGTTTTCCTCCATGCATCATACCGTCCACATCCACGAGCCCTCCCTGGCACCTCGCGTATGCACTGCCACAACCCGAGGTCCCAGGCCAGCCCCCGACGACATTATAGTACGCATGTTCCATGAACGCAATGCGCTTGGCTCAAAAAGCCCGCTTTGACACAGCCAGGAGCCTCGGGTAGCGGGTCACGCTAACACTCCAGCAACTGGGCAGTAGCTCTATGAGTGCGGCCTCCTTAGCATCCGGTACCCTCTCGCCACCTTCTATGCTACTATGAGCAAAGCAACAGAAGGCCGGCTCACCGCCTGCAAGGCCGAGGCCGCCTTTGTTCCGCTGGCGGCCCACTGGTACAATTAACCAAAGCGACTAAACCCAAGGAGACCTCCCACTCTAAATGGCTACCGAACCCGAACCGGCTTCGACCTTTGTTGCAGAACCCGGCCGTACCTCCAAAGTCCTGGACCTCCCGGAGGCTGTGGAGCGCCTGGTGCCCGATCGCTCCCCCTCGCTGTGGGTAGGCGGCATGCACATGCACAATGTGCCTATGGCGCTCGTGCGCGAGTGTATCCGGCAGGGCAAGCGCTTCGAGACCCTCTACGCCGGGCCGTCTGTCTCGCTGGCCGCCGAACTACTACTCGGGGCCGGGCTGGTCGATCGTGTGCTCTGCTCCTATATAGGCTTCGAGCACCTGGGGCTGGCCCCAGTCTTCCGCCGCATTGGCGAATCCGGCGCGGTACACCCTGAGATTGTCGACGTGGACGGCGGCAGCCTCACTCTCGCCCTGCAGGCCGGGGCCTGGGGCCAGCCGTTCGCCGTGCTCCCCCCGTCCCTTGAGACGACTGACCTGCCTAAAGGGTCTCCCGGCTTCTACAGGCGCGTCACGGACCCCTTCGGCACGGGCCGCTACCTCGCCGTTGAGGCGGTCCGGCCCTCCGTGGCCCTGGTCCACTGCCAGCAGGCCGACGAGAACGGCAACGGCATCTTCAAAGGCAGCCCCTTCTGCGACAGGCTGGTCGCCCTGGCCTCAAGCACCGTCCTCATGCAGGTCGAGGGCCTGGTCGACAATAACCAGGTGCTCAAGTACCCCAAGCAGACAGGCATCCCATCGTTCGAGGTCTCCGCCGTGGTGCCCGTCAACTTCGGGTGCCACCCCACGTCCTCTCACCGCTACTACAACTATGATGACGTCCACCTGCGCCTCTACCTCAAGGCCGCGGCCACCGAGGAGGGCTTCGCGGACTACCTCCGGGACTATGTACTCGGCCCCGAAGACCAGGAGGAGTACATGCGCCGCGTACAGAACCAGGACTGGGGCGCGATCGGGAGTGAAGAACGATGAGCGACGACTACAAGCCGGTATTGCGCGCCGGCTCCGACCCCCTCGTCTTCTTCAAATACCCCGGCGCCGAAGGCGGCTCCGTTGCAAAGGGTCACATCATGGCCGCGGCCATTGCCCACGCCCTGCGCGACGGCGAACTCGTCTTCATGGGCGCCAACAGCCTCATACCCCTCGCCGGGGCCCGCCTGGCCCAACTGACCCACGCTCCCAACCTCACCACCCTCGTTGGGGCGAGCGGCGGCGTGAACACCCTGGTCGAGCCCCTCGCTCCTTCCTCTGGAGACTACGCCAACCTGGTGGCCGAGGCCGTCCTCGACTTCCAGGACGTGCTAGCCGCTCTCATGGCGGGCCGGGGCGATGTCTTCTTCGCAGGTGGCCTCCAAATCGACCGCCGGGGCAACTGCAACCTGGTTCGCATTGGCCCCGCGTCCAGCCCCACCCTGCGCGGCCCCGGCTCGGCAGCAATCCCCTGGGCGCAACGCTGCAAACGCACAATTCTCTACACTACCTCGCACACGCCCCGCGTCTTCGTCCCCAAAGTCGACTTCGTTAGCCTCCCCGGCTACCCCACCCGCCGGGCCAAGACCTCGCCTTACGCTGGCCCTGATCTCGTGATAACCCCCCTGGCCGTGCTGGATTTCACCGCCTCCGGCGACATGCGTCTCAAGAGCCTCCACCCCGGTGTCACCCTCGAACACGTGCAGCAAAACACCGGCTTCGACCTGGCCCTCCCGCCCGGCGACATACCCCTCACCACCGAGCCGACCCCCGAAGAACTGCGCCTCATGCGGGACTTTGACTCCGATGGCCTCCTTACCATAGTGGTCTAAGCAATTGGAAGAAGCGGCCCGCG
>JBJMMB010000534.1:0-4883 GCA_045805005.1 Chloroflexia bacterium
CACTTCGGCGTCGAGGATGACCCCTCGGTCGGCGTAGTCCTGGAGGCCCGTCTGCCGTTCGAGGACGATGTGCGCGCCGTGCTTTTGCCGCGCCAGGAGGGTGACGGCGCCCGCTATCTCTTCGATCATGGCCTCCAGGCTGTCGCGCCCGCCGAGGAGCCCGCGATTGAACCAGCTACCAGTGCGGCCAAGTTGCTCGAGGGCGCGCCTCAGTTCGGGCTGGAAGATGATGGGGATGGACACAAGGAGGGCGATACCCGACCCGCGTATCAGCCATGTGAGGGTGGGAAGCGCGAACAGGGTGGAGAGGATGGCCGAGGCGAGCCACAGGATGATGATGCCTCGCACGAGCTGCACGGCACGAGTGCCCTGCACGACCGTCAGGAACCAGTAGAAGATAAGGGTCACCGCCGCTATGTCGAGCAGGGTGCCGAAATTTACCTGCGAGATCAGCCAGGAAGGGGACATTGCAATTCTTGGATTTTGGATTTTCGATTTTGGATTTGGTCTATAATAACACATTTTGGTAGCTCGGAGAGCACCAAAGCGCGGTATTGGGCGTCAATCCAAAATCGAAAATCCAAAATCCAAAGTTGCTAAGGATGGCAGGCCCCCTGAGTTCGGAGGAGGCCTGTGGGAGAGAGCCGCTGCCAGCACAGGGTTTAGCTAAGATGAGAGGCCTGCACAGGAGATTATACACCCATATGGCAATGTGGAAATCTCGGCAGGCTACTAGTAGTTGTAGCGTGTCTCTACATGGCGCCCGTGCCGGGCGGAAAGGTGTTCAAAATGAAAATTGACGGCTGCGCCGCCAATTTTCATTTTGAATTTGGAAGGGTACGGTTCCCCAAGTAAATTAGCTCACGGCGGCGGCTTGTTTGGCCTGTTTCTTCGAGGCGTTGGAGGCTTTCTTGGCGGCCGCTTCCTCGTCGGCCAGGCGCTGCATCTCGGTTTGGAGGACAGGATAATGGTCGTTGTCGGGTTGCAGGCGGGCCAGGCGGCCGTAGAGCCTCGCGGCCTGCCCGTATTCGCTGATCGCCGTGAGTTGTTTGGCAAGGATATGAAGCGCATCCATGTCGTCGGGCGAGAGGGCGATCAACTGGTGGAGGGCCGCGATGGCGTCCTCAGTGCGCCCCTCCTGTATGAACAGGTCGGCCAGAGAGCGTTCGCTTGCTATGGCCTCTTTCATCATGCCCGACTGGATATACATGTTCACGAGTTGATCTCTGGAGTTGAGGTCGCGAGGGGCGATGCGCACGATCTTCTCGTATATCGAGATGGCTTTGTCATGCTGCCCGAGAGTGTAGTAAAGGTCGGCGGCCTTCTGGTAGCTCTGTATGGCGTCTTTGAGCAGCCCGGCCTTCAGTTGTAACTCGGCCAGCGTGTTAAGTTCGGTGAGGCCGTGGTCGGTCATGCCGAGTTTGAGGTAGAGGTCGCTGAGCTTGCGGCGCACGGGCACGTTGTTTGGAGCGAGCTTGGCCATGTGGCCCAGCGTCTCCAGCGTTTTCTCGTTCTCGTTGTGCTTCTGGTAGTAGACAAGCACTTCGTTCAGCTCGCTGAGGGCCTCGGTCAGGTTGCCCTGGCGGAAGTAGATATCCGACAGCCGGGTATGCACACCGTGGTCATCGGGCATGAGGGACTTGAGGGACTTGAGGGACTTGAGGGCCCCATCCCAGTTGTTCTGAGAGGCGTGGGCCTCGGCCAGCCCGTAATATAGCTGGACAGGATCGGCGGGCAGGACGAAATCGTACTGGGGGCGCGGCGACGCGATCTTCGCCTGTTCGCCCGGCGCAGGCTGCAGCAGCTCAAGGGCCCTGGTATAGTGACGGGCCGCCAATCCCCACTCCCTGGCATTGATGGCTATATCGGCCCTGTACTGGGCCATGAGGACCTCGACCAACTGCCACCTGATATCGTCGGGCTGCTCTTCGCCGAGTGATATCATCAGCAGGCCCTGGTCCAATGCATCGGCGGCGATATCCTGCATGTCGGCGCGGCCGGCCAGGACCCCGAGGGCATAGTGATAGGTGGGGTCGGGGTCGCGCTTGAGGGCCATGTGCAGCTCTTCCATGAAGAGGCGGGTATTGGCGGGGGCTCTGTTGGATCGCTCCAGCAGGCTCTGCAGCGCGTCCCACTGGGCGTCGTCCCTGCTTTGCACCAGGGTCGCGTAGAGTCTCACGAGGGCCGTGCCGTTTCCGGGGTTCAGGTGGAGGGCGCGGCTCAACTCCATGATAGCGGGCGGAAGCTCTCCGAGTATCAATTGGTAAGTGCCAACGGCCAGAGCCACGTCGGAGGAGTTGGGGAGAGATGCCTTGAGGGTCAGCGCCTCGTCAAGAGCATGACGTGTGTCCCCAGCCAGGTGATAGCGCTCAGCGGCTACGAGTAGGGCCCTGGCGGCGTCGTCCACCCGGCCAGCCTCCATGAGAAGGACACCGTAGCGGGTCTGGAGGGCGGGGTTGTCGGGCTCGAGCCGAAGGAGGCGCTCGCACACTTCGGCAGCCTTCTCGGGCTCACGGCGGGCGATATAAGTGTCCATCACCGTCTGATACTTGGTGATGGCGTCCTCCGTCTTGCTCTGGTGCAGGTAGATATCACCGAGCATCATGTGTATGGGGAGGTAATCGGACTCCAGGCCGATGACGGTCAGGCAGGAGTCGATGGCGGCCACCCATTTGCTTTCGGACAGGGCGTGCTCGCCTTCGGCGATCAGGACTTGCACAGCAAGGCCCCGCTGCTCCTTGTCGATGATCGCGCTATACGGCATGTCCACGATAACGTGCTGATCGGCGGTGGAATGGGTGAGGGGGAGCAATTCGGTGGCGGGGGTCGCGCGGCGGAGGGCGACCGTCTCGTCGTCCTCGCCACGGCTAGCTACTGCCACGGCGGGCGCTGCTTCCTCGGGTATGGGCTGCGCGGTGGGAGTATCGGAAGCGCGAAGGTACTCGGTTATGGAGCGGAGGTTGCTGTTGCCGCCGGGCGCGGCTATCTTGGTAGTAGGGCGCTCGACGCCGTTGTCATCGTGCACGAAGCCGGTGCCGGCCGGGAGGTGGCGGGTAGGCTGCTCTAGCTCGGCGTTGGCGCGCGGCTTCTTGCCGTTCCCCTGCTCGGCATCGGACAATGCTTCGGGGTCGAGCAGGGTGCTCCCACCGCGGCTGATGCCCAGCAGCTTGCTCTGGATGCTCTTCTTGTAGAGTTCGTCGGCCTTCTTCTCGATGTCGGCCAACTGGGGATGCGACCACTTCTTGGCCTTGAAGGTGGAGGCGAGGGCGGAGAAGAGGGAGGCGGCCCTGCCGGGGTTGTTGTCGGCAAGGTGAGCCTGGGCGGCCGCCCGGTAAAGCTCGATCAGTTCGTCGGCCTCTGCCTTGGTGAGCTTATCAGCCTCGACCAGGGTGAGGGCCCGCTCGAAGGCGGTGACCGCTTTGGGGGGGTTGCCGAGGGCCATATAGCACTGGCCGAGCACGTAGTTGGCGGACATGGCAAACTCGCGGTCCTGCACCGCTCGCTCCAGGAGGGCGATGGCCTGCTCGGGGTGGCCCATCTGCTGGTTGAGGACGCCAGCGCTGTAGAAGATGGCAGGGCGCTTAGCCCCGGCGCGCACGGCATTGTCGTAGAGTTCCATAGCCCTGCCGAAGTCGCCCGCGGAGGAGAGGCGGGTGGCCTCCATCACCAGGGCTTCGACTTCGGGACTCTCCACGACATCGCCGGTGAGCAAGTGGGTGCCAGGGGCGATTTGATGGCGCGGGTCCTGGTCGTCTCTGTCTTCCATGAACCCCTCGGCCAGGGAGACGGTGCCGGCGGTCTCGGCCAGGCGGCGGCGCACCGTGTAGACCCAGCGCCGGATGTCAGGATTATCGGCGTCGAGGGCGGCAGCGGCATCGGCGTGCTGCTGGGCCTCACCCAGGCTGCTAGCGTCGAGGGCGATCTGGGAGAGCGCGAGGTGCTCGGCGGCCTGCGCTGCCTTGTCGTCCACCTCCTGTGTGAGGTCGAGCAGGCGCTCGTGGACGGTCTTGTTCTTGGGCATGGCGCGGGAGAGATCGCGCAGCGCCCGGATGGCCTCATGCAACTGGTTGTTTTTCAGGTAGAGGTCGGCCAGGCGATCGTAGGTGAGTTGGGCGCGGTCCTTCTGGCCGAGGGCGAGGTATATTTCGGCCAGGCGGTTTATGGCGAAGGCGTCAGTGGGGTCGGTGTTCAGCAGGTTCTCATACGCGGTCATGGCCTTGGGCCACTGGCGCAAGGTGAACATACACTGGGCCATATTGCGCTGCGCGGTGCGGTCGTTGGGAAACTCGGCGAGAGCCCGGCCGTACTCTTTGAGAGCGCGGTCCCACTGGTTGGACCAGGCGTATTCGTGAGCACGCTTCATCGCGGTATCGTAGATTGTTTTGTTTCCTGCCATAGCGCTGTGTTCTCTCTTTGGTTGACGATAGCTGAATTGTCGAGTGCCATGTGCCGAGCAATAAAGGCAACGCTGCCCGCGCCCACCCGACACCTGTTAGCGACTAAAAAATAACAAACCGGCAGGACGAACCGCTGCCGTGAGACCAATATAGCACAGAAACCTGCGCGTTTTACGAAATTTGGGACAAAGGGAAGCACCTAATGGGAGAGAAGTACTGCCTTTCATGACAACAGAAAAGCCGCCCGCGGGCGGCTTTTCTGTTGTGACCGGTGTGTGCATGAAACCAGGTTGGCTATGCTTCCTGGCCGCCCGCCTCGCGGAGCAGGTTCGCTACCTCCTGGTGGGCCCTCTCTAGCGAGATGGCGAGGGCCGTCTTTCCCCGGAAGTCGGTGGTGTTCGGGTTGGCGCCACGGTCGAGGAGCCAGCGGGCCATTTCGAGGTGCCCGGACTGCGCGGCGTTGACCACGGCGTCGTCCACTCCCTG
>JBJMMB010000535.1:0-4978 GCA_045805005.1 Chloroflexia bacterium
AAACACTTACAATAAAAAACCAATTCAGAACTAAAAACGGTGGGTGATGCGCGCCTCCGCGGCTTCCGGGAAGTAGCGCGCCAGGAAGCTCTCCAGGCCCCCCTGCACCTCGGGCGTGGTGCGGTCTTCGTAGCCCACCTCGACCTCGCGGAAGTGGTGCCGCCAGCCCCCTAGCATCAAGCGGCCATCAGGTAGCTGCCGGAAATACTCGTAGCCATAGTCGGCGTAGCAGAGCTGGGTAAGCAACGTGACGCCCAGGGGCTCGGTGCAAAGGATCTGGCCCCGCGTGGGCATCACCTTGCCTGCGAAGTAGGGGTGCAATAGTGGGGCGTAGGCGTTGGTGCAGAGGGCCGCGCTCCCGCAGCGCACCGTCACCGTCCGCGACCTTAGCTCGAGACCCCCGCCGGGCAACGGGTCGATGGCGAAGACCTCGCTTTGCTCGTATAGGGCCGCGCCCGTGGAGGCGGCCAGCGCCTGGGCGAACTTCACGGGATGGATGCCACCGTCTTCTGTCTGGAGAACGGCGGCGTGGAAGCCGCGCTTGGTGGGGTCTTTGTGAGTGAACTTCGCGGGGATGCCGTCGTCGGACATAGCGTTGGCCGCGCGCTGCAGGTCTTCGGCCTCGGTGTCGTCGAGGGCCAGCAATAGGGAGCCGCACTGGTCCCAGGGGGTACCGAGCTCTTCCGAGAGCCCCCTGGCGATGTCGCGGTTGTGGCGGGTGAGCTCCCATATCTTGAGGGCCAGATCGCGACCGTAGACCTCCAGGGCGTCGTGGTAATAGTAGGCGGTGCCGGTGAGCACCATGCCCGCATTGCGGCCCGAGGCTCCCGCGGCAACGTGCCGGCCCTCCAGCACGGAGACCCGCCTTCCCTGCCCGGCCAGCAGCCGGGCCAGGTAGAGGCCGACGATGCCCGCGCCTACCACGCACACGTCGCACTCCACGGTTTGCGCTGCGCTGGAGTCTTGCCAGTAGGAGATTGTCATTGAGCTATCACCCCCTACCCCCTCTTTGGCGAGGGGAGAATAATATGAGCATTGGGGGGCACCCCCAACCCCCCGGCAGGGAGTACCCTGCACCCCCGGCTTCTATTCTACATTAGTTGCGCGTGTGGTTCACAGGGAGTATATAATAGGTGCCGATCTTTTTCTCCTGACAGGTGGTATTGCCGTTGAATCGAGGGGCGTATGCCGGAGCGGTTCGACAAGTTCACGGGGCCTGCTCGTAGGGCGCTGCAACTCGCCCAGGAGGAGGCGCGGCCCTTCCACCACACCTACATTGGCGCGGAGCATATATTGGCGGGCCTGCTGCGCCAGAAGGACGACGCCGCTAACCGTTTGCTTGCGGAGCTTGGTGTCGAGCCTAGTGAGGTCCTCTCCGCCATACAATCCCGGCTTTATGGTTTGCAGTCTCCGCAGGCGTTCCAGCTTTTTGCCAGGATTGGAAAGTCGAGGAGGAGAACGCTCTCCGCGCGGGCCAGTGAGGTTATCAGGCTTGCAGTGGACGAAGCCGGACATCTGGGGCACGACCACGTTGGCACCGAGCACCTTTTACTGGGCCTGCTACGTGAAGGCACGAGCGAAGCGGCGAAGATGCTTGCCGGTCTGGGAGTATCGCTCGAAGCTGTTCGCGCCCAGATCGAGAAGGTACCCCACGGTGACAGCGAGCAACCGGACACGCCGGAGCAACCCCCTGCCCAGGATGCCCTTGCGGAAGATGCGCCTACACGGCCCTCCAGCCAGGTTGGGCGGGAGGCCGGTTCGTTCGCCGAAGCGTGGGTGAGGCTCACGGGCGATGCTCGCAGGGTGATAGGCTACGCCCACCAGGAAGCGGCTCGCTTCGGACACTCATACACCGCTCCGGAGGACATCCTGCTCGGCTTGCTTCGCGATGAGAGCAGCGTTACCGTCGGAGTGCTGCGCCAGCTTGGGGCCGAGCCTGATAACATACGCCCGCCGATCCAGGAGTTCGCGCTGCACGGGAACCACAGGGTGGAGGGCGAGGCGGGGCTCACGCCTCGGGCCAACGGGGTTATCGAGCTAGCAGCGGAGGAAGCCGGGCGCCTGGGTCAAAACCAGGTGGGCCCTGAGCACCTGCTGCTGGGCCTGTTGCGCGAGGGGCAGAACGAAGCGGCCAGGGTGCTAGAGAGCTTGGGCGTATCGCTGGACAAAGCGCGTGCTCAGGTTGAATCTGTACCAATGCGGAACGAACAGGTGCAGTTCGGCCCTGCATATATTCCAAGCGAAACGTCCTTCGGCAGCGGGCGGCCCTCCGACCGGTTCGACAAATTCACTGAACGGTCCAGAAAGGTGCTGCAACTCGCCCAGGAGGAAGCACACCGCTTCAACCATAATTTCATAGGCACCGAGCATATACTGCTGGGACTTGTTCGCGAAGGCGATGGGGTGGCCGCCCGCGTCCTGAATAACCTGGGCATAGAGTTGGATAAAGTCCGCTCCGCCGTCGAGTTCATCATCGGGCGCGGGGAGAATATGGTAATGGGGGAGATAGGTCTCACCCCACGGGGCAAGCGGGTTATCGAGCTGGCAATAGATGAAGCCCGGCGTCTCAACCACCACTACATTGGCACCGAGCACCTCCTCCTCGGCCTCGTGCGTGAGGGAGAGGGCATAGCCGCCGGGGTGTTGGAGACCCTGGGTGTCTCCCTCGAAAAGATCCGGGTTCAGGTTATTGAGGTGCTCACGCCCTCCAGCGGTTACTCCTCCACTAAGGATCCCTCGGGCGGGTACTCGTCCGGTGATTATCCCCCTGGCGGACGCACATCGAGGCCCTCCGAGCCGCCGGGCTCGATCCTGGAACTGGCCGACCTCGCATTCGAGGCCCTCGACCTCAATAACTCGGGTATCGTCCCTGCGACGGAAGCGGCGCAAGCAGACGGGGAGGAGATGGAAACCGGGGAGGAACCGGAGGCCGCGGAGGTGGCCCGGGTCGATTTCATGGCGCGGGCCGAGAGCCAGGCCAACCTGGGGGAGCGGATTGACCGCGCACTAAAGGGTGAGAGGGTGGAATTTGATGACCCGGTTCGTGTCTACCTGCGAGAGGTAGCGCAAAATGCTCCCCTGAATGCGGACGAAGAGGCAGCCCTTGTGGAGGCCATGATGCAGGGCCGCCAGGCTTCAGAGGGGCCGGCGGGGGTTGAAGGCCAGGACGCGGGGAAGGGCGCGGGCCAGCAAGAGCAAGTTCAGGGTGGGCAGGTAGAGTCGGGGGCACAAGCGCAAGAGCGCCTGGTAAGTGGGAGCATGAGCCATGCGCTCAGCATAGCCCTGTGGTACAGGGGGCAGGGCCTGTCGCTGCTCGACCTCGTGCGTGAGGGCCAGGCCGGCCTGGAGATGGCGGCCCGCACATACGTCCCCGGCAAGGGGTACACGTTCTCGGCCTACGCCGCGTGGTGCGCGGAGCGGGCTATGGTTCGGGCTGTGCGCGAACGGCGGCGCATGGTGCGGATGCCCGCCCGTGTTGTGGAGATGGTAGCGCAACTTCACCGGGCCGCGCACAAGTTGCTGCGGCAGAGCCTTCGGGAGCCCACGGTGGGCGAATTGGCGCGAGAGCTGGACACGACCCCCGAGCAGGTGCGTAGAGTGCTCGATTTCGCCCGCGCCCTGAAGGCATTGAGCGGTTCGGCAGACGGCGACAGGTACAACCCGACCGCGTTCGGCGTGCTGGTGCCTCCCGAGGAGCAGGCCGAACGCCAGGCGCTGATAGAGCAGGTGAATAATCTGCTGCCCAACCTGTCGCAGGAGGAACGCCAGATAGCCGCGAAGTTCTACGGCCTCCGGGACGGCCACATGAGAACTATCGCGCAGGTAGCTAATGAGCTGGGCATCAGCAGGGGGCTCGTGAGCCAGGTGATAGCCCGTCTGCATCGTGAGTTGAACCCCTGAGTACCGCCCGGCTATAGAGAGGATTTAGGCCCCATATCTACCGGTGGTCAGTGAATCGAGAAAGAAATGCGGGAAGAATTCGACAGGTTTACAATACAAGCTCGCAATGTGCTTCAGCACGCCCAGGAGGAGGCGGACCGCTTCTATGACGACTACATAAGCCCCGAGCACATCCTGCTGGGGCTGCTCAACGAGCAAGAGGGGGTAGCCGTCCACGTGCTGACGCGACTGAGGTTCGAGCCCGAGAGCGCCCGCCGGTTGGTCGAACTGCCCATGAAGTACGGGGAGCGGCCGCGTCCGCCCTGGAGCAAGCAAGGATTGAGCCCAGGCGCGCAGTTGGTTATCCAGCTTGCACTAGACGAGGCACGCCGGTTGAACCACAACTACGTGGGCACGCACCACCTGCTCCTGGGCGTCGTCGCGGAGGGAGAGAGCCCCGCGGCGGACTTCCTCGCCAGCCACGGCGCTCAGGTGGAAACAGTTCGGGCCGCAGTGGCTATAATACACAGAATTGTGGATGAGCCGGATGAGATTTTTGACATTCTGGCCCTGGGCCAAGGTGCGGTCGGCAAGAGCGAAGCAGATCGAACCGAGCGGTTCGACCTGGGAGACACCGTCAAGAGCGGCAGGTCGAGGAACCGTGGTGGCGATAGCCTTGTTGAAGCCCTCGATGAGATTTACGATACCCTCCTCATCAACGACTCGGACGTCCCCGACGCTCCCGTGGCCCCAAAGGGCAAGCGCGGGGCGGCCTCCGCCTCGGGTAAGCGCAACGGCCACGGGGCGGGCGCTCATGGCCCGGTCACCGAGGGCGACGATGGGATAGAGGTGGTCAGCCTGGACGTAGAGGTCGAGGAAGCCGAGCCCGAAGAAGGCGAGCCAGACGCCGCGGCCCTGGCTCGTGTGGGCGAGGTCGTAGAAGAGGTGCGCCCGGAGGACCTGGAGAAAGTCATAGACCGCGCCCTCAACATGGAGGGGATCTCGGTCGATGACCCGGTGCGCATCTACCTGCGCGAGATCGGCCGCACCGCCCTGCTCAAGCCCCCCGACGAAAGCGCCCTCGCCTCCAAGATGGCCC
>JBJMMB010000536.1:0-12076 GCA_045805005.1 Chloroflexia bacterium
ACGCTATTACGATCCGGCTACGCAACAATTCCTCAGCCGCGACCCTCTTGAAAGCTCGACCAACCAGCCATATACTTATGGTGCCGGTAACCCGGTCACCTTGGTTGACCCAACAGGCAACGCACCCGAGAAGCCTTGGCCGGGTCAAGACACGCCACTAATCGGCCTTACTCTGGAAAATCCCGAAGAAGCGGCAATAGTTGAACTAGCATATCTGTTCCGTGGAACTTCTAAAGGATGGCCAGGTAATCCTGGGCTCCAACGGCTGAGAATTACGCCAGCAACAAGTGATCCTCTAGTTGGTACATTGTTTGCAACCTCGGCAGAAACGCGCTATGGTAGTGGAATTCTACATATAGCCCTTCCGGGAGACTTGGAGGGCGTTGGTGTAATCGAGGGAAATGTCTTGGGAACCCTTGAAGCAGAAGTCGGCATAGAACTATCGCCACTGGAATTCGCTGAAAGAGCGAGCATAGACATAAGCGCTTCCGAAGCTCGGGGCATACTTGCAGACATGGAGATTTCCGTCCCTTCAAGGGTCCATGGGCCAGCCGATATTTCGAGGTTGCTCCACAATACTCCCCGCCTGGCGACGGCGCAGGTAATCGAGTTCGTTAGAAGGGCACAGTCTTTGTTGGATAGGTAGGATCCCTATGCTTAGAGAAATCTTCGAGGTTGTACGAGTTACGCCTGTACTACCCGACATCTGGCTGGTAGAGGGTCGAGCATACGAGTTGGTTAGTATTGGCGATATTGTGGCTGCGGAAGTAGCAGTGTCACCGGGTATGAAGGAGTTGCTGCAATTCAAGGTCATTAACACTACAACTTACGGTGAACTATTGCCCGAATTGGGCGAAGGGCTGACTGGCGGACTTGTCGTGGAGGGTAAGCATTATCAGTATCGTAGAGCGTTTCGAAAAGTCAAATTCCTAGTGGCTCCGATGGAAGCAGGAAGGTGACTTAACCAACTTCAGCGACCACATTTCTACGCTGCTAACTATACCTGGGCCCTACCAACCACCCCCCTCGCTCAACTCCGCCACCTCCCCCGCCAGCGCCGCGCAGTTGCGTTCCAGCTCGACCGCATCCCGCGCTCCCAGGTCCAGCGTAGCCAGGTGGAGGCTTTTGGGGGTGCCGCGCAGCCTTAGCTCGGTGCGAGCGGCCTCTTTGAACTGGGGGTAGACCAGCACACCCTGGCGGAGCCTGTAGCGGTCGAGGTAGGCGCTCACCTGGTAGAGGTCGCGGTTGAGGTCGGGGTGGTCGCCGTCGAGGCGGCGGTACTTGGCGTCCAGCACCAGCAAGGGGGCCGAGCCGCCGCGGCGGTAGACCAGCACGTCGGGGCGAATGCCCACCTGCCGGGCCTCGTCCAGGTAGTCCCGTTGCTGGGCCACCACGCGCAGGCCGCGAGGGGCCATGTAGGCCCGCAGACGCTCGGTCACGAAGCTCTCGAAGAGGCGGGGCATGTCCACCAGGAATGAGGCGAAGGGGTGCGAGCCCGCCATTTCTGCGAGCGTCAGGTGGCGCAGGACGAGGCGGCAGAGGCCCAGCGCCGGGCCGTAGGCGGCGTTCAGGCGATGCAAACCTATGGAGGGGAGCAGCGCCAGGGCCTCGGCACTCGTGAGGATGCTCACCCCTTCGAAACGCGGCAGCAGGGCGCGCACCCGGCGCACCGGCCCGTCGTCCAGCCCCTTCCTGAGCAGCGCGGGCACCAGGCGCAACGCGGCGGCCAGCACTCTGTTCTCGGCGGTGTCGTGCGTCAAATCGGCGTAGGCGCAGACGTGCCGGTGCTTCAGGTCGCCGTACCGTTGCAACTGCGCGCTGAGGACGATCCGCCCGCGCACCAGAGGCAGGTCCTCCTCGCGAGGCAGATAGGCCCTGTAGAGGCCCTGCCGGAGCAGGTGCTCGGCCCGGTCTAGGAGCGCCGCAATGACGAAGCCAAAGATCTCGGGGTCGGGGGAAAGGCCTGTGGGCGGCGGGAAGAAGCGGGCCGTCCCCGGTGCCTCTGCGAGCATGTGGAACAGATTACCCACCCCCACCTTTGGGCGTATGACGAGCATCCCGCCTCCAGGCAGCCCTATCCTCCCGACGTAATCGCGCGCTGCCACCCGGTAGACGCCCGACCGCTCCGATGGCCCCATATCTAACTCCCGAGGGTAGCGGTTCCGCAACTGAGCATATGCAGCCGGGGAAAGGGCCAATTCATGCGAGCCGCCTTCTTCAAGAACGAAGACGGTGGGGTCGTGCTGTTGGGCATTTCTCGGTATCGGGTTCGTGGTAATCTCGCGTATCATGATGTGTTATGCTTGTTAGCTGCTTTGCAAAGTATAACCTGTAGGTGCGCCGCTTGCTGCCCCCATGCGTATCAACCTAAGCGATTGGAAGCATGTTTTAGGCGCAATGACGCCTATGGGGGCAGGTTGCCCCACCCCGGCATTCGGGGTACACGACCAGGGCAGGCAACGGGGGCCCGCCCCTACGGAAATATCCTTGTCGTGCCTGTATGGCTCACCACCGCGCGGATTACCCCTTTTAGCTTGATGCCTATGGGCGCAGCAAGCGGCGCCCCTACAGATTTGTTCATCGACTTACCAGATGCGCACTGCGCGTCATGGTCCACCCATCGCCTCTAGCTCCTGTGCTGCTTCGGCGAAGAGGGCCGCGAAGTCCGCCACCTCGCCGCCTGGGGGGATGAAGTATTCGGAGAGGAGGGGTTTGATGGCGGTGCGCCAGAGGCGGTCGAGGGCAGCGCCGGTTAGCGGGTCGAGCATGAAGTAGCTGTGGCCCAGGCGGTGGTCGGGGTCGAGGGTCTCGGCCAGGCGTTTTTTGACCTCGCCGAACAGGTCGAGCACCACCCTGCGTGCGCCGGCGCCGTTACCGTGGTCGCGGAGCCAGCGGTCGAGCACCCCGGTATCCGGCTCCAGCTCTATGAAGCGGAAGCGGCGGCGCAGCGCGTAGTCGACCAGCGCCAGGCTGCGGTCGGCGGAGTTCATGGTACCGAGGAGCAGCAGGTTTTCGGGCACGTAGAAGGACTCGGTGGGCTCGTCCATGCCCGCTGAGAGCGAGAGTTCAAGCGCCCCCTGCGGCCCGCGATACTCCAACGCGTAAAGCAACTCGCCGAAGACCCGCCCAAGCGGGGCCCGGTTGATCTCGTCTATCATCAGCACGTACCGGTGAGCGGGGTCGGCACGCGCCGCCTCGCACATGCGCACGAAGAGGCCGGGCGTGACCGCGTACGTCACGTGGCCCCAGGGATCGACGCGTGGCTTCAGGCCCTCGATGAAGTCCTCGTAGGTGGTGGCCGGGTGGAACTGCACTACCTGCACGCGCCCCGGGTCGCCTGCCACGAGCGCGGCCAGCCCACGGGCGAGCCAGGTCTTGCCCGTGCCCGGGGGCCCGCTCAGCACTACCTGGCGCGCCTCTTCCAGCAGGTCGCGAGCCTCCTGAAGCACGCTCGCGGGTAGCCCTGTAAGCTCTTCCAACTCCTCGATTGAGCCTACAGCCGGGAGGCCGGAAGGCGCCAGGCCGCGGGGGATGCGGGAAGCTCCATACCCTGGAACCGCCTCGCGCAGGGCGTTATGGCCCCCGGGTGACTCGCGCTCTACTACGGGAGGCTCGACGGGGCTCTCCTCGGCCAGGCGCGCGCCGGACGCGCCGGCCTCAAGCGAAGCGAAAGCCGCCCCAAGCTCGGGGTTGCGTGCCACCAGCATATCTCGCAGGCAGTCGAACTCCTGCCCGGTCAAAGCGAACAGGGTGCCGCTGCTCCGCTGCCTGACCGGCTCCGCTCCCGCAAGCGCCTCGGACGCCTGGATATCCCGCCAGGGCAGGGCGTTGGGGATCTCGAAGGCGTACTGGACGTCCAGCGAGAGGACCGGGTGCTGGGTGTTGGGGACTGGGTGCTGGGTGCTGGGGGTCAGGCGGTCGGGTTCGGAGCTTTGGGGCCTGGCGACTACGGCGACTGCTTTTATCGCGTGATCAGGCCGGGCGAGGTAGATGAGGACCGGGTCGCCGGGGCGGGCGGCTTTGAAGTGGGCCGCGGGCCTGCCGGTGAAGGTGGCCATACCCGCCGCGGTAAGAGCTTGCCAGGCGGGCCGGTGGCGCCGGGTGGAGAGCCACCAGGCCCGAGGCCCCGGCTCCTCGGTAGGCTCCTGGGTTGCGTCGGAGGCGGGCATGGGAGTCGTAAAACGTAAAACGTAAAACGTAAGGGATGCAGGCTGGCCTGGTTCGATGGAAGCAGACCACCTGCGCCTTGTGCCTTTACGTTTTGCGTTTTACGTTTTACGTCATAGAACGTCTTTCGTGAGGGTAGCCAGGAATTCCGAGTTGTCACGGGTCTTGGCGAGGCGGGCGAGCATGAGCTCCAGGCCCTCGGTGCCGCCCAGGACGCCTACCATACGGCGCATGGTCCACGCCTGCCGAAGGGTGCTCTCGTCGAGGAGCAGCTCTTCGCGGCGGGTGCCCGACTTCTGGATGTCGATGGAGGGGAAGACGCGCTTCTCGGACATCTTGCGGTCGAGGTGCAACTCCATGTTGCCCGTTCCCTTGAACTCCTCATAAACTACGTCGTCCATGCGGGAGCCGGTGTCTACCAGGCATGTGGCGATGATGGTGAGCGAGCCGCCCTCCTCGATGTTGCGGGCCGCGCCGAAGAACTTTTTGGGTGGGTAGAGGGCTATCGGGTCCATACCGCCCGACAGGGTGCGCCCGGAGGGAGGCATCTGCAGGTTGTAGGCGCGTGCCAGCCTGGTTATAGAGTCGAGGAGGATAACCACGTCCTGCCCGGTCTCCACTAAACGTTTGGCGCGCTCGAGCGTCATCTCGGCCACTTTGGTGTGGTCTTCCACTGGCTCATCAAAGGTGGAAGCGATCACCTCGCCCTTGACCGAGCGCATCATATCGGTGACTTCCTCCGGGCGCTCACCGATGAGGGCCACCATCAGGTGTGCCTCGGTGCTGTAGTTGGTGGCGATACCATTGGCGATGGCCTTGAGGAGCATCGTCTTTCCCGCTTTGGGCGGCGACACGATCAGGCCACGCTGGCCCTTGCCTATGGGCGCCACCAGGTTGAGCAAACGTGTGGACAATATTTGCGGGGTGGTCTCCAGGTCGTACATCTGCTTGGGGAAGACCGGCGTGAGGTCGGAGAAATGAGGTCGCAGCTTGGCGGTTTCGGCATCCTGTCCATTGACCGCCTCTACCCGCAGAAGGCTGAAGTATTTCTCGCTCTCCTTGGGCGGGCGCACCTGGCCCACCACTTCGTCGCCCGTGCGCAGGGCGAAGCGCCTTATCTGGCTCTGGCTGACGTAGATGTCGTCGGTGCTGGGCAGGTACCCTGACAGGCGCATGAAGCCGAAGCCGTCCTCCATGATATCGAGGATGCCCTTCTTGAAGATGTTCCCCTGCTGCTCGGTCTGGGCCTGCAATATGCGGAATGCGAGTTCCTGCTTCTTGAGGCGGCTGAAGGCCGATATGTCGAGCTCTTTGGCCATATCCTGAAGCACATCGAGGCTCTTGTTCTCCAGGTCTGCCAGCGTTAGTCCGTTGCGATTATCGACCCCGGCATCGCGCTCTCGAATCTGCTGCCTGTTATCCTGCTGGTAGCGCTGCCTGGGGATGTACCCGTCCCGAGGTTCGCGGTCCATGCGATCTCTGTTGTCAGTCCGGTCACGATTGTCCCTTGAGGTACGGTTCTCGCGGTAGCCGCGGTTATCTCTGTAGTCGCGGTTATTATCCCGCATGGGGGCGCGGTTTTCTCTGGACTCGAGGTTGCCTCGCGAGTCCAGGTTGTCACGCACAGGCGCTCGGGTTTCCCTGACCTCGAGATTCTCCCTGGGTTCCAGCCTTTCCCGCGGCTCAAGCTTCTCCCTGGCCGCTGGCTTCTCCCGTGGTTCGAGGTTATCCCGGCTCTCGGGGCTCTCTCGGGGTTCCAAGTTAGCAGGGGCCGGCACAGCCGCCTGGGTGATTACCGGTTCCGGGGCTTGTTGGGCCTCCGGGTTGTCGGTGACCACTGCGCTTTGGCGCGCGGTTGCTCGGGTGCCTCTGGCCCCGCGGCGCGTGGTCGTGCCCGTTGGAGCGGGTGCCACGTCACCCTGCACAGCCACACCGGTCTCCCTGGACTCGGGGCTCTCCGTTGGCGCCAGGGTTTGCACGCCGGCTGAGGCGGGAGTCTCCTCCTTGAGAGCTCCATTCTTAGTGGTTTTCGTAGTCTTTGACTTGATCATCTGATTTTTCCCTTTTGCGAAAGTATAGAATTTTGAGCTTTGAGCATGGAATTATGAATGTGATGCTTCATAAGGCTGGCTTTAGAAATCAAAATCCCATGAAATGGCTACTCGCCTATAATGCGAGACAGCTTGTCCCGCCCATGCGCTGCCCTGATGTATCGTGTGGTGCCGCTACGGGCGCGCATGACCACCGACTCGGTGATGGCTCCGTCCTCGGTATAGCGGACGCCTCGGAGCAAGTCGCCGCTGGTGATCCCGGTGCCCGCGAAGAAACAGTCGTCGCTCTTGACAAGGTCGTCGAGAGAGAGGACTGCGTCCACGTCCACGCCCAGGGCCTCGGCGTTGCGCCGCTCGTCGTCGTCGCGGAAATAAAGCTTACACTGGAGGTCGCCGCCCATGGCTTTCAGCGCGCAGGCCGCCACAACCGCCTCTGGCGCGCCCCCAATGCCCATGAGAATGTCCACCCCGGTGCCTTCCTCGGCCGCTGCGATGGCCCCCGCCACGTCGCCATCCGGTATGATCCTGACTCGGGCCCCGGTGGATCGTACCGCCTTGATGAGCTGCTCGTGCCTGGGGCGGTCGAGCACCATGACTGTGACGTTGCCTTTCTCGCGCCCGAGCGCCTTGGATACAGAGGAAATATTCTGCGCTACCGAGGCGTTCGCGTCGATAGCCCCGCGGGCCCGCCTGCCGACGGCGATCTTGCTCATGTAGAATACGCCGGGCGGGGCGCTATACATGGTGCCCCGCGCCGCCAGGGCCACCACGGCTATAGCCCCTGGCATACCAAGCGACAGGAGGCGGGTGCCGTCGATGGGGTCTACCGCGATGTCCACGCGGGGCGGGTTGCCGTTGCCTATCTCCTCGCCAATGAACAGCATGGGGGCCTCGTCTTTCTCCCCCTCGCCTATCACCACAACACCGTCCATATCTATGTGCGCCAGCGTATCTCGCATAGCCTCCACGGCGGCCCCGTCCGCGGCGTTCTTATCCCCCCGGCCCAGCCAGCGCCCGGCCGCGATGGCTGCGGCCTCAGTCACGCGCACAAGCTCAAGCGAGAGGTTGCGCTCCATGTGTTCGACCATCGGGTCATACTCCTGAATGGCAAAGTAGATTCGTAGAAATTGGAGTACCAATTTCGGTAATTTGAAGCAAGAAAGTGTTCGCCGTGTCCGGTCCGTTATTGCCTGTTCTGGGTGAGGTTCTTTAGCGCTGAAACCTCTAAAATACGCCCAAAGCCGTGGTTGAATTAGACAATGATATGTTTTGATCCGCGGTGCTTTATTCCCACTATCTGCTGCTGTATGTTATCACGATTTTTCAATTAGGCAACTTGGAGTACCAATTTCGGTAGATAGCGGGGTGGGACCAGAGTTATGAACAATTTACCGAGTTGGGGGCTTACATTACGCGGTAGTTACGCGCTACAGCATGTTGTACGGAAATGAGTTGGAATATGAATGACAGTAGCAAACATGCTCAGCAGTTAGCCTGAACAGATAACGCAGCACATACCAGGGTAGACTGCTAATTGGAGTACCGATTACACTATCTGATAAGTCCGAATACGCCACAGCTCCGACCGCCGCGCACCTGAAGGGAACGAGATCAAAAAGCGGGTGGGGGCGGGGAGATAGGGATTCGAACCCTAGAAGCGGCTTAATTACCGCTTAACCGCTTAGCAGGCGGCCCCGATCGACCTCTCTGGCATCTCCCCACACTCTGTCGTGCCAATCGCACTACAATCAGGGTGTTTGTACTGCGGCACAGGTATTATAGCACACGAGTTTTTACAATGCAAGGTGGAAATTATGAGGAATCGGGGGCAAGCCCCCACGGCCGCAGGTTGTTGGAGGGCAAGAAAGCAACAGCCAACTGCCGGCGGGAGCGGCAGTTGGCTGTTGCTTTCTTGCCTATGACTCCTACTCTCCGCCTACGGCCTGTAGTTCTCTTCGGGTCGGTCGCGTCTCGGTTTCGACCTCGCCCAGGTTGAGGCGGTTGTAGATCCTGGCGAGGGGTCGCGGGGCCCACCAGTTGTAGCGTCCCAGCAGGCGCATCGTGGCGGGCACCAGGAGCATCCTCACGATGGTGGCGTCCACCAGAATCGCCAGCGACAGGCCGATGCCTATTTCCTTGATGAAGATGATCGCGCCAGTGGAGAATGCACCTATCACCACCACCAGCAGAAGGGCCGCGCTGGTGATGATCGCGCCGGTCTTCTGCACTCCCGCAGCCACCGCCGCGGTGGTATCATGGGTGCGGTCGAAGTGCTCTTTGATGCGGCTAAGCAAGAAGACCTCGTAGTCCATCGATAGCCCGAAGGCGATGGCGAATATCAGCACGGGCTGTGTGCCGTCGATGCTCCCCGTGGGTGTGAAGCCCAGCTTATCGGCGAGATGGCCGTCCTGGAATATCCACACCAACGCACCGAAGCTGACGGAAAGCGACAGGATATTGAGCACCACAGCTTTCAGCGGCACCACCACGCTGCCCAGCATGAGGAAGAGCAGCAGGAAGACCGCGGTAACGATCAGGCCGATGGCCGCGGGCACGCTGGCCGCCAGGCTGCCGAGGAAATCAACAAGGAACGCCGGGTTGCCACCCACCTGGGGGGTCAATCCCGCCGGCGGGTTCAAGGCGCGGATATTGTGCACCAGGTCCTGGCTCTCCTTCGACAGCGGGCCGCTGTCGTAGATAACCGAAACCAGGCTGTAGCTTCCTCCGGCGAACTGCGCTGCCGCCTGCGCAGCCTGCGGGTTTGCAGCAAGATTGGCCTGCGAGTAGAAACCGGCGTAGCCGGCCTTGTCGAGCCTTGGGTCAAGGTTCACCAGGCTCTCCACGCGCGCCACGTGGGGCAGAGCGGCCAATTGCCGCGTGTAGTCGTACAGCGCACCCAGGTTTGCGGGGCTGAAGGCGTTACCTTGAGCCGTGGTGAGGATCTGGATGGGCTCGGTTTCGTTCCTCGGAAAGTCGCTCGCCAGGGCCTCGCTCACCAGGCGGCTCTCCCTGCCGGCGGGGAGGCTGCGAGCGTCCGGGGTGGAGAAGGTGGCCCGCAGGAAGGGGAGGCCCAGCACCGCCAGGGGCACCAGGGTAGCCACGAGCACCAGCCCTGGGCGGCGCATCACGAAGCGGCTGGCGGTGAACCAGAAGCCGGCCTGCCCGGACGCCTCGGCCTCGACACACCGGTTGCGCCTGAACAGCGACCGGACCGACAGCGAGTTAACCCGCCGGCCCAGCACAGCCATCAGCGCGGGCAGCACGGTCAGGGCTGTGAGCATAGCGCCGAACACCGCCGCCGCGCCCCCGAGACCCATGCTCTTGAGGAACATCATTGGGAAGACCGTCAAGCTGAGCAGGCTTATCATCACGGTCAGTCCGCTGAAGACCACCGTCCGCCCCGCCGTCTGCATTGTTACTGTGAGGGCGTGGGCTACGTTGCCGTCATGCCCGTTCAACTCTTCGCGGAAGCGGCTCACCATGAACAGGCTGTAGTCGATGGCCAGCCCAAGACCGAGCATGGTGATCACGTTGATGGCGAAGATCGACACGTCGGTAAAGTTGGTGGCAATTCGCAGAATCAGGAACGATCCCAGGATAACGAACCCGCCCACCACGAGGGGTAGCGCCGCCGCTACCAGGCTGCCGAAGATGAATATCAGCAGGATGGCCAGGATCGGGAAGGTCAGCGTCTCGGCGCTCTCCAGGTCTTTGCTCACCTGGGCGTTGATCTCCTCGCTGACCGCGGGCTGTCCTCCGAGGCGCACCTGCAAGCGGTCGCTGGTCAGGAGCGGGCGCAGGTCTTTCAACCTCTTCTGCTGCGCCTCCAGGTCGCCTGTCATGCCCACCACGGCGTAGGTGCTCGCTTTATCGCTCGATACGAACTGGGGTGCGCCCGAGTTGTAAAAGGTGGTAATGTGCCCCACGCCTGGCTTCCCCTCGACCTTCGCCAGCGTAGCCTCCACGGCCTGCCTATAGGCCGGGGTGTCAACCTTCGTGCCGTCGGTCGCTGAGAAGAGGACCACGAGCGCACCCGGATCCCGAGCAAGCTTCGCTGGGATGGCGTCGTACACTTTGGTCGACTCGGCATTGGGGTCGTAGAAGCCCCCACCTTTGAGGCTGGCGAAGACGCTGGTCCCGAAGACTGCGCTGGCAACCAGGAAAAGCAGCCCGGCCACAAGCACAGCCCAGCGCCACCGATAGATAAACCTGCCAAGTGAAGCGAACATTTCAGTTCTCCCTTCCAGATAACATAATTACGCAACAAGAATGAAGTTCATTCATCGGGTTTGGGCCAAAAAAAGAGACCGCGCAAATCCTGCCCGGTCTTCTATTGTTCCCGTGTACACTAAGTCTTCAGCAGTTCCGGTTTGACAAGCCAGCGCTCCAGGACGTCCACAAGGGTCGCGATGTAGCGCTCCTGGTTTCTGCCGTCCTCAACGCAGAAGCACTGGTCAAGCGCCTGGTGCACCATGCCATAGGCTACGGCCGCGGCCTCATGGGTATTCACCAGACGGAACGCGCCCGCGGCTATCGCCTCGTTGAACATCGCTTCCAGCGCGCTTTCGATCTGCCCTGGCATTTTATGGTACATCTCGCCCACCATCTGCATGGGCACGCCCATCAGTTGCACGTTCTCGGTTTGCTGGGTGCACATCGCGAAGCAGGCCTCAATCAAAGGGCGAGTTCGCAGGTGGTGAGGGATGGCCTGTAACTCAGGCTGGGCCAGGAACTCAAGGAACTCACGCTCAAAGTCGCCCTTGACCGCAAAGAGCAATTCGGGCTTGTTCTTGAAATAGAGGTACACGGTACCAACTGCCACCCCGGCCCTCCGGGCCACGTCGGCGATGGTCGTGCTCTCATACCCTTCGGTGGTGAACAGAGCCCGCGCGGCCTCGACAATGGCCTGCCGCTTATCGGTCCCATGTGACCTGCCTGTTCTGATGCCTTCACTTGTAATCGTCTTCGTCGTCATCCGCGCTTTCGATCCTATTATCGGGGTTTACCTAGCCTGCAATATCGATTAAGAATGAACTTCATTCACTTTATATCACTTTTTTGGGCACTTGTCAATACCCAATTTGGCGCCACCTTGACCCAGGTCTATCCGCCACTTAGAATATCGCCATACGACTTCTTGTTCACACCTGGTGATGCCAATGACCCTGCGAGCAGACGACTTGAGGGTGCAAGCCGCAGCCCGGCCTCGGGCAGCGCGCGCATGGTGGCCTGGAGTAGCGGTCGTCCTCCTCATCGGACTGCTGGCGCGGTTGCCGCTTCTGGCAGTAGACCTTCGCACATCGGCTGATGTGCAGATTTACCAGCAGTGGGCGCGAGCCATCGCGGCTCACGGCCTGGTAGAAGTCTACGACCACACCACGACCCACTATCCGCCCCTCCTCCTTTACCTGTTCGGCGCGGCTGCTTCCCTGGCCGGACCCCCGGCGCTTTCCGCTACTTCGACAGACAGCCCGGCACTGATCGCGCTCTTGAAACTCCCCTCGCTGTTAGCCGACCTACTAACCGCCGCGCTGCTGGCCTGGGCGCTCAGAGCGCGGGGCCCGACAATAGCCGTGGCCGCTTGCGCCCTTTACGCCCTTAGCCCGGCCGTCCTGTACGTGTCAAGTATCTGGGGCCAGACCGACTCCGTTTACACGCTCTTCCTCGTCGCCTCGGTGGTGGCTCTGGATCGCGGGGCTTACGGGCCCGCCTGGGTTGGCTACGCGCTGGCCCTGGGCACCAAGATACAGAGCATCGCCCTGGCGCCACTGCTCCTGGGGCTCGCTTCCTTCAGGGCGGGTCGCCGAGGGTTAGCCGCCTGCACTGTGGGCGTGGCCACCTGGGGTCTGCTGGCCGCG
>JBJMMB010000537.1:0-11032 GCA_045805005.1 Chloroflexia bacterium
CCCTCGCTACGGGCTCGCTCGTCCTATCCCGCGCCGCCGCTCCCATCGAGTTCCTCAACATGGGCGTAAGCCAGTTAGCCTTTGGCGTGCTTGCCATCCTCGGCCTCATATTAGTCGATGCCTCCGTCCACAGGGTAAACTGGTCCTCCCTAGGCACCTGGCTATGGATCGCGGGCCTCCTCGTGCTGGCCCTCGCCGGTGCGGCCATGATCCGGCGGGCTTCACTCTTGGGCCGCACAACATCCGAATCCTCCGCGCTGACCACCTGAGGGGCTTGGGGGCCTGGACTCCCTGCCGGGGGCTTGGGGGTGTCCCCCAAACGTTTCTTTTACCCCTAACCCCACATGCAGGGTCTAGCCCCTGGCGTAGCGCTCCTTGCCTTGACACTCATCCCCGCTTATGCTATCATGAAACCTGCGACAAAAACGAAACATTGTGACTCTTATCGAGATGGGCGGAGGGATCGGCCCCGTGAAGCCCGGCAACCGGGTCTCGCAATTCGCGAGGCCGGCGGTGCCAAGTCCGACAGGTTTCTACCTGAAAGATGAGAGAGACGAACTTGCGATGCTCTGTTCTCTCGTGCCGAGAGGACTTTTTTTGCATTTTCAATTGCCACACGACGTTCCACAACCTGTTGAATACCTCCCCGGTGGCTCCATCAAGCTGGTGGACCAGACCCTCTTGCCCCTGGCCCTCGAATACGTCCACTGCGGCTCCATAGACGAACTCGCTGAGGCTATTCGCGTCATGAAGGTGAGGGGCGCGCCCGCCATAGGCATTGCTGCCGCCTACGGCCTCGCCCTCGCCGCCGGTCTCTCCTCCGCGCCCGACATCCCATCCCTCCTGGCCGATATCGAGGCCGCGGCTCGCACCCTCCGCGCCACCCGCCCCACCGCCGTCAACCTCCCCTGGGCGCTCGACACTGTCATGTCCGCTGCCCACCGCGTCGCTCAATCGGGCAGCGTGCCCGTGGTGAAGCAGGCAGTGTACGACGAGGCCGCCCGCATAGATACCGCCAATCGTGAGGCCAACCTCGCCATGGGCGAGCACGGCGCCGCCCTCCTCGAAGACGGCATGAACGTCCTCACCCACTGCAACACCGGGCCCCTCGCCGCCGGTGGTATCGGCACTGCCCTCGGTGTTATCTACACCGCTCACCGCCAGGGTAAACGCCTGCACGTCTGGGTGGACGAGACCCGCCCCCTCCTCCAGGGAGCGCGCCTGACCGCCTGGGAACTGCTCCAGTGGGACATCCCCTGCACCCTCATCGCCGACAGCATGGCCGCCTCCCTCATGCGCGCGGGCCGCGTGGACGCCGTCCTGCTCGGCGCCGACCGCATAGTCGCCAACGGCGACCTGGCCAACAAGATCGGTACTTATAGCCTGGCTGTGCTCGCCGGTAGTCATACCATCCCGTTCTACTCAGCTGCCCCCACTTCCACGCTTGATCTCTCCATTCCAACGGGCCATCACATCACCATAGAGGAGCGCCACCCCGACGAATTGACCCACCATCGCGGCTCTCCTATCGCTCCCACCGGCATGCAAGCCTACAACCCCGCCTTCGATGTCACACCGTCCAATCTCATTGACGCTATAATCACAGAGGCAGGGATTGCCCGCCCTCCCTACGAGGAGAATCTAATCCGCATAAGCGCGGGAGACCAGGTGTCGGGTGCCAGGGAAATGCCGCACCCAAGAGCGGCCCAACACCCAACACCCAGCACCCAACACCTCGTACTCAGTACTCACAAGGAACCCGAATGAGCGTTATCGTCACAGGATCGATTGCTTATGACAATATCATGGACTTCCCTGGGCACTTCAAAGACCATATACTGCCCGATAAAATCCACGTGCTCAACGTCTCGTTCCTTGTAGACACTCTCAAGCGCCAGCGCGGTGGGGTGGCAGCCAACGTCGCTTATACCATGGCCTTGCTGGGTGCCCCCCCGGTTGTATTCTCCTCCGTCGGCGCTAACGACTGGACCGAGTACGCCGAGTGGATGGCCCGCCACGGCATCGATACCCGCTACATTGACGTGGTGCCCGACGAGTTCACCGCCACCTGCTACATAACCACCGACCTCGACAACAACCAGATCACCGGCTTCTACACCGGGGCTATGGCCCACGACAAGCAACTCTCCCTCTCCAACATTCCCCGTGAGGAACTCGGCCTGGTGATCATCGGCCCCACCGAGCCCGAGCCCATTGCCCGCTTCACCCGCGAGTGCCAGGAGATGGGTGTGCCCTACGTCTACTCCCCCATCTGGCAGATAATCCGCCTGAGCCCCGAGGAACTGTCCGAAGGCGTGCGTGGCGCTGCCGTGGTCGTCGCCAACGACTATGAGTACGAGATGATCAAAAACAAGACGGGGCTCGAGCCGAAGGATATAATGGAGCACGCGGAGATGGTCGTCATCACCAAAGGCAAGCACGGCTCGGTTATCATGACCAAAGACGAAGTGGCCTCGATCCCCCCGGCGCGGCCGCGGGAAGTGGCCGACCCCGTCGGCGCGGGCGATGCCTACCTGGGTGGCCTCGTATTTGCATTGCAGGCGGGCATGGATATCCAGCGCGCTGGGCGCGTGGCCTCTCTCGCCGCCGTATACGCCATCGAGCAATATGGTACTCAGTCCCACGCCTACACACGGGAGGAATTCACAGAGCGTTATCAAGAGAATTTCGGTGACGAGCCCGTTATCACCCAGGCAATGAGCGCTATCCCACAATCTACATGAGGACGCTTCCACGATGCCCAAGAGGATAATGGTCATCAACGACACGCAAGAGATACTCGAGCTTTTCCGCGAGATCCTCCAGGAAGAAGCAGGCTACGAGGTGCATCTCTTCTCATTCGAGCCGCAGATGCTGGCCCACGTCAAGACTATCCAGCCCGATCTGGTCATAAGCGACCACGTCTTCGGGGAGGAAAAGATCGGCTGGCAGTTCGTCCAGCGCCTCAAGATGGACCGCGATACCGCCGGAATACCCGTCATCGTCTGCAGCGGCGCTATTAAAGACCTCAAGGAAATAGAAGGCTACCTGATGCAGAAGAACATCGGCGTCCTCTACAAGCCTTTCGATATCGATGAACTGCTCAACCTGGTGGAGGTAAAGCTGCGGGAGGGCCCGGCCAGAGCCGAAGAGCGAGAAATCGACCGGCGATCGACTGAATCGACTGAGTCGTAGCTAATTCAATAAGGAGAAGAACAAACTTATGGTACTGGAAACCCAATCGAATCAGATCCCATTGACCGAAGGTGCGCCCGTCAAGTGCCACGTCAAGGACTTGAGCCTGGCCGACCACGGGCAAAGGCGAATAGAGTGGGCCGAGGCCGAGATGCCCGTGCTCCGGCAGATACGCGAGCGTTTCGAGCGCGAGCGTCCCCTCGAGGGCCTGCGCCTGGCAGCCTGCCTCCACGTCACCGCCGAGACCGCCAACCTCATGCGCACGCTCAAGGCCGGCGGCGCCGACCTGGCCCTCTGCGGCTCCAACCCCCTCTCTACCCAGGACGATGTGGCCGCGGCTCTGGTGCAGAACCACGGCGTATCCACCTTCGCCGTCAAGGGCGAGGACACCGACACCTACTACAGCCATATCGTCTCCGCCCTGGACCACCGCCCCCAGATCACCATGGACGACGGCGCCGACCTTGTCTCCTCCATGCTCTTCATCGCCCTCGACCGCCTCAACGACGTGCATCCCAGGGTCCGCGATTGGGCCGGCCAACTCCCCGCCGAAGAGCGCCACTCCCTCCTCAACGATGTGATCGGTAGCAGCGAGGAGACCACCACAGGCGTCATTCGTCTCAAGGCTATGGAAACCTCGGGCGTCCTCAAGTTCCCCGTGATCGCCGTCAACGAGTCGGACACCAAGCACCTCTTCGACAACCGCTACGGCACCGGCCAGAGCACCATCGACGGCGTGATGCGCGCCACTAACATCCTCCTGCCCGGCAAAATCATGGTCATATGCGGCTACGGTTGGTGTGGCCGGGGTATCGCCATGCGCGCCCGCGGTATGGGTGCCCGCGTCGTGGTCACCGAGGTCCAGCCTGTGCGCGCCCTGGAGGCCGTGATGGAGGGGTTCGAGGTCATGCCCTTACTTGAAGCCGCCAAAGTAGGCGATATCTTCATATCCGCCACCGGCGACCTCAACGTCATCGACAAGGCCCATATGCAGAACATGAAGAACGGCGCGATCATGGCGAACAGCGGCCACTTCAACGACGAAATCAACATCCCCGCCCTGGCCGACATGGCGGGCGGCAAAAAGCGCCAGGTGCGCGACTTCGTCGAGGAGTTCGTCCTCCCCGACGGCCGCAAGCTCTACCTCCTGGCCGATGGCCGCCTGGTCAACCTGGCCGCCGCCGAGGGCCACCCCGCCAGCGTCATGGATATGAGCTTCGCCAACCAGGCCCTCGCCGCCGAGTACCTGGTCAAGAACGGCGACAACCTGGAGGCCAAGGTCTACGTCATCCCCCAGGAGCTGGACCACGAAATCGCCCTCCTCAAGCTCCTCTCAATGGGTATAAACATAGACAAGCTCACCGAAGACCAAACGAAATATCTCTCCTCCTGGGAGAGCGGCACCTAGTTTGTATTGCGTATTGCGTAGGCAGATACGCAATACGCAATACGCAATACGCAATAAGCACAGGAGAACAACCTATGGACAAGACCCAGCATCAATCGACCTTCATGTCTTCACCTCAGGTCTTCCTCACCTCCGAATCGGTGACCGAAGGGCACCCCGACAAGCTCTGTGACCAGATTTCGGACGCCGTGCTCGACGCCATCCTCGATAAGGACCCGGACGCTCGGGTGGCCTGCGAGACCGCTACCACCACCGGCCTGATCATCGTCATGGGCGAGATAACCACCAAGGCATGGATTGACACCCCCAGGATCGCCCGCGAGACCATCATGCAGGCGGGCTACACCCGCGCCAAGTACGGCTTCGACTCGGACACCTGCGGCGTGATCGTCTCCATCAAAGAACAGTCGCAGGATATTGCCATGGGCGTCAACGAAGCCCTGGAGGCCAAGCAGGGCGAGATGTCCCCCGACGAGGAGATAGAGGCCATCGGTGCGGGCGACCAGGGCATGATGATCGGCTTCGCCTGCAACGAGACCGAAGAGCTCATGCCCCTCACCATCTCCCTGGCCCACAAGCTGACCAAGCGGCTCGCCGACGCCCGTCGGCACCGAGTCCTCCCCTGGCTGCGCCCCGACGGCAAGGCCCAGGTCACGGTCGAGTACAGTTACGGCAAGCCGGTGCGGGTTGATACCATCGTGGTCTCCGCCCAGCACGAGCCCGACATAAGCCACGAAGAGATTGAGGCTGCGATAAAGAAAGAGGTCATCGAGAAGGTCGTCCCCGCCCACCTGCTGGACGACAACACCAAATATTACGTGAACCCCACCGGCAGGTTCGAGACGGGCGGCCCCATGGGCGACGCCGGCCTCACCGGGCGCAAGATCATAGTTGACACCTACGGCGGGGTGGCCCGCCACGGCGGCGGCGCTTTCTCGGGCAAAGACCCGACGAAAGTTGACCGCTCGGCTGCCTACGCCGCCCGCTACGTCGCCAAGAACGTGGTCGCCGCGGGACTCGCCGACCGCTTCGAGCTCCAGCTCTCCTACGCCATCGGCGTCGCGAAGCCCATTTCCATCATGGTCGAGACCTTTGGCACAGGCCGCATTCCCGACGAAACGATCCAGGAGTTGGTCCTCAAGCACTTCGACCTGCGCCCCGGCGCTATCATCCGCGACCTCAAGCTCCGCCGTCCAATCTACAAGGCCACCGCCTCCTACGGCCACTTCGGCCGCACCGACATAGACGCCCCCTGGGAGAAGACCGACAAAGCCGACCTCCTCCGAGCCGAGGCCGGCCTCTCCAAAGACGAGAAGCTAGAAATCCTCGCCCCCAACTCCACAGCCGACAGCAACGGCCACCGGACTAACGCGATCAAGGCCAGGTCCACAGCAGGGTAGCATATATGCGTAAAGCGTAAAACGTAAAGCGTAATGGTGGTAGGCTCACTTGGTTCAGTATTACGAATCAACTCCCCTACATCCCTTACGTTTCACGTTTCACGTTTCACGTTTTACGAGTCCCATGTCCTCCCCCCAACCATCCCCCCCCGCTCCACCCGCTCGAGCTCTCATAACCGGGGCGGGTGGATTTGCCGGCAGGCACCTGTTGGCTTATCTGCACACGGTGACCGGTTGGGAGCTTTACGGCAACGTCCACCGCATGCCCGGCTCCTGGCTCGGCGCTGAACGCTCCTGGTCGCTGGCTCCCGCCGACCTCACCGACCGAGCGCAGGTTGCTGGCATGGTGGACCGGGTGCGGCCCGACTACGTGTTTCACCTCGCGGCTCAAAGCAACGTCCCCGAAGCGTTCCGCCATCCTGAGTCCACGATCACAAACAACATACTCAGCCAGTTGAACCTGCTCGAATCCCTGCGGGAAACCTACCCCGGCGCCCGCGTGCTGGTCGTCTGCTCCTCCGAGCAGTACGGCCTGGTCCGCCCACAGGACATCCCCATAGACGAGGATACTCCTTTCCGCCCGAACAACCCCTACGCGGTCAGCAAAATAGCCCAGGACGCCCTGGCCCTGGAGCACTTCCTCGCCTACGGCCAGAAGACCATCCGTGTGCGCCCCTTCAACCACATAGGCCCCGGCCAGCAGGAGAACTTCGTGGCCGCAGCCTTCGCCAGGCAGATAGCCCGTATAGAAAAGGGTCTCCAGGAGCCTGTCCTGTTCGTCGGCAACCTCGATGCCGCGCGCGACTTCACCGACGTGCGCGACATGGTCCGTGCCTACCACCTGGCCGTCACCGCCGGCGAGCCGGGAGAGGTCTACAACGTGGGCTCCGGCCAGGGCCGCACCATGCAATGGCTTCTCGATACCCTCCTCTCCAGGAGCCAGGTCAAGGTAGAAGTTAGGCAAGACCCCGCCAGGATGCGCCCCTCCGACATCCCCATCCTGGTTTGCGACAACACCCGCTTCGTTCGCCAAACCGGCTGGCAGCCCCGTATCCCGCTCGATCAGACCCTCAGCGACGTGCTCGATTACTGGCGGCAGAAAGAGGAAATCTGAAAGCCGTAATCCTCGCTGGCGGCAAAGGCACCCGGCTGCTCCCTCTGACAGCCGCCACGCCCAAGCCCCTCATCCCCCTGGTCAACCGGCCCCTCCTCGACCACATCCTCCACCTCCTGCGCACCCACGGAATAACCGATATCGTCCTGGCCATGGCCTACCTGGCCGACAACTTCAGGGCGGTCTACGGTGATGGGTCCGACCTCGGCGTGAAACTCACCTATGCGAGCGAACCCGAGCCCCAGGGCACCGGCGGCGCCATCAAGAACGTCGAACCCTACCTTGACCCCGGCGATACCTTCCTGGTCCTCAGCGGCGATGTAATCACGGGCATTGACCTCACGGCCATGCTCCGCTTCCACAAACAAAGCGGCTCAATCTGCACCATAGCTGTGGCCGAAGTCGAAGACCCCACCTCCTACGGCGCGGTAGACCTCGAACCCAACGGCCGCATCCTCCGCTTCACCGAGAAGCCCCGGCCAGGCGAAACCAGGTCCACCTCCGTCAGCACCGGCACCTATATCATGGAGCCCGCAATCCTCGCCCACATCCCGGCGGGCGAGTACCACATGGTCGAGCGCGGCCTCTTCCCCACGCTCCTGGTCCTGAGCGACCCCCTCTACGCCTACCGCACCCCCGCCTACTGGATCGACATAGGCACCCCCGCCAAATACCTCCAGGCCCACGCCGGCCTCCTCAATGGCGCCCTCCCGGACGGCCTCACCCCTCAGGGCGAGCTTGTCGCCTCCGGAATATGGGCCGGCGAAGGTACCTTCATAGACAGCTCAGTCACCATCACCCCTCCCCTGGTCGTTGGTCGCCATTGCTCCATCGAAGCAAGAGCCCACATTGTTGGCCCCACCGTCCTCGGCGACGATTGCCGGGTCGCCAATGACGCCCACCTTCAACGCCTCGTAGCCTGGCAAGGCGCAGCCCTCGGACCCTCCTGCGATTGCAGCGATAGCATCCTCGCCACCAACGCCCGACTCGGCCCCAACACCACCCTGGAACCCACCACAGCTATCGGCCCCAACGCCACCATTGGCGCCAACAACCGCCTCCCCCCCAACACCACTATCGCCCCCGACACATTTCTCCCCGACAAGTGTTAGACGCCGGCCCCCAATGAATATAGCGCCCGCCAACCACCCAACCCAGTAAGCGCGTCCCGGCCTGCCTATTCATTCATCAGCGGACTCTGCGCTCTCTGCGTCTCTGCGGTGAATTATTGTCTTAGCGAACTTTGCGCTCTTTGCGTCTTAGCGGTTCGTCCCTCGTCTCGGCTTTAGCAATCCACAACTCACTACTGTATAATGGTGCGAACATAGACTTGGAGGAACGGTTTTGAGAGTCTTAATAACCGGTATTACAGGTTTTGCGGGCAGCCACATGGTCGACTTCCTGCTCGACCGCTCCGACGTCGAAATCTTCGGCATCTACCGTCGCCGCAGCAGGCTCGAGCACCTCGCTCACCTGCACGCCCATCTCCACATGATAGAGCCCGGCGTCGCCAGCGTCGAAACCCTGAGCGCCGCATTCCAGCAGGGCAAGATAAACCTCGTAGATTGCGACCTGCTCGATCCCTTCAGCGTCAACAAGCTCATCGCCGCGGTCCGCCCCGATCGCATCTTTCACCTGGCGGCCCAGAGCCACGTGCCCACCTCGTGGAACTCCCCCGCTGCCACCCTGCAAGACAACATACTCGGCCAGCTAAACATCTTCGAGGCCATCCGTCTCGCCGGCATAGACCCTCTCATCCAAATCGCCGGCTCCTCAGAAGAGTACGGCCTCGTCTACCCCGACGAGGTCCCCATGAAAGAGAGCAACCCCCTGCGACCCCTCTCCCCCTACGCGGTCAGCAAGGTCGCCCAGGAGATGCTCGCCTACCAGTACCACCAGAGCTACGGCATCAAAGCCATCGTCTCCAGGGGCTTCAACCACAGCGGTCCCCGCCGCGGCGAGAACTTCGTAGACTCCAGCTTCGCCCAGCAAATCGCCCGCATCGAGAAAGGCCAGCAGGAGCCAGTCATCTACGTGGGCGACCTCAGCAGCAAGCGCGACTTCACCGACGTGCGCGACATGGTGCGCGCCTACTGGCTCCTCCTAGAGAAGTGCAAGCCCGGAGAGGTGTACAACATAGGCTCGGGCGGCACCCGCCCCGTCCAGGACTCCCTAGACATGCTCCTCGGCATGTCCCGCGTAGACGTAGAAGTACGTGTAGACCCCACCCGCCTCCGCCCCTCCGACGTCACCATCCTCTGGGCCGACTCCTCCAAGTTCATGGAAGCCACCGGCTGGAAACCCACCATCCCCTACGAGCAAACCCTCCGCGACCTCCTGGACTACTGGCGCGAGCGCGTCTAAATCCCTTGAAGAAAGGAACCGCAAAGACGCAAAGAGCGCAAAGTTCGCCAAGGTCCTGATGAATCGCAGCGGCGCAGAGCCTATACTACTGATACTCTGCGCCGTTGCGGTTGCAAACCCCTATAAATCTTTGCGCTCTTTGCGCTCTTTGCGCTCTTTGCGTCTTTGCGGTTCCTTTCTTCATATGCTGGTGTTCTTGGTGTCTTGGTAGTTCTAAGCCATACAGGGGAATACCATGGACCTAACTCGCCTACCACCCGAATCCGCCCGCGTAGCGTCGCAGGCCGCCGCCGTCTACCTGGCGCACACCGCGCCCTGGTTCGTCGGCCTCCTCATCCACGGCTCTGCCCTGAAAGGCGGCATAATACCAGGCAGCAGTGACATCGACTTCCGCCTGTACCTGCAAGATTCGGTCTTCACAAGTAACAGCCGCCTGCCCGTCGAGCTTTCCATAGCCATCCACCGAGACCTGGCGAAGATCGACACCACCCCCTTCAGCTATATCCAGTGCTACGCCTACCCGGGCAAGGGCCGAGACGACTGGGTTGGGCCCATCCCCGGCGCCTATCACCTGATCGCCGGCACCCTCCCCTTACCCGAGGCCACACCCGAGCAATTGCTCGCCTCCGCGAGGGCCAGCCTCTCAACCCTGGCAACCGAGCCCGAACACCTCTCCAACGGGCTCCTCGACCACGGAGGCGGCCGCCTCCAGCGCCACGTCCGCCTCCTCTCCACCGAAGTCTGGCCCGTCCTCTTCCAACTCCTAAGCCTCCAACAAAACGACCCCATCCGCGTCTGGAACCTCACCAAGCTGGAGGCCATGCAGCTATTGCCCCCCACCTCGCCCCCAGGCCGCGCCATTCGAGACTTCCACGCCGCCCTCCTCGCCTACTACCCCGTCGAAAGCTCCACCGAGCAGGGCCTTGCCATAATACAACGAGCCGTCGCCTTCCTCCGCGCCGCCCGCTCCTGGTGGGAGGAAAGCGGATCCCTATCCGGCTGAGCAAGGAAGCACTAGCATTTCCCATGACGAAGCCCGCGTAGGGGCAGGCCCCCGTTGCCTGCCCAGTTTGTTTACTACAAACGCCGGAGCACGCAACCAGGGCAGGCAACGGGGGTCGTCCGCATAATTAACTTCCGGCCCTACACAGATATTCGTTATCTCAAATCTGAACGCTTGTCCCGAAGGAACCTGCTTGCTACCCCCTCCCACCTGGCGTATAATTCACACCAGAAGCCGAATGCAATACGCAATACGGAATACGCAATATCAAGGGTACGATTTGAGCATGGCAGAGGGCGGCAGTGGAGTGGCGCTGGAGAGGGCGAGCCTGAAGGACCTGGAGGCGCAGGTCAAGGTCTGCCAGCTTTGCCGCCTCGCCAAAACCCGCACCCACGCCGTGCCGGGCGAGGGCAACCCCCACGCCGAGGTGGTGTTCATAGGCGAGGGGCCGGGCTACCACGAGGACAAGCAGGGCCGCCCCTTCGTGGGCGCGGCGGGGCAGTTCCTCAACGAGCTTCTGCGCATAGCCGGCTTGGAGCGCGAGAGCG
>JBJMMB010000538.1:0-22053 GCA_045805005.1 Chloroflexia bacterium
CGATGGGGTTGTCGAACCGGTGTCCTTACCCTCATCGTCCATCGCCCATCGTCCCTCATCTGTTTCCGTCCCCCGTCCATCGTCCGGTGGCCCGCATACGGCCTCAATGGCTTCGAGGGTGCCCCCACCCGTGAAGACAGACATGCGGCGGAAGAGGGCCTGCTCTGATGGGTCGAGGAGGTCGTAACTCCAGCGAATGGCGTTCCTGAGGGTCTGCTGGCGCTCGGGGAGGTCGCAGGGGCCGGACGTGAGCAGGCGAAGGGTGGCGGCGAGGCGAGAGAGCATGGCCTGGGGAGGGAGGAGCCCTATACGGGCGGCGGCTAATTCGATGGCAAGGGAGAGGCCGTCGAGGCGATTGCATATCTCGGCCACGGCTGCGGCGTTGTCGTTGGTGAGGTCGAAGTCGGGTTTGACGAGGCGGGCTCGCTGGACGAAGAGAGCGACCGACTCGTAGCGGGAGAGGTCTTCGACGGGGGGCAGGCGGTCTAGGTCGGGCACCTGGAGGGGTGGGACAGGGAACTCTTGCTCATCGCGCACGCGCAGCACCTCCCGGCTGGTGACGAGCACTTTCAGTTGGGGGGCGGCGGCCAGGATCGTGGCGACGAGGGGCCCGGCGGAGACCACCTGCTCGAAGTTATCGAGGACGAGCAGCAGGCGCTTGTCGCTGAGGTAGCCGGCGAGGGCATCGAGCACTTCATCACCGGATGGCTGCCGGATACCCAGGGTGCGGGCGATGGCCGGGGCCACCTGGGTAGGGTCGGTGATGTGCTCCAATGGCACGAAGAAGACACCGTCGGGGAAGTCGTCTATGAGGTTGGCGGCCACCTGGAGGGCGAGGCGGGTCTTGCCTATGCCTCCGGGGCCGGTGAGAGTGACAAGGCCCACGTCACCGCGTAGGAGGAGGCGTTGTACGGCGGCGCACTCGGCGTTGCGGCCCACGAGCGGGGCGCGCTGGGCAGGCAGGTTGTTGGGGCGAGCGTCGAGCGTGTTTAGCGGCGGGAAATTGGCGGCGAGGCCGGGCGCGCAGAGTTGGAAGATGCGCTCGGGGTGGATGAGGTCTTTAAGGCGGTGCTCCCCGAGGTCGCGAAGGGTGGCACCGGGCGGGAGGGCGTCGCGCACAAGTTGCTGGGTGGTGAGCGAGAGAAGGGTCTGGCCGCCGTGGGCCGCGCTGAGGAGGCGGGCGACGCGGTTGAGGGAGGAGCCTACGTAGTCGCCATCGCGCACTTCGGCCTCGCCGGTGTGGAGGGCCACGCGGACGCAGAGTGGGCCCAGCTCGAAGGGCCAGGGCTCAGCGGAGAGGGCGCGCTGGGCGTCGAGAGCGGCCTGGAGAGCGCGGGGAGCGGTGGGGAAGGCGGCGCGGAAGGCGTCGCCTTCGGTGCGGAAGACGGTGCCACCGTTGGCTTCTATCGCGCTGCGGAGGATGCGGTCGTGACGCTCGACCGCTGCCTTCATGACCTGGGCGTGGTGTTCCCAGCGCGTGGTGCTGGCTTCTATGTCGGTATAGAGGAAGGTGACCGTACCGGTGGGGAGGCTGGGGTTGGGCATAGGTTCATGTTGGGTAAGGAATTGCACGCTGGGCCAAAGTCTAGCAGCTGTTAGGCTGTTCTACTAGAGAGCGATAGAGCTGGAGGGTTTGCTGGGCGATTGCGGACCAACTGAAGTATTGCTCTACGCGGCGACGGCCGTTGTGGCCGAAGGTGGTGGATAAGGGTTTGTGGAGGGCGACCGTGTTGATGGCCTGGGCGAGGTCGCGGGCGAATTTGGCGGGGTCTACGGGGTCGAAGGTACCGGGTGCAAGGTCCAGGTTCACGAGGAGGCCGGTCTCGTTGGGCACTACGACCTCTTTGATGCCCCCTACGGCGGAGGCGACGACAGCGGTCTCGCAGGCCATGGCTTCCAGGTTGATGATGCCGAAGGGCTCGTAGACGGAGGGGCAACAGAAGACGGCGGCGTGGGAGTACATCTGGATGGCCTCGGGGCGAGGAAGCATCTCCTGGATCCAGATGACGCCCTGGCGGCCCTGGCTGACGGCCTCGACGCGGTCAGCCATCTCCCGGCCTATCTCGGGGGTGTCGGGGGCTCCGGCACACAGAACCACCTGCAGGGTGGGGTCGATGTCGGGGATGGCGTTGACCAGGTGGATGATGCCCTTCTGGCGGGTGATGCGGCCGATGAAGAGGACGTAGGGGCGGGCGGGGTCGACGCCGTGGCGGACCAGGGCGTCCGTTTCGGGGACCTTGTGGTACTGGTCCAGGTCGATGCCATTATGGATCACATGAACGCGCTCGGGCTGGATATTGAAGAGGCGGAGGACATCCTCACGCGTCTCGCGGGAAACGGCTATGACGGCGTCGGCTTGCTCGATGGCTGTGCGCTCCATCCAGGCGCTCAGGTGATAAGCGTTGCCGAGCTGCTCGACCTTCCAGGGGCGGAGGGGTTCGAGGGAGTGAATGGTGAGGACGTAGGGGACGCCCCAGAGCTTGCCGGCCAGGAGGCCCGCCATGTCGGTGTACCAGGTGTGGCAGTGGACGACGTTTGCCTCGAGGGTGTCTTTGGACATGGCGAGGCTGCGGGCGAAGGCGTCGAGGGCCCCGACAAAACGGGGGTCGGTGTTCATTTCCATCTCGTCCCAGGCGTCATAGCCTTTGACGGTGAGGTTACCGTCATTGATACTCTGGTCGCCGAAGCAGCGGACTTCGACAGGGATGAGGCGGGCGAGCTCGCGTGAGAGGTATTCGACATGAACGCCGGCTCCACCGTAGACGTGGGGCGGGTATTCTTTGGTGAAGATCGCTATCTTGTTTAGAGTGGGCATGGGGTTCCTCTAATGATCCCTGTCGTCTGTAGGGGCAGGCCCCCATTGCCATCTGTTCCAACTAATTCAGCAAGGAGGGCATTTTGCACCAGCGAGTCCGACCAAAATTGGCTACTTGGGGGCTGAAAAACAGCTCCCCACAGCGGTTGCGGCCCCTGATGTGGCCTGCATTGGCCCCAAACAGGCCGGTTTTGCCGGCTGCGGGGCAATTGCTGGCCTGATTTTGCTGGTATCGCCCTACCATATATAGTAGTTCTCCGAATTAGTTGGAACAAATGGCCTCCATTGCCTGCCCTGGTCGTGTACCATCAAGGTTTCGGTTAGCGAACAGGGCAGGCAATGGAGGTCGTCCGCTTCCCCCCGCTTCGCTCATGCCCTACAGTTACGCTCCGCGACCTGTCTCTTAGCGTGCCGCGTCCTACGGTTGGGTGGAGAGGGCGGGGGCAGGGCTCCCTTTAGGGACGCGGCGGGCCAGATCGCGCTCCCAGCCGTGGCCGAAGGTGCGGTCTTCGACGGTCTCGCCCGAGGGAAGGGTGTCGGTGGGGAAGTCCTCGGGGAGGAGGTCGGTGCCGATCTTGGCGTTACGGCCAACTTTGAGGTTATCGGGCAGGTGGGAGCGTTTGCCGACGAGGGTGATGCCGGTGTCCAGGCGGGTGGGCTCCTGCTTGTTGGGGGTTTGGTTGTCGCCGTAACCGATCCGGGAGTTTTCACCTATGACGACCTCCTTGTCGATTATGGAGCGATCTACGATGCTGCCCGCGCCCACGACAGTGTCGAAGAGGAGGATGGAGTCGCGAACGACGGCTCCCTCTTCGACGATGACGCCAGGGGAGAGGACGCTATGCTCGACGGTGCCCTTAATGATGCAGCCGTGGGAGATGAGGCTCTCGGTGACCTTCGCGCCGGGGCGAACATGGGCTGGGGGGCGCTCCTCGCTGCGGGTGTGGATGACCCATGAGGGGTCGTAGAGATCAAAGGCGGGGGGGTCGGAGAGAAGGCCCATGTGGGCTTCCCAGTAAGACTGGACGGTACCGACGTCCTGCCAGTAGCCTGTGAAGGGGTAGGCGAAGACGCGCTCGCCGCGGGCCATCATGCTGGGGATGATGTTGCGCCCAAAGTCATGCTGGCTGGGACCCTCGGCGTGGCGGGCGTCATCGATGAGGACGCGGGCGAGGGTTTCGCGGCCGAAGACGTAGATGCCCATGGAGCCGAGCGTGCCCCTGGGCTTGGGGGGCTTCTCCTCGAAAGAGACGACCCGGCCCGAGACTTCGGTCTCCAGGATACCGAAGCGGTGGCCTTCCTCCAGGGGGACGACGACGGCGCCCAGGGTGACGTCGGCGCCGGTCTGCTGGTGGAAGGCGATCATGGGGCTGTAGTCCATGCGATAGATGTGGTCGCCGGCGAGGATTAGCACGTAATCGGCGTGGTTCTCCATGATGAAGCCGAGGTTCTGGTAGACGGCGTCGGCGGTGCCCTGGTACCAGTCAGATTCGGCGCGGCCTACGTAGGGCTGGAGGAGATGGATGCCGCCCTGGCGGCGGTCCAGGTCCCAGGGCTTGCCGATGCCGATGTGGTTGTGCAGGGAGTGGGGGCGGTACTGGGTGAGGACGGCAACGTCGTATACACCGGAGTTGACGCAGTTGCTGAGAGCGAAGTCGATGATGCGATACTTGCCCGCGAAGGGGACGGCGGGTTTGGCGCGCTTCTCGGAGAGGAGGCTGAGGCGCTCGCCCTGGCCCCCGGCCATTATGACCGCCAGCACTTTTGACATGGGACCGGGTCTCCTTTCGGTGGGGAATGGTGGGAGGGGTGGTGAGAATATGCGTATGAAGATTATACACGCGGTGGCGGTGAGGGGCAATCGTTAGTTGCAATGAGGCCGAGGCGCTGCGCGCCTCGGCCTCATTGCAACAAGACGTTTTCCGTGTTGGTTGGCTATCGAGAGCGGAGCCTGGACTGGACGGGGGCGCCGGTGAGTTCTCGGAGGGCGTCGGAAGCTATCCATTTGGCGGCGCTGTGGGGGAGGGCGTGGATTTCGTGGGCGGTTTCGATGGCGGCGTGGTTGAGGGCGAGGTTGCGCTTGCCGATCTGGCGGAGGGCCCAGTTGACGGCCTTTTTGACGAAGTTGCGGCTGTCGTCGGCGTGGGCTTTGATGATGGGTAAGAATTGCACGAAGCAGTCGTCGGGGGCTTTTTTGTCGTGGACGGCCATGACTGCCATCATGGCGAAGCCGGCGCGCTTGACATATTCTTCGTCGCGCTCGGCCCATTGTACAGCTTTGGTGTAGGCATAGGGGGTTTTGTCAAATAGGTAGGAGCAGCAGCAATCGCAGATGGCCCAACTGTCGAACTCGACGGCCCAGGCGTCCATTTGGGCCTCGGTGACCTTGGCGGGCTCGTCTACCATAGTGGCAACGAGGCGGGCTTCGTAGATGCCGGTGGCCCAGAGGTCGGCGGCGAGGGCGTGGCTCCTGCCGGCGCGCTTGGCGATGGCTTTGAGTTGGGGCGCGGACAGACCGCCGAGGGCTTTCTTGGGGCGGTCACCGAAGCGGGCCATGACTTCGAGGCCGATGGGGTCTGAGAGAGCGGTGAGCTCGTTTACGATTTGTTCACAGGTTGGCTGGGCCATGCGGCGGGCCTCCAGTTATCCCTCCGTGGAGAGCAGTAAGATATCGGCTCTAAAGGTCACCAAAATATACTCCATTACTAAGCTGCTGCCCAGGAGCCAGCCTCCTATATGGCAGCGCTCCCCTTTTGTGCCCCATGATATCATAAGCGGTGCCGGCCTAGAGGGCGAAGGCTGCAGCCTTCGCGCACGGGGATTGCTCTAGCGCATGTTCCGCTTGTGATGGCCCAAAACGATGTGGTAAGATATATAATTCACGGCCTTGACCATGCAAGGTCGCCGCTGCTAGATCCGCATTGTACGCGGCACAAGCCGGCACGGGCGCAGCACGGCAGCAGGGCGACAGAGCGCCGAGCAGGCAGGTAGCAACGTTAGCACCACGAGGGCTCAACGAAAGGAGCACATATGCTGAGTCGAAAGGTCTCCCGACACGTATTGGGCGTTTGCACGTTGATAATGGCTCTTGTCAGTCTTCCCACAGTAGGAGGCGCCAGCCCCACCACTCTCGACCCCAACACGCAGTTCCATGCCCCGCAGCCGCCCGACCACGGGGCGACTCTTCAAATCGCCCGCCTCACTGCGAGCGGCCAACACGCCGACGCCGATCTGATACGGTCCATGGTTGATACTCCGCAGGCTATCTGGTTCACCAGCGGCGACGCTCGCAGCGTTGAGCAGGATGTGCGGCAGGCGGTCGCACTGGCAACCGCTCACAGAACGGTGCCTGTGCTCGTGGCCTATTACGTTCCCGGTCGTGACTGCTCGCAGTATTCGGCCGGTGGGGCGCCTACCGGCGACGCATACCGTGCCTGGATCGACGGCTTCGTGGTGGGGCTGCGCGACCGGCAGGCCATCGTCATTTTGGAGCCGGATGGCCTGGCATTGCTGCCCACCGACTGCGGCCAGCAGGACACCTATAACCGCGTCGCGCTCATCAACTACGCGGCCCACGCCCTGCTGCGCGACCCTAACGCGCTGGTTTACCTCGACGCCGGACACAGCGCCTGGCACGCGGTCGGTGATATGGCCGCTCGCCTGGTGCAGGCCGGTGTGCTCGATGTGCAGGGCTTCTTCAGCAACGTGTCTAATTTCCGCTGGACCCAGTACGAGACGCATTTCGACACCTGGATCTCGCAGTGTATCGCCTTCGGCACAGACGCCGAGGAAGGTGGATGGCGGCTCGGTCACTTCGACTGGTGCGCCAGCCAGTACTACTCACCCTTGGGCCCCGTGGACCCGAACGATATCAGCACCTGGCACTACTCCGACCAGTGGTACGCCGCCAACCTGGGCCACGCTGTGCCCACTGTCCACTTCGTGGTAGATACCAGCCGCAACGGCCAGGGCCCCTGGGTCCCGCCGCCCCACCCGGCGGGCGATCCGCAGGACTGGTGCAACCCGCCCGACCGCGGCCTTGGCCTGCGCCCTACCGCCAACACTGGGGTGCCGCTGGCTGACGCCTATCTCTGGATAAAGACGCCCGGCCAGTCCGATGGGCAGTGCACCCGGTGGGGGCCAGGGCCGGCTGACCCGGTCCGCGGTATTGTGGACCCACCTGCCGGACAGTGGTTCCCCGATATGGCGCTTGAACTTGTCCACAACGCCAACCCGCCTATCCGTTAGGTTGCCCTGGACGCGGACACTTGAAGATTCATGGTAGAGCCGCGCCCGGAGGATCGGGTAGGGCCGGCAGCAGGGTGTGTTCAAAAACAAAGAGAATGGGCAGCCCAGCCGCCCATTCTCTTTGTTTTTGAACTTGCGAGCATATGCCTTCCAGCCGTGCACCCAGGGTAACGGGTGCGCGCTGGCTCCGCGCTATTCTGCATACTCTTCGTCTTCGTCGGGTTTGAGGAGGCGGCGGAGGGTGGAGTCTATGGTGTCGTAGTTGTAGCCGCGGCGGGCGAGGAAAGCGGTGAGGCGGCGGCGGGCGATTTGTGGGTCCAGGGAGGAGTAGGTGCGCCATTTCTTCTGGGCGAGGTTGAGGGCGTTGGCTAGGTCGGTGCCGGGGGCGGGCTCGTCGGAGGAGGTGCCCCAGATGGCGGCGACCTCTTCGGCTTCCTGGGCGGCCTCGGTCTGGGCTTCGGACTGCTCTGCGAGGATGGCATCTACTATTTGTTGGGAGACGCCTTTCTGGCGGAGCTCGCTGCGTAGGAGGCGGGGGCCCCGCGGAGAGAAGGACATGCGGTTGCCGACCCAGAAGCGGGCGAACTCCATATCATCGAGGTAGCCGCGCTTGCGGAGGCGGTCAATGACCGTGGCAATCTGCTCGGGGGTGTAGGCTTTCTTGCGCAGGCGCAACTCTACTTCGCGCTCCGAGCGGGGGCGGTATGAGAGGAAGCGAATGGCGCTTTCGTAGACCTGCTGAATCTCCTCGGCCTGGTGGAGGCGCTCCAGGCGTTCGGGCGGGCACTGCTGGCCCACGGTGAGGCGCTCGGCGGCGGCCACGTCAAGGGTTACGGTCGTGATGTGTTTGCCGTCGATGAACAGGTTGACCTTGTCGGGGTCCGATGGGTCGGGGCGGAGGGCCGTGATAATGTCGGTCATTGTCATGGACGATGGACGATGGGGTTTAGAACCCATCGTCTATCGCCTATCGTCTGTTTGCTCTAGAACTCGCCTTCTTCGTCTTCGTCGAGGCCCTTGGATTTGCCGTTGAGGGCCGGAGCGGCAGCGGCAGCGGGAGCGGGGGTAGAGGTAGCACCGATGGTGATGGGGGTGGCAGTCTTGGCCATGGCCTCTCGGAGTTGGGCTTCGATCTCGTCAGCCATCTCGGGGTTGGCTCGGAGGTATTCTTTGGCGTTCTCGCGGCCCTGGCCGAGGCGCTGGTCACCGTAGGAGTAGAAGGCGCCACTCTTGCGGATGATGTTGAACTCGGTGCCCAGGTCTACGATCGAGCCGATGCGGCTGATGCCCTCGTTGAACATGAGGTCGAACTCGGCGGTGCGGAAGGGTGGGGCCACTTTGTTCTTGACAACCTTGACGCGCACGCGGTTGCCCACGATATCGGTGCCCTGCTTGATCGACTCAACGCGGCGGATCTCCATGCGGACGGAGGCGTAAAACTTGAGGGCCTGGCCGCCGGTGGTGGTTTCGGGGTTGCCGTACATGACGCCGATCTTCATGCGTATCTGGTTGGTGAAGATGAGGGCGCAGTTGCTCTTGCTAACGGCTCCTACGAGCTTGCGGAGGGCCTGGGACATGAGGCGGGCCATGAGGCCGACGTGGCTGTCGCCCATCTCGCCTTCGATCTCGGCGCGGGGCACGAGGGCGGCCACGGAGTCGACCACTATGACGTCGATAGCGCCGGAGCGGACGAGGGTCTCGGCGATTTCGAGGGCTTGCTCGCCGTTGTCGGGCTGGGAGATGAGGAGGCTGTCGAGGTCGAGGCCGCAGCGGGCGGCGTACTCGGGGTCGAAGGCGTGCTCGGCGTCGATGTACGCGGAAACGCCGCCCATCTTCTGGGCTTCGGCCATGACGTGGTAAGAGAGGGTGGTCTTACCGGAGGACTCGGGGCCGTAAATTTCGATGACTCGGCCGCGGGGGATGCCCCCACCGCCAAGGGCTACATCGAGGGCGATAGAGCCGGAAGGTATGGACTCCACAGCCATCTTGTTGCCGTAATCGCTCATTTTCATAATGGAGCCCTTGCCGAACTGCCGCTCAATCTGCGACATAGCGTTTTCGAGGGCTTTATCCCTATCAGACATCTCGCTACTCCTTCAACGATCTCTAGAAATCAAGGCACACAAAGCTAGAAATATCACTACAAAACTCGCTCATTTGTTCTAGTGAACAATGCTAATTGTACATCAAAATAGAGGTTTTGTCAATGTGCAAAATCATAATTCCAACACCCCAATCGCTGCGCCATTGGGGTGTTGGAATAAAGCGTCTAGTACAAGAACCTTGATCGCGCAGCGATTGAGGTTCTTGCAATTAAGAATACTCGATGTGATCGCCTACCTGGGTGTTCGTGCGGGTGATGGTGCCATCGGGGAGTTCTATGGCTAGTTTGGCGCCCCGAACTATGCGGCCCATGCGCCACGGTTTGATGCCGTAATACATGAAGACGATAGTGCCGGCCTTGTCCACGAAGACTATGTCGAGAGGGAAGCGCATGAAGAACATATGGATGGAGTTGCAGGGGTCGATAATGAGGCCGCCACCGTCGGGGAGTGGGTCGGTGAACATGAGACCGCGCCCCCGGGATAGGAACCCGTTGGCGCGTCTTGCTTTGTCGGCGAGTGTGGTGTCGCGGGTGGCGTTTACGATGAGCATTTAGCCGGTGCCGAAGGCCTGGATCATCTTGGGAACGGAAGGGCCGAGGATGACTATATAGGTGGCTGGGAAGATGAGGAATACCATCGGTATCATCATCAGGATGGGGGCCTTGTGGGCCTGCTCTTCGGCTCGCTGGCGGCGGCGGATGCGGAGTTGCTCGCTCTGGATGCGCAGCACCTTCGAGATAGAAACGCCTAGCTGGTCGGCTTGGATGACCGAGGCGACGAACGTGCTCAGATCGGGCACACCGGTGCGCACTACGATCTCGCGGAGGGCGTCACGCTTGCTCTTGCCGACGCGCATCTCAGCGATGGCGCGCTGGAACTCCAGGGAGAGGGCGTTGTTCCACTTCTCGGCGACGCGCTGCATAGCACCGTCGAAGGCGAGGCCGGCCTCCACGCTGATAGTCATCAGGTCGATGGCGTCGGGCAGGATCTTCATTATATCTTTCTTGCGGGCCTTGATTCTGCGGCCCAACCAGAAGCTGGGAGAGAGATAGCCAATGAACGCGCCCACGAGGGGCACGCCTATCAATTGTACACCCTCTAACTGCATGATGAACAGGCCAACCACGAAGAAGACCCCGCCGAGGATGACGGCGCAGATGAGGCGGAGGGCGGTGAACTCTGTGGCCTGCATGTTGTAGGGGTTGCCGGCGAGCACCAACTGGTTGCGCAGCTTCTCGGCACTCTGGGAGGGGGTGAGCTTGCTGGCGAAGCCGGTTATGGCGGCGACCATGGGCTTGATGACGCGCTCGTTGAAGGGCTGCTCGAGCTCCAGTTCTTCGAGGCTCATGGGGCGCTCGGCGAACTGACTGAGGCGCTCCTCGATCGAGGCGGCGTCCTGCTTGGGCATCGACATCTTGAAGAAGACGCCGAGTATGACAATCGCCACCAGGCCGGGTATGCCAAAGGTTAGTAAGAAATCCACACGTGTCTCCTATTTTGGATTTTAGATTTTAGATTTCGGATTTGCTTCTAATCCAAAATCCGAAATCGTCAGACTTCGATGTTTACTATCTTTCGGATGATCAGGAAGCCCACGAATACCATTATGCCGCCGCATATGGGCATGATGATCCACGGGAAGGCCCACATTGTGTTCATGTAGGTTGGGTTGATAAGGGTGACCATGACTCCGAGAGCGAGCGGGAGGCAGGAGATAATGTAGCCGGATATTCGGCCTTGGGCGGTGAGCACGGCTATCTCGCCCTTGATGCGCACGCGCTCACGGATGGTATGGGATATGGTGTCGAGTATCTGGGCCAGGTTACCGCCGACTTCGTACTGGATATTTATGGCGGTAATCAGCAGGTCAAGGTCGTCGGAGGGGAGGCGGCGCAGGAGGTTGGCGAGGGCGTCCTGAGCGGAGAGGCCGAGGCCGACCTCGCGGACGACGCGCTTGAATTCGCCGCCGATGGGGTCGGGGGCCTCGCGGGAGACCAGCTCCATAGACTGGAGCATGGAGTAACCGGAGCGCAGGGAGTTGGCGAGCAAGCCGATGGTGTCGCCCAACTGGCCATTGAAGTCTTTGAGCCGCTTGGAGAAGCGGAACTTGACGTACCAGTCGGGGGCGAAGTAGCCGATGACTATGCCCGCGATGCCGAAGATCACCTGCTGTACAGCGCCGCCTCGACCGAGGTAGAGGCCGACCATGATACCTATGCAGAGGGTGAAGACCTTGGTGAGCATGAACTCGAGGAGGGTGAGCTTGAGGTCGGCCTGGGCCAGCTTGCGCTGAATGTTGCGGCCGAATCCACCCTGGCCCATAGCCTTCTCGACCTTTACGGCCATCTCGCTCTCGCCGAGGCCGAGGTTGAAGGCAAGCTTGGGCTTCTTGCTGTCTGCGGGCTTGTCGGGCTCGTTGCCTACAAAGCGGGCCAGGCGGCCTTTGTAATCAGGCCCCAGCGTGGCCACGCGGGACAGCCCATAGAAGATCCCCATGATCAGCCCCGCGCCGAGCATTGCCGCCACTAATGGTTGCACAGTGTCTTCCCCCCTTTTCTGATTTTGGATTGATCAGGCAAGTCCAAAATGGTTTAGAAGTAGCGCTCGTTGTAGCCGAATATATTCGGCGGCAGGTAGATGTTGGATGTCTCGAACTTTTCGATGAACTTGGGCCTGATGCCGGTGGGCTTCATGCGGCCGACTATCTTGCCGCCTTCGACGCCGGTCTGCTCGAATACGAAGATGTCCTGCATGACGATGATATCGCCTTCCATGCCCTGGACCTCGGTGATGGTGGTGATCTTGCGGGAGCCATCTTTGAGGCGCTCCTGCTGGACGATCAGGTCAATGGCGGATGACACCTGTTCTCGGATGGCCTTGACGGGCAACTCCATGCCGGCCATGAGGACCATAGTCTCGAGACGAGCAAGGCAGTCGCGGGGCGAGTTAGCGTGTGCGGTGGTCAGGGAACCGTCGTGGCCCGTGTTCATGGCCTGGAGCATGTCGAGGGCCTCGCCGCCGCGAACCTCTCCGACCACGATGCGGTCGGGGCGCATTCGGAGGCAGTTGATGACGAGGTCGCGGATGGTGATCTCGCCGCGGCCTTCGATGTTGGCGGGGCGGGACTCGAGGGTGACCACATGATCCTGGCGTAGCTGCAGCTCGGCGGCGTTCTCGACGGTAATGATGCGCTCGTCGTCGGGGATGAAGCCGGAGAGAACGTTGAGGGTGGTGGTCTTGCCCGAGCCGGTGCCGCCCGAGACGACGATGTTGAGGCGGGCTTCGACACAGGCTTTGATGAAGGTGGCCATCTCGGGAGTGAAGGTACCGAAGCGGATCAGGTCATCCACCGTGAACGGGTCCTTGGAGAACTTTCGGATGGTGATCGTGGGCCCTTTGATGGCAAGGGGCGGGATCACGGCGTTCACGCGGGAGCCGTCGGGGAGGCGGGCGTCAACGTAAGGCGAGCTTTCATCGATGCGCCTGCCCAGGGGAGCGACTATGCGGTCGATGACGCGCATGACGTGCTCATCATTCTGGAACTGGACGTTGGTTTTTTCGAGGCGGCCATGGCGCTCGATGTAGACCATCTTAGGGCCGTTGACCATGATTTCGTTGATGGAGTTGTCTTTGAGCAGGGGCTCGATGGGGCCGAAGCCGAGGATTTCGGCGGCAACGGCCTCGAACAGGCGAGCGCGCTCGACGCGGGAGAGAATAATATTCTCTGCTTCAAGGATCTGGCCGAAAATCTCCTCGACGTTGCGGCGCACCTCGTCGGTCTTGGTGAGGTCGAGTTTGGGGTCGAGCTCGGCGATGAGCTTCTGCTGGACCCGATTTTTCAGGTCGAGCATATTCTCCTGGTTATTCAGGCCACCCTGGCGACGCGGGTCCTCGACAGGGGAGCCGACGCGGCCGGTCTGGCGCGGAAGGTTGGCAGTCTGGCCGGCGGGGCGCGGGAGCGTCGCGGACTGACCAGGCTGGGTAGGTTGGCCATTAGCCGGGTTGCCGTTGGTTTGGGCGGCGTTGCCATTGCTTTCGAGGGGGCCGCTTCCACCGATTCTTTTTAGTAGTGACATGACGCTACCTCTTTGGGAATTTTGAATTATGAATCTTGAGTTTTGAATTCAGATTGGGCCGGCTCAAAATTCATAGTCCAAGGGTCGATAGTCAAAGATGAATAAGTGCAGATGAATTCAAAATTCAAAACTCAAAATCCAATATTACCTGAACGCTGCTTTGAGCCTGGACATGAGGCGGGTGGACTGCGCGGCCTCTTCGGCTTTGGCGGTGGCTGCGGTGGCTACGGCTAGGGACTCTTCGTCGGTGTTGGTGGAGGCCACCAGCTTGGTCAGGCGGTAGATGTCGCGGGAGAAGCCGTGCTCTCGGGCCGATATGACGAGCGGAACGCCCTGGTTGACCGCCATCAGCATGGCCGGGCCGTCGTTGAAGAGGCCCACGGCCACCTTGTGCCGGAGGGTTTCCTCGACGGCTTCGACTTTGATGCCGCCCACGCTACCGGCGCGGTTGAGTATGAGCTTGACCTTCTCAGGCGGGTAGTTGAGCTTGTCCACCACGTCGAGGTAGAGCCTCACATCGCGAATGGCGGTCATCTCCAGGGTCATGACCAGGAGTATATCGTCGGCCATGTCCATTGTGGTGAGGACCGCCTCTGCGAAGGAGGGCCAGGTGTCGATGACGATGAAATCGAAGCTCGCCGACATCTGCATGAGGATGCGGCGAACATGGTCGGCGGTGACCAGTTCAGCCATCTCGGGCAGGGGCGGAGCCAGGAGGACTTTGACTCCCGACGAGTGGGTGACCATGATGTCATTGAGCAGATCGGCGTCGAGATCCTCTATATGCTCCACGATGTCACATATTGTCTTATTGGAGAGCAGGTTGAGGAAGACGCCCACGTCTCCGAAGTAGAGGGAGGCGTCCATGAGGGCGACTTTCTTCTGTGTGGAGAGCTTGAGAGCCACGGCGAGGTTGGCGGCCACCGTAGTGCGGCCAACGCCACCTTTGGGGCTGACAACCGTGATGATCTTGGCGCTGTTGGACTCACCGCTTGCGTCAACGACCTTGCCGTTGAGCATGGTTGTGCCGGGAGGCGGGGCGGCGGCGGCGAGGGCGCGCTTGCTCGACTCCAGCCGGTATACATGGCGGATCGAGCGTATGAGATCGTCGCCCGAGCAGGGCTTGACGAGGAACTCGCGGGCGCCGGCCAGCATGGCCCGGCGCAGGTAGTCCTGCTCGCTCTGCACGGACATCATGATAATGCCGATGCCGGGCATCTCGGTGCTGAGGATCTCGGCCGCCTTGATGCCGTCCATCTCCGGCATGTTTATGTCCATGAGGACGACATCAGGGCGCAGCTTCCTGCACATTTCGATGGCTTCAGGGCCACTGGCCGCCGTGGCAATGACTTCGATGTCGCGCTCGAACATCAGCAGTTTGCTGAAGTTCTCGCGGGTGTCGGCGATGTCGTCTACGATCAGTACCCCGATCTTCGGACCCCCGCCGGCTGGACCTTGACTATCCATTATGCTCTCCCGTTCGGAAATTACGAATTACGAATTACCAATTACTAATGGCACTTAGTACGAATTCGTAATTCGTAATTTATTTGACTAGTATCTCAGGCAGGAGGAGACCGTAGCTCTCAACGAGGACCTTGTCGGTGATGCCGGTGGTCTTCTCGAGGTCGTGGTCGCCGATGATGTCCTTACCGTCGGGGCCTTTGAGCGTCTTGCCGTCGGGGCCTTTTTGGGGCGCGGAAGAGCGCAGGGCCAGGTCGATGGCGCCGTGCTCGTTGGCGAACTTGAGCACTTCAGCCTGCTGGTCGGTCATGGCGAGGATGAGCACTTCCTGGGCGGGAGCCTCGGCGCCATAAGCATTCGCGGCGGCGGGCTGGCCTTTGGTGGAGGAAGCGTTGATCGTGCCGGTCTGGTTGGCATTGTTTTGCTGCACCTGGGTGCGCAGGCTGATTGTGCGTAGGACTTTTACGTCCTGGAGCAGGGTCTTGGTGGTGGGCAGCTTCTGCGTATGCTCGACCGGCTTACCATCGGGGCCGGGGATCATCTGGATGATCTCATACTCGTGTGTCCAGAGAACATCGACGTTATCGTTCTCGGTGACCGCGTCGCCGAACGTGTTGCGCTCGGGGACCGCGAGGGTAAAGGCGCGCTTGCCCTTCTCGATGACGTTGGAGAAGCCGGCTGTGGTGAGCTGGTTGGCAAGGACGGGCTGGCCCTTGGTCATGGGCATAAGAGTGGTCTTGCCATAGAGAAGCGCCGGAGAGCTGGTTGTGCCCGAGACCACGGTGGTTGCATCGACTTCGATGGTACCGACGTTAGTAGCATCGAGGACCGTATAGGCGGGCACGTCCTGGTTGACGACGGCAATGGTTGTTAGTGGCACAGGTGTGGCAACAGCGGTCTCGGCGTTGGTGGTACCAAGGCCCTTTGAAGTGGCAATGTAAACCACCACGAACGCCATGGCAGCGAGACCGGCGCCGAGAACTAGAAGAAAACGACCTCCACGCTTTTTCATTGATGTACGCCTCCGTTTGATGTAGTCGACGAAAATTCGATTGTCAATCGGTGATTATTCCAGGGCTGCCAGCGGAGGGTGCGACAAGGCACGCCTCCATGAGACATCCAATAGTCCTGCCCGCGACACCATCTGAGCGCGGACCTGGCCTCCTGCCCAATATACCCGACAAGAGGCTGCCTCTCTATAGCCCAAAGGGGGATTTCATAGTAGCCAGTTTGTGCTACGGGGAGCCTGATACGTAATGCGTAAGGGTGGAAGGCGCACTTGGTTATGCTATCCAAGAACCAGCTACGCCCACATCCCTTACGCATTACGCATTATGTGCCGGTCCAGGTGAACTGTTAGGGTGGTCGAGGCGGTACTAAAATCCTACCCGGAAGCATTGACCCGTATGGATGGGCTCGGCTAGAATTGCGACAAGAGCGAGCCGCCTGGCGCGAGTACTGGGTATTGGATGCTGAGCGCTACGTTTCGGTACCGAATACCAGGTGCCAGCTGTTGAACCGGGGCGCAGGCGCTCGGTGCGTGTAATAGTTTGCTTCGTACTGTCTTCGTACTTCAATGAGGGTAATATGATTTCATCCGAGATGGTGAACGACGCCGACGTCCTGTTGCAGAAGGGGTTGGCCGCCGCGAATGCTGGGGACAAGGAGAGGGCCAAAGCGCTGCTCCATAGGGCCTCAGAGTTGGACCCTGATAACGAAGCCGTGTGGCTGTGGCTGGCATCGGTGCATACCGACCTCCCCGTGGTGGGGCACTGCCTCGAGAGGGCGCTAGCTATCAATCCCAACAACCCGGTGGCAATCCAGGCGTACAAGGCTGTTACGGAGAAGATGCACAAGGGCCAGCAGGTCCTAACCAGCGGCCCGCTCACGAGCGGTCCTCTAACCGGCGGTTCCCTTGCCGGCGGCCCTATGCGAAGCGGCCCCCTGACCAGCGGCCCCCTGGTAGCAACGCAGGCGACCCTTCCCCAGGCTGCGCCACAGCAAGCCCCCCAGCCGGGCGGGCAGCAGGCCATGGAGAGGGGCCCTTTGAGCAGCGGACCATTGCACAGCGGAAGCGGGCCTCTGAGCAGCGGCCCTCTCAACAGCGGACCCCTCAATAGCGGCCCGTTGACGAAGGGCCCGCTCAGCAGTGGACCCCTTAATAGCGGACCCCTTAATAGCGAACCCCTGGAGATGGTGGGGAACCCAAAAGAGTTCGACAGCGGGCCGCTGACCCCGGAGCAAGCCGAGCAGTACGATTTCGCGGAACTGAAGAGACGCGGCATCATCGCGGGCAAGGGAGGACGGCGCGAGGAGGCGAGGGCTTACCTGCTGGCCGCGACGGATAGGGACGAGACGGACGCCGAGGTGTGGTACTGGTTGAGCACGGTTATCGACGACCCCGAGGACAAGCAGATCGCGCTGGAGAACGTGCTGGCGCTGGACCCGCTCAACGAGCCGGCCGCAGTGGCGATCCAGGAGAACGCGGTGCTGCTGGAGCAGATGCGCCTCGCGAAGTTGCAGGCTGAGCAGGTTGCTAAGGAGAAAGAGGCACAACTGGCACACCTGATGCACGAGCAGGCGGCACGACTGCAGGCCGGCCAGGGCTCGCAAGATTTGGACGCGATGCGCAGCACCCTGGGGTTCGACAGCGCCACAACCGTGAGCATCGGCACCGACTCGAAGCTGTTCGCCCCGCCCGGCACGACCGATACCGGGGAGACCAGGCAGCCGGAGCAGAACCAGAGCGCGAATGAGGAATCCGGCAAATGGGTGATCGACGGGAAGTACCGGGTGCTGAGCTCTACCGAGGTGGCCGAGGGGATCGGTTACCTGGCGTGCGATCCGAATAAGCTGAACTACTACATATTGCGGCCTCAAAACAAGGAAATATCGGAGGTCAAGAAGTCGGGGGCCAATTTCATCGTGCATGAGGGCGTACCCTACACCGTGGTGCCCCTGGGTACGAAGGGGCTGACGCTGCGGCAGTTCATATCGACCGTGGGCGCGCTGCCCCCGGACCTTGTGGCGCGGTACGGGCTGGCGATTCTGAAGACGCTGGCCGCCGTGCACGACAAAGGGCCGATCCTGACGGCGCGGAAGAACGTGACACCCGATACCGTGGCGCTCAACTCGGTCGGGGAATTGCTGTTGGAGCCGCCGCCCGAGCACGTGGTGATGGCCAGGACGAGCGTGATGACCGAGCCCTTCATGCCAACCGAGCAAGTGCAGCATGGCACGCTTACGCCCACCTCGGACATCTTCGCCATCGGGGCGCTGCTCTTCTTCATGCTGACCGGGTCGCCCCCACCCAATCCGGAGCACCTACCCAGGAAGCAGGGAGGCTTGTTCGTTCCGAGTCAGTTCGAAGAATTCCCGGAGATACCCGAGGATATGGTTAGTGTTGTAGCCACGGCGCTACAGCCAAACCCGACCGACAGGTACGCATCGGCGCAGGAGATGGCGAACGCTCTGAAGGCCACGGGCGCGGCGAAGCAGGTGCCGAGGGAGATGCCTCGGGCGCCTATCAGCGCCGTGCTTGGAGCGGTGGTGGTGGTGGGCCTGGCGATACTGGCCGGGCTGGTGCTGACGGGGAAGATACAGTTCAGTCTGCCCAGCGTAGGATTCATAGGACAGCAGCCCACGGGCCAACCTGGGCCCGCGCCGGCGGTCAGCGAGCCGACGCCGGTACCGCTGCCGCCCCTGGGCAAGGCTACGATCAACTCGGCAGACAGCCGCAGGTTCCCACAGACGTTGCTGTACTTCAGCGCACTCGACACAACGGGCGCCCCGATGTTCGGGCTAGGAACAAGCTCGCTCAAGCTGAAGGAGAACGGGGTCGAGATAAAGTCGCTGCGGTTGACCGAGTTGAGGAAAACCACGGACGCGATCTCGGTGATCGTGGCGCTGGACACGAGCCCGCAGATGAAGGGGCGGTACATGGATAACGCGAAGACCGCGATCCACATATTGGCCGACCGCCTGCAGCCCGGCGACCACATGGCGCTGATCACCTTCGACGACAACGCCCGCCTGGCGCTGGAGTACACGGTGTCGAAGGAGCAGTTCCTGGCGGGGGTAGACGGGCAGGAGCCGAGGGGCTCGAAGGCTAACGTCGTGGAGGCGGTAGCGGCCTCGGCGGCGACGGCGTACACGCAGCTCCAGGGAGGCTACACCGCGCTGGTGATAGTGACCAACGCCTCGATGCCAAAGGGCAAGGCGGGGTCGTTCAACACTTCGATGGACAACATGGTCAAGGCGTCCAGGTCGGTGAACCTGCCCGTGTTCATCGTGTCGCTGGACAAGGCGAACATTAACCAAGAAGCGGTGAACCGGTTGGTCGGGGCCACCGGCGGCGGAGCCTTCTACGCCGAGCCACCCGATACCGGGGGCGCGGGCGAGGCTGTCAAGAATGTGGAGGCCCAACTTCACAACGTTTACAAGGTGACTTACGACTCGCCATCGCAGAGTTCGAACGCCGACCACACCGTAGAGATTTCAGTGACGGCAGGCGGGGTGACGCAGAGCGATAAGCGTGGGTATGAGTTTTGGGATAGACCCAGGTAGGGTTACGCAAGCTAATTGCATTTTAGCTAAGTATAATCCCCAAAGGGCCGTGGCCCTTTGGGGATTATTCGTATGAGCTATTGAGCAGAAAGTTGAGGCGCTTGCGGTATTTTAGGGCCTGGCGGGGGGTCAGGGCGGGGGAGAGAAGGGGCTCCATTTCGTCGGGGTGGAGGCGGGCGGAGGTGGTTATTTTGCGGCGGTCGAGGGTGAACTCATGGAGGCGAGAGAGGGCTTCGAGGCGGCCATGGATGGAGTGGCGGTCGTTGGCGAGTAGCCCGCGCAGGATGGCGAGGAGGTCGTAGCGCAGGATGTTGGGGCCCTGTCGCTCGAGTAGCGTCTCGGGCATGTTCTTGTAAATGGTCCAGACCCGGTTCCGGGCGAGGTGGCGGCGCTTGAAGGGGGACTCTTGCTTGCCGGTGGCTGAGTAGATGTGACGCACGCGGGCGCGGGGGCTGTGGAGGGCGCGCCAGCCGCGCCAACGGGCTCGCCAGGCGAGATCGGCATCTTCGAGGTAGCTGAAGTAGCGCTCGTCGAACAGCCCGGTGTCGCGGAGGAGGTCCGCGCGGTAGAGGGCCGCGCCCGCGGTGGGGGCGAAAACGGGCACGGGGCCGGGTGCATCGAAGGCCGAGACTGGTAAGCCCATACCCCGCTCGAGAGCGGAGCCGTCGCAGTGGATGGAGAGGCCCGCGGAGGCGACGATCCCAGGGAGGTGGGCGAACAGCATGGTGGAGGCGACCATGCCGGTTTGGGGAGGGCTCGACTCGGCCGTCGAGACGAGCTCCGCGAGCCAGTCGGGCTCAGGAATGGCGTCGTTGTTCAGGGTGACGACATATTTGGAAGCACACAGGCGGATGGCCTGGTTGTTGCCAGCAGCGAAGCCGAGGTTATCGGCGTTCTTGATGATGCGGGCGGGGTGGGGGAGTGGGTAGGTGAGCCAGGCGGGCTGCTCGCTGGACGTGAGATCGTCCAGCAGGGACCACGAGCCGTCGATAGAGCCGTTGTCGACCAACCACAGCTCGAAGTCGCGATAGGTCTGAGCGCCGAGGGCGGAGAGGCACTCGGGCAGGAGGCGAGCGCCGTTCCAGTTGAGGACAATGACCGCAGCCTGCGGCGGAATTTGGATTTTGGATTTTGGATTTTGGATTACCAACGACTTCGCTCTACGTGTGCATTGCGGGTTATGAGCAATTCATAGCTCATAACTCATAATTAGCGAAGCGAAGGTGTGCATGTGGGCGCGGAGGTCGGAGAGGCGGATATTTTCGTTGGGGCCGTGGGCGCGGGAGTCGGGGTAGCCTGTGCCGATGCCTGCGGTGGGGAGACCGAGACCACGGGGTCGGGGCATGGTGAAGGGCGCCATGGGGCCAGAGCCGCCTGAGGAGGGCACTATGACGGGATCTTTACTGCTTACCTCTCGGCACGCATGGAGGACACGCTGGATGAACGGAGCTGACGGGTCGCTGCGGGCCGGGAGGAGGTCGCCTTCGCCCTCGACGCGGCTAACTTCAACGTCATCGAAACCCTGGTCTTTGAGGAAGCGTTGGAGGGACTCGAATATGGCCTGGGGATCCTGGTCGGGGACGAGGCGGAGGTCGAGCTTGGCGCGGGCCTCCCTGGGGAGGACGGTCTTGGAGCCGGGGCCATTGTAGCCGGCCTCGATGCCGAGGATGTTGGCGGTGGGGTCGAACGCGGAAGCTCTGTAGACGTCGGCTCCCTGCATGCCGTTTATGAAAGCGGGTATACCCAGGCTGGCGCGCTCCCTGGCTGTGTCATCAGGGGCGCTGCCAATCATGTGGAGGTGGGCCTCGCTGGGTGAGACTATGGCGTCGTAGAAGCCGGGGATATGTATTTGGTTGTCCGGCGTCTTAAGAGCGGCGAGGGCCCAGATGAGACGCCACACGGGGCTTGGGACGAAGGCGGCCTGGGCGGAATGGAGGTCGCGACTCGCTCCGCGGGCGGTGAGCTCGATGCTGAGCATACCCTTGAGGCCCAGGGTGACGTTGGGAGTGCCGTCCCAGGTGTAGGTACCGAACTCCCAGATGCAGCCCTCGGCATGGAGTTGGCCGCGATGGGCGGCTATGAAAGCGTCGAGGTTGGGGCTGCCGATCTCCTCCTCGCCCTCCAGGAGCCAGATGATGCGCACGGGGAGGGTGCCGCGGGCGGCGCGCACCGCGTTGAGGGCGTCGAGGCGGGCGACGATGTTGCTCTTGGTGTCGGCCACGCCGCGGGCGTACATCTTGCCGTCGCGGACCTCGGGGGCGAATGGGTCTGAGGCCCACTCGGCGGGGTCGCCTACGGGCTGGACGTCGTAGTGGTTGTAGATGAGGATGGCGGGGGCGTCGCTGGGGCCAGTGTCAGCCAGGATGATCGGGTAGCCCTGCGTCGCGTGGACGGCGACCTCGAAGCCGCTTTGAAGGAGAGTAGCGGCGGCAAGCTCAGCCATAGCCTCCACGCCCAGGCCCTCGGTGGAAACGCTGGGCTGAGAGCACCAGGCCGACAGTTTGCCGAGGGTGTCATCAAAATGCTCATCTATGTAGTCGCTTACGCCCGCCATCGCCTACTCCTGAGTATTGCTACCATCCGCGCTTGCAGTGTACCGCATATGTGTGCGGGCCGCAAAGACGGGGTGCAGGGGTCTCCCTGCCGGGGGTTTGGGGGGGCCCCCCCCAATTTTCCCATTTTTCTAAGCTTTTGTGACTGTTGAGAGCCTTAGAAAATGTGCATAACTCTGTGGATGTTCTAACGGGTTGCTATACTTTTCTTGAACCCCCCTGCGCAG
>JBJMMB010000539.1:0-5922 GCA_045805005.1 Chloroflexia bacterium
ATCGGTGAGGGGTGGCTCCCAGTCGCGCTTCTTGGGCTGAACTTCATCGATCATGCGCTGCTGGAGCTCTGCGACGGGCTTGACGCCCTGCTCGAAACCGAAGCGGATGGCCTCAAGCATGATCTCCTCGGGCAACTCGTGGGCCCCAGCCTCGACCATGGAAACGGCGTCGGCGGTGCCGGAGATTGAGAGCTCAAGCTCGGAGTCCTGGAGCTGCTGGGCGGTGGGGTTCAGGATGAACTCGCCATTTATGTAGCCGACCTTGGCGGCGCCGATAGGGCCGGCGAAGGGGATATCGGAGAGGGACATGGCTGCGGAGGCTCCGATAATGGAGAGGATCTCGGGCTCGTTCTCCTGGTCGCTGGAGAGGGTAGTGACGGTCATCTGGATCTCGGCACGCCACTGCTTGGGGATGAGGGGGCGGAGGGGGCGGTCGGTGAGACGCCCGGTAAGGGTAGCGGTCTCGGTGGGGCGGCCCTCGCGCTTAATAAAACCGCCTGGGATCTTCCCGGCGGAATACATCTTCTCTTCGTAATCTACTGTCAGGGGGAGGAAATCGGCCCCTTCGCGGGGCTCCCTGGCGGCGACGACTGCTGCCAGGATAATGGTATCGCCGTAGCGAACGGTTGCGGCCCCGGATGCCTGCTCGGCCAGCCTGCCGGTCTCGATGGTCATCTCGCGGCCCGCGATCTCCATGCTATATGTGTGCACGTCCTTCACTGGTTTCTCCTTCAATTGCGTATTACGTCAATTGCGTATTACGTATTACCTGCGTCCTGATTATGGGTAGTTGAACCCTTACGTATTGCGTATCCCGTATCACCTGCGTCGTATGCCTGGGGAGTAGAACCGTCTAGCCTGCATCCTCTGCGCAACATGCAATACGGAAAAGCCGATGCGCGAAAGCGCCTATCTGTGAAAGAGAGATAGATGCGAGCGCAATCAGCTACGTTGGGGTATGAGTTACTTGATGGTGCCGCGCAAGCCGAGGCGGGAGATCATTTCGCGATAGCGGTTGATGTCCTTGCGGGCCAGGTAGTTGAGCAGTCTGCGCCGCCGTCCGACCATTTTGAGGAGGCCGCGACGAGAGTGGTGGTCATGCTTGTGCTCGGTGAAGTGACTCCTGAGCTCGTTTATGCGCGTGGTAAGAATGGCTATTTGTATTTCCGGAGAACCGGTATCAGTCTCGTGAATCCTGTAGTCCCCGATGATTTCCTGCTTGCGTTCGGTCTGCAAAGCCAAATCGTGTAACCTCCTGAGGGCGCTGCTCTGGCGCAAGCGCCTGAACCTATCTAACCCAACTGATTGGGTTTCCTCTTTCTTCTACGGCAAAGTGCCTGCTTTCCAATCCAACTACTGTGCTGCGGGGAGGCGAGACTATGCTTTCTCTTGGCCCCTCTTGCTGCATTACGGAGACAATTATAACACAAGGGGCGGGTGGGTACAACCTGGGGCAACACTTACCTGTGGGCGGTCGGGAAGGACCAAGCCTATCTGTTCAGTTTAACGCTGTCTATGCCGACGCCGAGGGAGCGGGTGTCGTCTGAGCCGGGGAGGAGGGAGGCGGGGGAGAGGGTGGGGGAGGTGATATCGAGGGTGAGGGTCTGCCCGGGGTGGGAGGGGTCGCTCGCGTCCAGGGGGAGTTGCAAGGGATAGTCCGTCCAGCCCGGGGGCACGTTGAGTGTAGTGGGGGGCCTGCCGTTGATGCTGATCCGCACGGGCATTGGCCTGGAGGGGCCGAGAGCCGGGGCGGACATACGGAGGGTGACTGAGCTATATGCACCACCGAGGCCAGGTTGGTCCTCGATCGGGGGAAGCGGGAGGCGCACCGTGGCGCGGCCTCGGGACCAACGGTAGTTCAGGCCGGGCGAGGGTTCTTCCGCGTAGTTGAAGCCGAGTATGTAGCCAATATCGCCCGGATTGCCCACGTCTATGGAGAGGGTGGGCCAGGGATGGAGGCTGTTCCAGGGGTTGCCGCGCCAGAGGGCTTCGTCGCGATCAAGCCATTTCCGTTCCTGTGGTGTGAGCTCCCATTGCGGGTGTTGAGCGGCAAGGTCGGCAAGGCCAAGAATTCCGTAGGGATCATCAGGGTTTAGCGCGAGGGTCCGGTTGTACAAGGCGCGTGCTTGCTCGGGAAAGGACGCCGTCTCTGGAGAGGGGCCCTGCTGGAGAGCCTCGGCGGCGTGGCGGTAGGGCCAGTAGAAACCGGGGAAGGCCTGTTGGGCGAGCGCATAGCGGCCCAAGGCAGTCGAATAGTCGCCAGAGTGGAAAGCCAGATCGCCGCGCCAGGCCTGATAGAGGCTCCTGAGAAGCGGCGGAACGTTGGGCGAGTAAGCTCCGAGCACAACCCACAGGCACAGGGCGGCAGTGACGAGCGCGGTGCGAGGATAGGCTTGCAAGATGGCGAAGGCGCGGCGTGAGAAGACGGCATGCCAGTTTGTGAGGGCGAGGAGACCAGCGGCGAGGACAATGATGGAGGGGGCGGCGGGTAGGCGGAAGCGGGCGTCGTAGGGGATGACGAGGCCGAGGAGGACGGAGGCGAGGAGCCAGAAGTTTGACAGAAGGAGAGTGCGCCCGGCCGCGTCGGTGGGGCGGCGCAGGCCGACGCCCGCGAGCCCGGCCATGGCCGCGAGGCCAACCAAGAGGAGAGCGGCGTCGGCGTGTAGGAGGTCGGGCACGTCGGGGTCACGCTGGGTCATGTCCCAGGGGTTGAGGAGGACGGCGGAGTTGCTCTCCAGGTGCCAGAAGTAGCCGAAATTGAAGAAGGTGTCGCGCAGGGCTTTGTCGGGGTGCTCGAGTATGTTCCGTGTGCCTTCGCTGATGATGAGCGACAGGCGGTCGGCGGGATTGGGGAGGGCCTGCAGGCGCGCTGTCAGGTCGTCGCCCCGGTAGTTGTGGTAGGCCCACAAGTTGTGGGCGCTGGCGCTGTCGAGGAGGAGGAAGCGCCCATAGTGGCGGTAGTTGTAGAGGGTCGCGGGGGAGATGGCGAGGAGGCAAGCCGCAGTCATGAGGGTGGCGCTCACCAAGGGTTTGCCGTACCGCCTGAGAGGTGCGGGTTGGGATGCAGGTTGGTGGTAGGCTCTATGGACGACGAAGAGCCAGAGCCAGGCGAAAGGGAGGAAGGTGAAGGCGACCGGGCGGGCGAGCGCGGCCAGGCCGAGCATCCCCCCTCCGGCGATAGCAACAGCGAGGGAGTCGAGCGTGCGGAGGCCAGGGTGCCAGAGCGAGAGCACGTAGACGGCAGCGAAGGCGAGCATGATGGCGGTGGTCTCGCTGAGGGCCAATTGGGCGGAGCTGGCGGCGAGGGGAGGGTAGAGCGCGGCAATCAGCCCTGCGATCACGGCGGCGCGCCGGGGCGCGGCGGGGAAGGCGCGGGCCGTGAGGGCCATGATGAGGGCCACGGTTACGAGGCTGAAGGCGATCTGCAAGAGGTTGAGGGCGTCGTAGCGCGGCTGCATGAGGGCAGCGTCGTCGCCGGCGGCGGAGGCGGCTAAAGGGTCGGGCACGAAGAGGAAGGAGCCCGCAAAGACAAGGGATGTGAGGGGCACGCGGGTCCAGGTTCGCCCCGGCACGATGAAGGTGTCGACATATTCACCCACGCGCACGAGGGTTTGGGCGGGAAGAACGTAGTCGGGCTCGTCACCACGCAAGGCGTAGCCGCGTGAATCTTGCCAGTAGCCCAGGCGAACGACGAGGGCGAGGAGGAGAATTATGAAACAAGCAAAAAACAGCCGCATAGGGCAGGTTGAGTATAACACACTCTTGCCGCTCACCCCGGACTCTTCTCCTAGGTATGGAGAGGGGAGAACGAAGATGATCTTTGATCGACGCCCTCCAATCCCCGGCAGGGAGGCCAGTGCAGCCCTTCTGGACTGGTGGAAAACCGGATGGGGCGTTTGAGAGGGGTGCTATACTCGCGCGGGTCCGGGTGCAACCGGGTTTTCGGATGACCGTTATATCAGTGGTCAGTGGCCAGTGGTCAGTGATAGAGGGAGCGTGAAAACACTGACCACAGGCCACTGACCACAGGCCACTGACCACGAGAGACGACGCAAGTTAGGAGGACTAGCATGATAAATCACCGGCAACGCAAGACCGCCGGGGCAGGAGCAGGGCTCGCCAGCCTTTTGATGGCTGGAGTTCTGGTATTCCAGGCGATACCCGCCTCGGCCGTGGAGTTCGCCCACCCGGCATTCAAGAAGGTGTGGGACCGCACCGACTCGCTGGTGGCCTCCGGGCAGGTGAGCCGCACGTGGTTCTGGGGGCCGGAGCCGAAGGCCGCGGCCCAGGAGCAGTACGTGGACGCGCCGAGCGGCACGGGCACGCGGCTTGTGCAGTATTTCGACAAGAGCCGCATGGAGATCAACGACCCGAACGCGCCCCAGAACACCCCCTGGTTCGTGACCAACGGGCTGCTGACCATCGAGCTTATCAGCGGGCAGATGCAGATAGGCAATAACGCGGTGGTGAACCGCTACTCGGCCAACATTCCTATCGCGGGGGACAGCGACGACACGAACTCGCCGACCTATGCCTCGTTCGTATCGGTGTCGAATACGCGCAGGGGGGACCACCCACAGGCCGACCGCACCGCACAGTTCGCCACGAACACCATCAACAAGGCGGGGCAGGTGGGCGACGACCCGACCAAGACTTCGGTGGCGGGCGCGAAGATCGCGTACTATGAGCCCTCTACGAAGCACAACATACCGGATATCTTCTGGCGGTTCCTCAACGCCACCGGTCCTATCTCGGAGACGGGGCAGATCGTGCAGAAGCGGCTGATCGACCCGTGGATGTACGCTTCGGGCTTCCCCATCTCGGACGCGTATTGGACCAAGGTGAAGATCAAGGGGGAGCAGCAGGACGTGATGATCCAGGCGTATGAGCGCCGGGTGCTGACTTATGTGCCCACCAACCCGCCGGGGTTCCAGGTGGAGATGGGCAATATCGGGCTGCACTACTACGATTGGCGGTATAAGGACGCGGGCAAGCCGACGGGCACGATCACGGTGGTGGCGAACACGCCCACGGGCACGCCACCGACGTCGACAGCCATACCCGCGAACGCGACGGCCACCCCCGCCACGCGCACGGGCACACCGGCCACGGTTACGCCCACTATTACGGCCACGCCGAACGTGATAACACAAGGGCTAATAGCGTTCGCATCGAAGCGGACCAGCAACCTGGATATATGGTCCATAGCGGGGGACGGCACGAACCCGAAGAACCTGACCAACAACCCGGCGGACGACGACTACCCGGCTTACTCGCCCGACGGCACTAAGATCGCTTTCTCGAGCAAACGGGACGCCAACTGGGAAATCTACGTGATGAACGCCGACGGCTCGGCCCCCACGCGCCTGACGAACCACCCGGCGGACGATATCAAACCTACCTGGTCGCCGGACGGGAGCAAGATAGCGTTTGTTTCGAAGCGCGACGGCAACCAGTACGACATATTCGTTATGGCCTCGAACGGCACGGACGTGCCGGTGAATATCACTCTGACACCGGCCGAGGACAACGACCCCTCGTGGGGGGCGAACAACAAGATCGTATTCTCCTCGAAGCGGCTGGCGGGGGTGTCGCAGTTGTACACTGTGAACCCGGACGGCAGTGGGTTGAGCGCGGCGCTAACCTCGGAGGGGGGGAACTTCCTGCCGAAGTGGAACACGGTGGCCAACCGGATCAGCTTCGTGTCGAACCGCAATGGCAGCAGCAACACGGAAGTCTACACCATGCGGCCAGGCGGCGAGGAGCAGACAAGGATCACCAACAACACTTACAACGACTGGGACCCGGCATACGCGCCGGACAACAGCCGGCTCGTTTTCTCGTCGGAGCGCGTCGCGGGCAACCTGGAGTTGTACACGATGAAGATCGACGGGACGGAAGTTGAGCGGATAACTATTTCGA
>JBJMMB010000540.1:0-13229 GCA_045805005.1 Chloroflexia bacterium
ACCGGGAGCTTTGGGAGATGGACAGCGACGATGACACGATAAACGCGGCCATACAGAAGGCGCGGAAGGATGTGTCGCTGCCCGACGCGCTGGCCGAGCTTCGAGAGGTGCACAGCCAGCTCGTGGCCTTGATCGAGCCCATGACCGACGACGACACATACAAGCCCAACAGCAGCTTCCAGGCCAGCAGTCCAGAACCGCGTGATCTGCGGCCCATTGCGGGGATGATATACAGCAACTCGGCCAACCACTTCAGGGAGCACCAGGAGTGGATCGAGAGCCTGGTGTCGCAGAGGCAGGGATAGGTAGGGTCGCTTGTCGAACAAGCCTTTGGTTGTTAGCTTTGTGGCTCTTTGGCTGATTTGTGGCTAGATTTTGGCGCTGGACAGGGGTTGGTATGCCTGAACACTGTACTTATCTCTCGCATTTGCTCCCCAGGAACGCGTCAAGATAACTCTTTGGAGAGAGCGCCATGAACAAAAATGACATGTGGGCAAACGCCGAGGCATACAAAGCGTACGTGGGTAGGTGGAGCCGCGTGGTCGCCGGGGAGTTCCTTGATTGGCTCTCCGTGCCGCCCGATAGCGCTTGGCTGGACGTTGGATGCGGCACGGGCGCGCTGACAGAAACGATACTGCGGAAGGCGCAGCCTGCGGAGGTAACGGGTATTGATCCCGCCGAGGGCTTCGTCTCCTACGCACGCGAGCATGTACGGGACGGACGTGCTTTGTTCAGGGTGTGCGACGCGACCGCGCTGCCCCTGGAAGACGAGACACTTGGGGCCGTCGTGGCGGGCCTGGTGCTGAACCATATCCCCAACCATGAGGCCGCGCTGGCCGAGATGGTGCGAGTTGCTGGGCGTGGCGGTGTGGTGGCCTCGTACGTTTGGGATTACGCGGAGGGGATGCAGATGCTGCGCGTGTTCTGGGACGCGGCGGTGGAGCTGGACCCTGCCGCGGAGGAGCGCCACCAGGGCCGCCGCTACCCTATCTGCAAGCCGGAACCCCTCTCTGAGCTATTCAAGAACGCGGGTCTGACGGGAGTTGAAGTGCGAGCGATAGACGCGAAGACCCACTTCCGCGATTTCGATGACTACTGGCTGCCGTTTCTGGGTGGTCAGGGTCCGGCCCCCGGCTATGTAACCTCGCTCGCCGAGGAGGAGAGGGCGGCCCTGCGAGAGCGCATCAGGTCCAAACTGCCTGTAGAGCCGGATGGCAGCATCTCGCTGGTGGCGAGAGCGTGGGCGGTCCGCGGACGCAAGTAGCAAAGTAGTGGGTATGACGACCAAGAGGCAGCCAAACCCCGCACTGCCGGCATCTGTGCCCCATGCGGTAGAATATCGTCTCTGATGGGAAGTCAGGAGCCCGCGATGTATACTGGAAGTTTGAAAATCGTTCGTATCCTCCTGGCGGGGCTCCTGCTCGGTGCGGTCTGCGGGTGTGACCTGCAGCCTGCTCCCAGCCCCACGCCTGTGCCGCCCACGCCAACCCTGGTTCCACCCGCCGGAAACAGCGGTGGCAAGGCGGAGGCGATAAGCCTGCTGGACAAGGCCGAGCAGGCGATGCACAGTGTGAAGAGCTTCCACTTCATAATGGAGATCTCGGGCACCGATGGCAGCGTGAGCAGGTCGGAAGGCGATCTCAGCGTGCCCGACAAGAATATGCGGGTGAAAAACGGTAGCGCTTCGGCCATGCAAAACGAAATGCTCATCTTCGATGGCGGCAAAGAGGTCTACTACAAGAGCCCGGGTGACTCGGGTTACAGCGCCTCAAGCGCGAGCGACATCATGGAGGGCGTCACCGCAGTCCTCGTGGACCCGCTCAAAGCCTTCAACCCATACGACGCGAGCCAGGACGCGAAGGTGGCAGGGGAAGAGAAGCTCGACGGGGTGGATACGACCAAGGTCACCTACAGCTTCCACTTCGAGGCTCCCAACCCCGGCGCGCCGGCTCCGATGCCCGAGGCCACCCTCGCGCCGGGTCAGGCCGCCGGCTCGCCACCTACGCCCACCCCGATACTCGCCCAACCTACGACCGGGGCACCGGGGGCATCAGAATCGAGCGTGAGCTTTGAGGTGTGGGTCGAGAAAGGCACTAACTACGTCCGCAGGTTCCGCATGACCAGCCGTATTCCGCCCGCGGCAGCGGGGTCGGGTGTGGGCGGCGCGGCGGGCAACCCACCAAACGCCCAGACCACGACGCTGACATACTCCGATTTCAACAAGGCAATAGACCCGCCGATCGAGAGGCCCAAGACCCTCATGCCCACGCCTACGGGTGTCGTCAACACCCAATTTGCCTACCCACCGGGCGGGGGTATACCCACCGACACCCCGGCCCCAATGCCGGTCTCTACCGCTGGGCCGTAGGCCGTAGCTGATGAGGTCCTGGCCACCACGGTATCATGGGTTTGAAATTACTGTAGGGGCAGGCCCCCGTTGCCTGCCCTAGCGGTAGGCCGCCAACGTTTCGGTTAGCGAACCGGGCAGGCAACGGGGGTCGTCCGCTGCGCTGCCCCGCTTCGCTCATGCCCTACGATTGCTCCGAGCGAGATTGAATATTGGAAGGAAGAGAATGCAAGCGTTACCCGAAATGAAGGTGAGATCGGTCAACATGGGGTTGCCCAGGCGCGTGGAGTGGAAGGGCCGGACGGTGCTGACCGGGATCTTCAAGGAGCCCGTGGAGGGGCGAGTCGCGGTTCGACAGCACAATCTTCAGGGCGACCGCCAGGCCGATCTAAAGGTGCATGGCGGGCCTAAGAAGGCCGTATATGCATACCCCGCCGAATACTACGCCTTTTGGCGGGAGCAGTTCCCGGATATGGATTTGCCGTGGGGCATGTTTGGCGAGAACCTGACGGTCGAGGGCCTGCTGGATGACACGGTGCGCATCGGCGACCGCTTCCAGGTAGGATCGGCCCAGTTGGTTGTAACCCAGCCGAGGCTGCCCTGCCATAAGCTCGCCCTCAAGTTCGGGCGGGAGGATATGCTCAAGCGCTTCCTGGAGAGCGGGTTCACCGGCTTCTATTTCTCGGTGCTCACAGAGGGCGAGGTGGGCGCAGGAGACCCCATCGTGCTGCTCGATCGCGATGAAGACCGGCCAACGGTGGCCGAGGTCGCGGGTCGTTATCGCTAGAGGTGGGGTCCACCCCTTAAACCAAAAAGGCGTGAGCCCAACAAATCGGGAACTGACGCCTCTGGCACCATTATACCACATATTTGGCGGGAGTAGATCAGCTTTGCGACCCATTTTGCTGCGGGTATTCGCGGATATACTGCGCTGAGTGTGAGGCTCTGCCCGCGTGGCAAGCATAAGAAGGACCAAGGACCTGGGCGCGAGAGGCAGCGCCCACAATCGAGGAGGAAGACACCCCATGACTAACACCGCTGTCGAACCCACGACCCCGTATAAAGCGAGCGAGATGAACGAGAGTATCGACAAGGAGATCGAGCGGCTGCGCCTGCAGACGTTATGCGGATGGGAGAAGGGGGCCCGCAACCTGACCTGGCTCGGGCTGCGCGATGGGATGTCGATACTCGAGCTGGGCAGCGGGCCTGGCTTTGTCACCGAGCTGCTGCTCGAGCTATGCCCGAACAGTCATATTACCTGCGTGGAGATTGATCCCGACCTGGCCCTCCCCGCCGGCCATTACTTGCGAAGCAGGGGTTTGGAGGGCCGCTATACCATCGTCCAGGGCGACCTCATGAGGATGGACCTGCCCGGTGACACCTTCGATTTTGCTTATGCTCGCCTGGTCTTCCAGCACCTGCGAGACCCGCGGGGCGCGCTGGCCGAGATTCGCCGCGTCCTCAAGCCCGGCGGCAAGCTGGTAGTCGACGACATCGACATCGGCCTGGGCGAGATCGTGGAACCGGCTAACCCCGAGGCCGACGCGATAGAAGCGAAGCTGCACGAAGGGCGGAGCGAGCGCGGGGGCGACCCACGGATCGGCAGGAAGCTCTGGCGGCTCATGGCCGCCTCGGGTTACGAGAACATGGACCTCGAAGGCGTCCCCGTTCACTCCGATAGCACCGATTATCAGGCGATCTTCCCGGACGAGTGGGACCCCGGAGGGTTCAAGCCCGCGCTGGAGCTTGGCGTCATAACCGAAGCAGACGTGGAGACTTTGCGCAAAGGCCACATAGCCTTCCAGGCGTCGCCCGACAAGTACGCCCTTTTTGTCAATCTGATGGTCTCCGGACAAAAGCCCTAGGGTAAGACCAGGCCCTTCGTAAGGGTTCAGATTTCGACAAAAGAATTCCCAACCGTCGGGCTGGAAGCGAACGACCCCATTGCCTGCTCTGTGGGTTTACCACCCAAATAGCTTTCCTGTAGGGGCAGGCCCCCGTTGCCTGCCCTGTTTCCCCACCACCCAAACAATCGTAGGGGCAGGCCCCCGTTGCCCGGTTCGCTAACCGAAATGTTGGTGGTTTACCACCATGGCAGGCAACGGGGGCCTGCCCCTACGAATGCATGTGGGCAGCGACACCCGGAGCCATAACGTGGTATCCTTGCTCGATATGTGGCCTGAAGTATATCGCCAGGAGCCATATCGCTCGTACGCGCGCATACTCGACGAGCAACCCGACCCTCCCAGGAGGGTAACTTATCTCGACGTGCTCAAGGCGCAGTTTCGCTCGCGCGTGATGCTCGGGATAATGGGGCTCGGTGCCGTCAGTAGCGTAATCTATTCAGTCTTGATAGTCAGGGAGCACAACGCAGTCCTCACGCTCTCGACCATCGTGCTCCTACTAGGGCCTGCTGTCTTCCTTGTGTTCTATCCTTTCTTCGACAGCTGGCGCATGGCAAGAGCCCTGAGAGATGGGATGCGTACGGAAGCCCACCTCGTAGGCACCAGGGAAGGCCCCCTTGCACGCTTCAGGGGGAGCGGAGGAGACCTCCAGGCCAAGGTGAGGTTTGGCCTGGGAGGCCAGGTGGTCGAGCGAGAAGGCCCTATGGGCCTCCAGCGCAAATGGCTGAAGGACGTATCGCCGGAAGACGTGATAGAGGTCTTGGTCGACCCCAAGAGTGGCGTCCCGAGGCTCTTCCTGAGGGTGAAGCATCGGGCCTCTCCTGCCGTTGTCGGTGAAAGCTCGAAGGGCTATGCACCGGGGTCGAGCCAACCGGAAGAACCCGCAGAGATGCCCACTGGACGGCGCGGGTGCCTTGGGGGAGGCTGCCTGAACTATGTCTTTATGCTGGGGCTATTCATCACTATGTCCTTGTTCGCTGTCGCCATAATTGGCATCATATTTGTCCTCTTCAAGCCTGGCGGCACGGCGGAGGGGAGGCAAGCTGTGCTGTCGATGAGCCTGTGGCTGTTGCTAGCTGGGCTGGGAGCCGCGCTCCTATTCGTGGTGCCGTTCATTATCCTCGCCATTGTTGCCCAGCGGAAACGCTAACTCCCTGAACCGGCTGTTTGCTGACCAGGGGAAGTGGCCGGTCCTCATCGTCAGGGAAGGAGGCCGCCCCTCAAGCCGAACTGCGCCACATGTGACGCGGCGTTATGGCTTCGGGCGCATTCACGTTTGCGATCCAACGATGGAGGGCTGAGCAAACTCTCAGCCTTCCGGCGTATTGACAGGTCTTGCCACCCGCCATATAATGGCGCTACGGCTTCCCGGTTGGGAGGCGTCCACCCAGAGTAGACCTTGAAAGGAGGGCCAGATGAAGACTTCACTACCAGTGCTGCACGAAGCGCATTATCACCTGGCCCGCCGCCCCCACAACCCCCTCTAGATCGCGAGGGCGGCTCCGGTCGCGTTTCGTTGCATGCAAACTGGCGAGTAGAACTCGGCCAGTTTTTCTTTTACCCGCATGCCGATAGTTATCACGACCTCAGGAGCTACACCTTGCCTAAAGGACCCAAACTTCGTTTTGAGAAAAAAGCGCCCGACTTTGCGCTGCCTGCCGATCTGACCGACGGCACCGTCATGGACGGCAGTCGTGGCCAGTACCGCGTCGCAACCGATTCCGGCGTGTTGCTGTGCAGCCTGCGCGGGAGGCTGCGCAAAGAGCTATTTTACCCCGACAGTCTCAACCTGCGCCAGAAAGCCCGGCGCGCAAGCGTCAAGGGCCACGACCCGCTCGCCGTGGGCGACCGCGTGCGCCTGCTGCCTGCCGCCGGCGGAAAGGGCGTCATCGAGGCTATCCTCGAACGCAGCGCCGGCTCGGTGACCCGAGACGACGTCGAAGCCGGTCGCGCCCACGGTCGCGTCACCTCGGTCGCGGGCATCGACCAGGTCATCGTTGTGCTCGCCGCCCGCGACCCGGCGCCCAACCTGGGCGTGCTCGACCGCTTCCTAGTGCTCGCCGAGGCCCAGGACCTGGAGTGCTTAATCTGCCTGAATAAGGTGGACCTCGACATCAACCCGGCCCTGGACGAGCGTTTCGCGCTGTACAGCGCCCTTGGCTACCCGGTGGTACGCACCTCGGCCGCGACGGGCGAGGGGCTGGACGAACTGCGGGCACGGCTGGGGGGGCGCACGTCGGCGCTGCTCGGCCCCTCGGGCGTGGGCAAGTCGAGCTTGCTCAACGCCCTCGAGCCGGGGCTGGCCTTGCGTGTCGGGGCCGTCAGCGAAGCCACGGGCAAGGGGCGGCATACCACCAGCAGCACGCGCCTCGTACCGCTGGCAGGCGCTGAAGGCGGCTTCCTGGCCGACACCGCGGGTATTCGCGCCCTGGCTCTGGGCGGCGTCGCTCCGGGCAGGCTCGACTCGTGCTTCCGCGAGTTCGACCCCTACCTGGGCACCTGCCGGTACCGCGATTGCGGTCACCGCCGGGAGCCGGGATGCGCTATCCGCGAAGCCGTGGAGAAAGGCGCGCTAGACCCTGGGCGTTACGCCAGCTACTGCCAGTTGCACGAGGAGGGGGCGTCGGCCACCGGTCGCCACTGGTTCGACACCGTTGTCACGCGCTCGCTCGCCGGGCCGGGGGAGTTCCGTATGTAGGCGCGACGCGGGAAGGGCCTAACCGCCTAACCGCCAGGCGCGCAGGGTCGGCTCGTGCTCCTCGTTGAAGTGACCCAGGAAAGCGATTGGCACCGCCTCGATCAGTGCGTTCCCTTCCAGCCAGGGAAAGTGGGCCGGGTCATACAGCGCTTCGTCCGGGAGGGCCACGACCAGAGTTCGCAGCCGGTCGAACGACGCGTCCCACCCGGTCAGCACGGCGTCCAGCGGTTCGTCGCGGTGCTGCTCGTAGAACCAGGCGTTGATCGGGTCGTCCTCGTCCAATTCGGGGGGCCAGGGCGGGGGCGGTTCGGGCCGGCCTGCAGCGGCGGCTTCCAGCCGGGCCAGGGTCCGGCCTCGCCACGCCGTGACGTGCGCGATCACGTCTTTCACGCTCCACGGGCCGGTCGCGCCGGGCTCGGTCATGCGCTCCCTCGGGATCGAGGCTAAGAAGTCCTGGTGCTCGCGCCGCGCCGCGTCAAACGCGGCCAGCGCTTCCTCACGAGTTGGGGAAGATGCCATCGTGGTCGCTCCTTGGGTTCCAGATTTAACCACATGGTATTATCCCGCGGCGGGGCCTGTCAACCCGGCACGGCTGTTGCCAGGGGCTATTCAGTACGTTCCTATTTGTCTACCCGCTCCCGATCTTCTGCAAGGTCGATGGCCAGCACTGCGGCAAGGATAACCAGGTCGTCCTCGCCCTGCGCGATGTCCACTCCGTAGGTCTCTGTAATGCTTATCCAGCGCTTGGAGACTGTAGCCACCACCCGGTTGCCTCTCTCGATTCTGTACTCGTGCTCGAAGAGGCTCCCTGTTACACTCAGATCGTCCGGGCCCGGAATGTCGATTGTGTAGCGGTCAACAAAAGGGCTGATGAGTTTCTTGCGCACTTCGGCCAGTTCCTGGCCCTGACGGGTGATGTGGTACGTTGGACGCAGCGCGATGAGCTGTCGCTGGATCCGGGCGACCTCTGCACCGGCGAGATCCTGCACGACGAGGGTATCGTGCAGAGTAAGGACCTTACCATCAACGTGCAATACTGCTCTGCCCGCCTCGTCGGTGATATCCGAGTCTTCGCCCAGCCGAAAGAAGCGTTCTCTGATTATATACCGCATGGGAAAACCTCCCTGTCCTCTACTACTTACAGTTGTTATCAACACCATACCGCTAACCGTTTAGCCGTTATCGTTATACCCGGTCGGGCGATCATTTGCACGCCCCAGCCCCAGCACCGGAGGGGACCCCGTGCTGCCTGCCCTGGTCGTGTACCACTAATGCTGGGGTGGGGCAACAGGGCAGGCAACAGGGGCCTGCCCCTACAGTTGTGTCTGTTCGACCCTATGTCTGAACTCTTGCACCATTTCTAGTTGCCGATTTCCACTTTTCCACCATATGTTGTGGAAAACTCGTCGCGTTCAATCCATATGTAGTATCATCGGGTCCAACCCACGGGCAGCACCCCGTGCCATCTACGGCATGTGGGGCCGCCCTCGGGTTAAGCTCACAGGCGACCAACGTGCCTTTGACGGTATGTTTGGCCGCCCTCAGGTCCAAGTCTCGGGTAGCTGACGTGCCGGTGACAGTACGTCAGCTACCCGTTTTTGCGTGCTGTCCGGCGTCACAGCGTGATAAGTGTTTATGAGGAATGAGAGCGAGGAGTATGAGATGGATGCGATGGACGTAAAGCCGGATTTTGTGCAGCGAGTAGCGGCGGGTGGTTATCCCGCCACGCATAGGGTGCGCGGCCCGGAGGGGGTGGGCACCCTGCCTCCAGTCCAGCCCGATCTCCAGGCCCAGGTCGAGGGGGACGGGGAGAGGGACGGGCACCGCCTGTTCGACCCGGAGCGCCTCAAGCGGGCCGTGCCTGCCGATCTGCGCGAGCTGCGGCAGTGGGTCGTGTGGCGTTACGAGGAGAAGGACGGGAGGCGTACCAAGATCCCTTACCAGCTACTCACTTCTGAGCGGCGGAAGGCTTCGAGCACCGATAGCTCCACCTGGGGCTCCTTCGGCTCGGCTATCGCGGTGTGCGAGCTGGAAAAGTACGATGGTCTGGGCTTCGTGCTCTCGGCGGACGACCCTTACGTGGGGATCGACCTGGATCATTGCAGGGACGCTAGCACCGGGGAGATCGAGGAGTGGGCGCGCATCATCGTCGAGGCAGTCGACAGCTACACCGAGGTCAGCCCCTCCGGCACGGGCCTGCATATCTTCGTGCGGGGCGTGCTGCCTCCTGGGGGGCGCAAGCGGGGCCCTATCGAGATGTATGCGGAGAAGCGCTTCCTGACGGTGACCGGGCAGCGGTTGGAGAGCGCGCCCGCTGTCGTAACAGAGCGTCCGACCGCCATCAGGGACGTTCATGCAAAGGTGTTCGCGGAGAGGGCCCAGCAAACCCCACAACCCTCACAACCCTCGCAATCGCCGCAACCCTCGCAATCGCCGCAACCCTCACAACCCTCGCAAACCCCACAACCCTCGCAGCCCTCGAAAGTCCCCAGCCTGTTGCTGCCTGCGGTGGTGCTGAGCGACGAGGACATCCTGGCGACGGCCTTTCGCGCCGCCAACGCGGACAAGTTCCTGGCCCTCTGGCGCGGCTCGTGGGAGGGCTACCCCTCTCAATCGGAGGCGGACGCCGCGCTCTGTTGGCACCTGGCTTTCTACACCAAGGACCCCGCGCAGATCGAGCGCCTGTTCAACCGCAGCGGTCTGACCCGCCCCAAGTGGTGGGACCAACCCGATTACCGCCGCCGCACGATAGATAACGCCATCAGCGGCGTTTCGGAAACGTATAGCCAGTCCCGCGGCGCGGCCTCGGGAGGATTAGTGACAGCACCCGACTACCCTGGGGATGGAGCTGTCATGAATAGTATTTCACGCGTGGATAACCCCTTATTCGTGACAGGCTCTGCGGCCGGGCTGACCCCGGCAATCAATCCTCGTTGGGTTCCGGTACCCATCACCGAGCTGAACGAGGTGGAGGAGGAGATACAATCGCTGTGGAAAGGCTTCCTGGTCCCCGGCGGCATCACGTCGTTTACTGCCCTCTGGAAGAGCGGGAAGACCACACTCGTCTCCCACCTGCTCAAGGCGTTGGATGGCTCGGCCACAGAGTTTCTCGGCCAGCCGGTCAGGTCGGCGAAGGTCTTGCTTGTGACCGAGGAGAACAGGCTACTCTGGCAGCAGAGGCGCGACGATTTGGGCATTGGCGGGCACGTTGATACGCTTTGCAAGCCTTTCCTTGTGCGTCCCACACCCACCGAGTGGCTTGAGTTTATGAAGCTACTAGCCTCGCTACAGGCGGAGCATCGCTACGATCTGGTGGTGTTCGACACAATACACAACCTATGGTGCGTAAAGAAGGAGGAAGACGCTCCGCAGACGCTGGAAGCGTTGACGCCTATGTACATGCTGACTGAGCAGGGGGCAGCGGTGCTGTTGCTATTCCACCCTACTAAATCAGACACATCAGAGGGCAGGCTCACGCGGGGCACGGGGGCCATAGGAGGTCTGGTGGACATCATCGTGGAGATGCGACGCTTCGACGCCGAGCGGCGCGAGGACACCCGCCGTGTGGTTACCTCCTACAGCCGTTTCGAGGATAGTCCCCCGGAGTTGGTGATCGAGCTGGACAAGGAGACAAACACCTACATAGTTGTGGGCACGAAGGCCGAGGCAACCGCCGCCGACCGGCTGGATACTATTCTTGCCCTGCTCCCTTCCGAGCCCCCTGGACTGACAGTGAACGAGCTATACAAGCGCTGGCCGGATTTGAACTCCCAGGCCGCGGGCGCGGGAGATACACCGGTAGCCCCAAAACCAACATCTCGCACTATCCACCGCGACCTGCGGGGACCAGTCAAGCAGGGCCTCGTGCAAACCACAGGCGCCGGCACCAGGGGCAACCCCGCCAGGTTCTACGCACCAATCGTGTCATGAATAAGGGGTCATGCACGCGTGAAATACTATTCATGACAGCTTCATCCCCAGGGTAGTCGGGTTTTGTCACTAATTGGGGCTATACTGTCCAATGCCGAGCAATGACCTCCTCCCCGCGGTGCTGGGGCTCATAGCTGCCATATCGTGGGGCACGGGCGATTTCTGTGGGGGGTTGGCGAGTAAGCGCACCACCGCCTTCGGCGTGGTGATCGTATCGCAGGCCGTGGGCTTACTGCTGCTGCTTGCGCTCGCGCTCTTGCTGCACGAGCCGGTGCCCTCGACCGCGAGCCTGGCCTGGGGCGCGGCCGCGGGCCTGATGGGAGGGCTTGCCGTCACTGCGCTCTACATGGCGCTAGCAGGCGGGAAGATGGGCATAGCTGCTCCCATAACGGCCGTCCTGGGCGCCGCGCTCCCCGTGCTCTTCGGTGTGGCAATTCAAGGGCCGCCCGCCCCTCTGCAGGTGGCGGGGCTGTTCGTGGCGCTTGTGGGCGTGGCCCTGCTGTCGCTATCCGGCGGCAAGAGCGCGCCCGCGAGCAGGAGCCTGGGCCTCGCCGTCTTCGCGGGGCTCGGCATAGGAGTTTTTCTAATACTGCTCAGGCAGGCGGGCACCACTGCGCTTTTCTGGCCGCTGGTGGCCGCCAGGGTCGCCTCGGTTACCATCATTTTCGCGGGCACGCTTGCCGCCCGGCAGCCCTGGCGGCCCGGCCGTAAGTTGCTGCCGGTAATCGCCCTCGCGGGAGTGATGGACCTCGGGGGCAACGTGTTCTTCATACTGGCGACGCAGACGGGCAGGCTCGATATCGCGGCCATATTGTCGTCGCTCTACCCGGCAGCCACGGTGCTGCTTGCCGCCATCATCCTCAAGGAGCGAGTGTCCGGGGTGCAGGGTGCAGGCATCGTGGCAGTGCTGATAGCGATCGGGCTCATCGTTTCTTGAGGGTGCCCGGCGGCTAAAGGCGCGGGCAGGGGCTTCCCACGTCGCCTGTACGGCAGTTTTGGCTCGCGCAATAGCTGCCGCGGTAGCGACACCGGCCTCTATTGTGGCGGGAGGAAGAGGCGGCTTAACTGTCGGCACCGGCGAAACTCTTCCACCAGGCCCAGGTGGCTCCTCCGAAGTGTTCCACCAGCACCCCGCGAGGGCGCAAAGGAGGAAACTGCCAACCAGATACGCGAAGAAATGCGCAGCTTGTCTTTGTCTCAACAGGCCACGCAGCGGTCGTACCACAAGGGCCCGACAAATTATCTCCTTGGGCAGGGCTATGGCCTTTTTGCGCATCTGTACTCCTTGCCGCGGTTGATCGCCATCTCATCTGGCTGTACGACCGCACGCCGGAGTGGAATATCCCATCGAAAACCCCATCCCGGTACAACTTATAACGCTCTAACCTGGACGGTCGATACTCTTCAATGCTGTGTGGCGCCCGTCTCTATCAGGTGAACAAGACGGTATTCCGATTTGTTCCCGTGCGCCAGGCACATCAAGCCAATCGGGAACCGAGGAGTAATCAGGACAGTGGAGGCCCGGCGGCTATAGGCGCGGGCTACAAGCCCGGAGGGAAAAGAACTCACCAACCCCTGTCATTCTGAACGCAGCGAATAATCTGCTCGTGGGCACTAAGCGCTGGGGTTGCGCATAGGGCTAGCCCATACGCATCAAGCTAAGGCATAATGCCTTCAGCGGAGGCCCTAGAGACACGCATCTGTAGGGGCAGGCCCCCGTTGCCTGCCCGGTTTCCCTACCCCGGCCCTGGCGGTACACGAACAGGGCAGGCAACGGGGGCCTGCCCCTACAGACGTAATTGCGCCTAAAACGTGCTTGCAATCCCTTAGCCCTATGCGTATTGGGTTGCGTTGCCCGCGCCTTTAGCCGCCGGGCGTTGCTTATGGACAGGCTACCGCCGCTCCTCCCTGGCCGAAGCTGCTCCTCAGGATGCTGAAGTCCTGGGCATTGGTGACCCCGTCGTTGTTGAAGTCTGCCCGCAGGTCGGAGCCGGTGTTGAACGTGGCCCTCAGGATGCTGAAGTCCGCAACACCCACCACGTTGTCGTTATCCGCGTCCCCTCCCTTCTGCACGCCCATCTCCGCCTGCTGATTGCCTCCTCCTGCTGTCAAGGTGAGCGTGCCTCCGTTAGCCAGAGACCTTGAGCCTTTCTCCCGCCAGTTGTACGTGCCGCCTATGAGGCTGGCTACGTCCATCGTGAAGGTGCCACTGGCACTGGTGGTGGCTATGGCTATAACTGAAGTGGTTGAGCCTGCTGATGTGGAGCAGAGAGTGAGGGTGAGAGGCTGCATCTGCCTGGTGTTAGGCTGGGGTGAGCCTGCCCAGGTGACATGGCCCACCAGGTTGGCT
>JBJMMB010000541.1:0-16689 GCA_045805005.1 Chloroflexia bacterium
ACCAGGTTCCAGGCCAGGCCGCAGACGGTCGGAGTGGCGGTGGGTGTGGCCGTGTTCGTTGAGGTCGGTGTGCCCGTTCGAGTTGGTATCCGGGTGCGCGTGCGCGTGGCCGTGGGCGGTGTGCCCGTGGGCGTCGGGGTGGGCGTACCGCACACCGCCTGCGTGAAGCTCACTTCCAGTCCCTTCAGGAGCCCACCCCCGAAGCACTCGTACTGGGTCCACAGACCCCCATCCCGCTGCACTCCCACGCTGGCGTTCCACCCCTGCTTATCCACCTGCCCGTAAACCAGATCGAAGTGGGTCTGGTTTTCGTAGAGCCGTACCTCGTAGTCGAGGGTGCCGCCGCCGAAGGGGTAGGCCCCTCGCCACTCGATATTGAAGGTCCTGTTGGGCGCTATTCCGGTAACAGAAGTGTAAATGCCTCCTCCGGGGTTCGTCGTGAGCGCGTCGGCCCAATGCGGGAAGATCGTGGGGCCCATCGGTGGGAAGGGAAGACACGTATTGAAGCGTTGAGTGGGGCCCGCCAAGAAGCGCAGCGTACCGTTGTCGCTCGCGTATGCGCTGGTGTATCCCACCCCGTAAAGGTTGTACGTGAAAGGCAGGCTGATGCCCACGGTGCATTCGTCGCACTGCGAGCCGGGCACCAGGTTCGTCCCCGGCTCCATCCCAATCCCCTGGGCCACGCTGTAGGCATAGTTGCTGTTGGGCCCGCAGATATCCGGGGTGGGCGTCGCGGTCGGCGTGCGGGTCGCGGTGCGGGTGGTCGTGCGCGTCCGGGTGACGGTGGCCGTGGGCGGCGTGCCCGTGGGCGTTGGCACGCACGAGGCCCCGCTGACGATCAGGCTGTAGGTCGTGCATCCGGCGTTAGGTGTGATCTCATGCACCACCACCACGAAGCTGGCCCTACCCGGCACGCTGAAGGAATAGGTCCCCGAGCTGCTGAAGCTCGCGCTGTCGCCCAGGTAATTGGTGCACAGGCTGCTCGGGTCGAAGCTCCCCAGGTAGGCCACGCTGTTCATGCCGTTTCCTACGCAGGAGGCTGCGAAGCTCACGGTCACGCAGGCCGCGCTCGGGCTGTTGTTGAAGAAGGTGTATGCGTCGTAGTGCCTGGGAGTGAGGTCCTGCACGAACGGGCAGAAATTGGTAAACGCGCAGCTAGTCGGGAAGTCGGGCGTGATCCTCCCCGCCTGGGTGGGGTCGCTCTGGTCGATGGAACCGTTGATGGTAACGCTGCACACGGTGGGCGTTGGGCTGCGAGTGAGGGTCGGGCTGCGGGTGGCGGTGTCTGTTGGCCGGGTGCCCGTGATGGTCGGGGTAGAGGTGCCGCAGGGCGGCTGGGTGAAGGCCACCTGCAGGCCGGCGGTAAGGCCCCCGTCGAAGCACTCGTACTCGGTGAAGATTCCCCCGTTGCTACGCTCCACCCCCACTGTGGCGTTCCCGCCCTGGAAGGTCACCTGCCCGTAAACCAGGTCGAACCGGTCCTGCCCTTCGTAGAGGCGCACCTCGAAGTTCACGTTACCCCCGCACGAGCCCGAGTTGTACAGGCACGACCGCCACTCGATGTTGAAGATGCGATTGGGCGCGCTCCCGCTAACCGAGGTGTATATCCCCAGCCCCGCGCCCACGTTCAGCCGGGCGTCCATGTCGGTCCAGAGGGGCAAGATGACGTGGTCGAAGCCAAAGAAGGTCGGCAGGCAGAAGTTCTTGAAGTCGTTGAAATTGGTCACGAAGCCCAGCGTGCCGTTGTCGCCCGCCGTCGCCGTATCGAACGATTGTCCGTACAGGTTGTAGGAGAACGGCAACTCAATGGTAGCCACGCACTCGTCACACTGCGAGCCGGGCACAAGGTCGGTGCCGGGCACAAGCGAGATCCCGTTGGTCTGCGTATAAACATAGTTGCTGTTGGCCCCGCACGTGCCCGCTGTGACCGAGGGCGTGGGGGTGAAGAAGGGCCCCGGCGGCTGGGTAGCGACGGGCGAGGGCACCTCATGCGTGCCGGTAACGGTGGGAGTGATCGCCGGGGTGCTCGTGGAAGTGCTGGTGGGCGGGGTGCCCGTCACCGTCGCGCTGGGCGTGCCGTTGATCGAGCCGCTCAGCCGGAACACCTGGTCGGGAGCTTCCTCCGAGAGGAAGCAGCCCAACCCCCGGTGGTCCCAATCGGTGCAGCCGGTAAAGAAAGCCCCACCCGGATTGCGCCAGGCCGCCCACGCGTACGCCAGGGTGCGGCGGTCTCTCCAGAACCACTGCCCGCTCGGGTCGAGGTCCTGGTTGGCCTGCACCTCCAGCCAGTAAGCACCCCCCGGCAGCACAGCGGGCGGCGACAGCGGGATAACGAGATCGCCGTCGCCGGGGCCGGGCGTGTACAGCACGTTGGTCGCCGTAAACACCGCATTGCCCGGCAGGAAGGAGTCGTTGGCGTAGAAATAGACGTTCACCGACCGGGCGATCCCGCCGGTGTACGCCCCCGCCACCTCCACCGTGTCCACCGTCCAGGTGTCGCCCTTGGGCACGACGAAGTCGTCCGCCGCGTGGCTGTCATAGCCGTCATAAGCCGCCTCGAAGTTCTGGGAAGTGACACCCGTGAAACCGGGGTTGTCGTACTGGTCGTACAGCACCTCGGCCGGGCTCGACGGTTTGCGAGGAGCCGCCATAGCGCTCCCCACGCCTATATCCACCCGCGGCTTGAACCTGGGCTGCGAGTCACCCTTCGCCGCCCGCGCCGGCGGGGCCTTCGGCGGTGGGGCCGCCATCGGCCCGCGCGCCGGCAGCCCCGCGAACACCACCCCCGCCGACAATACCGTGCCCAGCACCACCGCCAGCACGGGCAATACATTGGCCAGGTTCCTACGCGTCCCAGGTCTTGGTAACATCGCTTTGCCCTTTCGGTGCCATGTGGCGGACGCAACATTCGCGTCCGCTCAATCTTTTTCCAATCGAGGGTCGATGCCGGGTGGGATATGAACAGCCGGGTAGATGCCGTCAGCCCACGCCATCCAATGGAGATGGGCGGCGCGGAGTAGCTTTACAGTCTATCAGGTCGACAGAACGCAGGCTGGAACGTAGTTAGAAGAGAAGAAAACTCACAGCCATCGCGGCGAGCCGCGAACAACCCGCCCCAGGACCCCACGTGAAATGCACCCGGCACATATAGTGCCGCTGCCCATGCATAATCCCCGCGAGGACCGAGGTGCCCCAATTGTACCAGCAGCGCCCTCTTATGTCAATACTTTCTAGCCATCCTGCTCGCGCGCAACTCGTGCAGTGGGAGAAATGCTAGCACAAGGGATCGACTGCGGCTAAACAAGCAAACTTTTCCCGTTACGGTTTGCAGTTGTATAATTTGATGTTGTTGGTTCTCTAATCAGTGGTCACGGTGGCTCTCGGCAAATTCGACGATCAGGCCAGTTGTGGACCCTCTGCTTGAAGCGCTTAACGATCCAGATTGGGAAGTACGGCAAGCTGCTGTCTATGCCCTGGGAGCGTTTGAGGACGAGAGGGTAATTCCAGCTCTGCTCCCGAGGCTCCGTGACGATTCGGGCGATGTGCGTTCCGCAACTGCCTATATGCTGGGAGAGATGGGTGACAGTCGCGTTTTGCCGGCGTTGAAGTGGGTAATGGAGAACGACGGGGGCACAACTTGGGAGGGGGACCCAGTAAGAGTCGATGCGCAAATGGCTATCGAAGCAATAGAGAGCCGCTCAAATAGAAAGCTTTAACCCCATGAATACTAAGCGAAGGGACCTTGAAATCGTTGACCACTATCACAATGCCCTCGGGACCGAGAAACGGGTAGTGCGTTTCAGGGACCTTCCGCAGCCGGCCCCCGATTCCATTGTTGTCATGGAGTTTGCCCCTGCCCAGGAAGGATACGACTGGGTATACACAACGGTCGGCGTAAGCATGAAACCGATGCCTGATCCCAACGCATCCGCCGGGCACCCTTCTGGCCATCGTATGGAACTCATACTGCATTCCGACCGCAACCACGAAGGTTTAGTGGATCTCATTCTAGCGATTGCGGTCTACCCTTTTGACCATAACACGTTCTTTGATCCAGGGGACCTAATTGCCGGTACACCGGGCCAAGGCGTTGTCGAAGGATCACCATTGACAGATATACTGGTGATGCACCCTTATCCATATCCGCCCGATTTCGAAACCATCAATCACTCAGATGGTAGCCACACCCAAGTGCTTTGGGTGGTGCCCATCTACCACTCGGAACGAATGTACGCCAGGGAACATGGTTCGAGAGCATTAGAAGTGCTGTTCGGCAAAACCAACGCGCCAACCTCCAGTTTTTGGCGCCCTCCCGTTGTGTAGGTGCGCACCCCAACAAGGTCGCGCGGAATACAAGTAAAGATATTGCCTTGCGCACCCTCTTCCGTCCCGGACGTGGTCCATTACCAGCGTCAATTGATTTCATTAGGAGAAGCAGAATGCTAGACTACGGGAAAAAGCTATCGGCTGCATCTTTTCGTGTGTTCTGCACGCCGGATGAACTGCTAGAGTGGGTAAAAACCCTGTGCAAAGAGAAGGATCGTGGTTGTATCACCTTTACCAGTTCTGCAAAATACGGCATTATCCAGAGCTCTCGGGACAAGATAGTGCTTTACGACGACATATTCAGTAGGATGTTTCTCTATTCAAGCACAGCCCAGCCGAGCAATTCCCTAACAATGAACGATGTGCAATCTCGTGCTTGGGGCTGGGTGGACATCGAACCGGGCCGGTTGCGAGAAGGAGATACGACAAAAGTCTTGACATTCACGACAATAGTTGGTGAAGACTTCGAGAATGAGCCGGTTCATCCAGCTAAATACGTACGTTGGCTGAAGGGTCGCCTAAAGGATAAGAGGAAGTGTGGCGTCGTTGGAAAGCATGTTACGCTCGGTGACCCGTTTTACTATCACGATATCTGTTATACACCTAACGCTCTCCAACTCTATAAGGCCGGAGTGACCTGGAAGCAAGATCCCACCTATAATGTGATTTTTGAACCGCCCACAGACGACGGCCAATAACAATAAGAGCAAATTACCCCACCACTCTCCGCCCGGAGCCCCCAGCGAACCCTCAAACACCTCCCCGCGTTCACCCACCTTTCACCCATTTCGTATCCGAATATTCACCTTGCTCCGCTACAACATAAAGGGGTGCAGGGCCCTCCTTGCCGGGGGTTTCGGGTGTCCACCACTACCCCCTCTCAACAGAAGGGGTGCAGGGCGCTCCCTGCCGGGGGCTTGGGGGTGTCCCCCAACTCTCCCCTCCCTAACCCTCTGGGGGCTCGGGGGCTGGCCCCCGAAACAGACCCCAGGAGTTGCACGCATCCGGAGTTAGTGATATAATCAACAAGCCCGTTAATTCCGGCAGGAGAATAAAACTCGATGGTCGGCGTCAATAGCAGCGTTGCTACAGACCACAACAGGCATCATACAAGCTCGCCCTCCGCCGGTTCGAGCCCCGTAGCATCTCCCCAAATGGCTGACTATCTGACAACCATCGGCCTCGAAGTCCACGCCCAACTGCTTACCAAGAGCAAGATGTTCTGCTCGTGCAGCGCCGACGTGGCCTACGCCCCGCCCAACTCCCACGTCTGCCCGGTCTGCCTCGGCATGCCCGGAACCCTCCCCGTCATCAACTTTGAGGCCGTCCGCCAGACCATTCGCACCGGCCTGGCCCTCAACTGCTCCATACCCCCCTTCTCCAAGTTCGACCGTAAGAACTACAACTACCCCGACTTGATGAAGGGCTACCAGATCTCCCAGTACGACCTCCCTCTCTGCGTCGGCGGCCACCTAGACGTCGACCTCACCGACGAGCGCGGCAACAAGCAATCCAGCACCACCGTCGGCATCACCCGCGTCCACCTGGAGGAGGACACCGCCCGCCTGCTGCACCGCACCGGCCCCGAGGGCACCCCCTACTCCCTCATGGACGTCAACCGCTCGGGCGTACCCCTCATGGAGATCGTCTCCGCCCCCGACATCCACTCCCCCGAGGAAGCCCAGGTCTACCTGATGAAGCTCCGCCACATCCTCCGCTGGATAGGCGTCTCCACCGGCAACATGGAGGAGGGCTCCTTCCGGGTCGATGCCAACGTCTCCGTGCGCCCCGCGGGCCAGGCCGAGTTTGGCACCAAGGTCGAAGTCAAGAACATGAACTCCTTCAAGGCCGTGCGCGCCGCCCTCGAATACGAGGTGCAGCGCCAAACCGAGGTCCTCAGGAGCGGTGGGCGTGTGGTGCAGGAAACCCGCGGCTGGGTTGAGACCCGAGGCGTCACCGTATCCCAACGCTCCAAAGAGCAAGCCCACGACTACCGCTACTTCCCCGAGCCCGACCTCCCGCCTCTCGCCTTCACCGAGAAAGACGTCGAAGAGATACGCACCACCCTGCCCGAGCTACCCGATGCGCGCCGCGACCGCCTCGCGGCAATATACGCCCTCACTCCCTACGACGCCCTGCAGATAACCTCCTCTCGCGCCATGGCCGATTACTTCGAGCGGGCCGCCGAGGGGGCAAGCGAGCGCGGGCGCGCCATCGCGGGCTTCATCGTCAACGACCTGGCCCGCCTCCTGAGCGAAGCGGGCATCAGCATCGAGCAAAGCAAAATCCGCCCCGAGCACCTTCGCGAGCTGGCCGACCTGGTGGAGCAGGGCACCATCAACAGGGGCATCGCCCGCAACCTCCTGCCCGACATGTTCGAAACTGGCCGCCCGCCGGGCGAGCTCGTGCAAGAGCGCGGCCTCGGCGTCGTCCGCGACCAATCGGCCCTCGAACAAGCCGTAGACGAAGCCATAGCAGCCTACCCCAGGGCCGTGGCCGACTACCTCAAAGGCAAGGAGGCCGCCCTCGCCGCCTTCCTCGGCCCCATAATGAAAGCTACCCGCGGCCAGGCCGACGCCAACACCGTCCGTGCCCTACTAAAACAAAAACTGGATGCAATGCGTGAAGCCTAAGACGGGTGCAGGGTTCCCCTGCCGGGGCTTGGGGATTGGAGCCCAACTATCTCCCGTTCCCGCTTCCCAAAGGGGTGCAGGGTTCCCCTGCCGGGGGCTTGGGGGTGTCCCCCAACTATTTCCTATTTACTAGCCTTCCCAAAGGCATTCAGCCCTGGCTGAACGGAATATTCGACAACCTATATACTCAACGAGGAGGCATATAATGGCACCGGAAAAACTACAGGAACAGAAACCCAATCCCTACCAGGTAGCCGTCGAGCAGTTTATGCAGGCCGCCGATAAGCTCAACCTGGACGAAGGGATGAAGCAAATACTCTCACAGCCCAAGCGCGAGTTGACGGTTCACTTCCCCGTCCGCATGGACGATGGGAGCTACAAGGTCTTCACCGGTTACCGCGTGCAGCACTCGCTCACCCGCGGCCCGGCGAAGGGCGGCATCCGCTACCACCCCGATGTCACCCTTGATGAGGTGAAAGCCCTCGCCATGTGGATGACCTGGAAGTGCGCCACGGTCGGCATCCCCTACGGCGGGGCCAAGGGCGGGGTCATAGTAACCCCCAAACAGCACAGCATCGCCGAGTTGGAGCGCCTCACCCGCCGCTTCGCCGCCGAGATCTCGCCCATCATCGGCCCCGAGATCGACATCCCCGCTCCCGATGTCAACACCAACTCACAGACGATGGCCTGGATCATGGACACCATTTCCATGCTCAAGGGCTATCCTATTCCCGGCCTGATAACGGGCAAGCCCATCGCCGTCGAGGGCTCCCTGGGCCGCAACGAAGCCACGGCTCGCGGCCTCCAGTATGTGGTGCGCGAGGCGGCCAAGACCACAGGCATGCGCCTTGAAGGGGCCCGCGTGGTGGTGCAGGGCTTCGGCAACGCGGGCTCCATCGCCGCCAGGCTGCTGGCCGAGGACGGCGCTACGATCCTGGCCGTCTCCGACAGCCAGGGCGGTGTCTACTCATCCAGGGGCATAGACCCTAACAGGGCCACCCGCTACAAGCAGGAACACGGCACCCTCGCCGGCCTGCCCGATTCCGACGTCATCTCCAACGAAGACCTCCTAGAAATCGAGTGCGACATCCTGGTGCCCGCCGCCCTCGAGAGCGTCATCACTCGCTACAACGCCGACCGCATCAAAACTAAGATGATTGCCGAGGCTGCCAACGGCCCCACCACCCCCGAGGCCGACCGCATACTCTTCGAGAAGGGCATCCTGGTCCTCCCCGACATCCTCGCCAACGCCGGCGGCGTCACCGTCTCCTACTTCGAGTGGGCCCAGAATATCCAGGGCTACTACTGGGCCGAGGACGAGGTCAACCAGAAGCTGGAGCGGGTCATGAAGCGCGCCTTCCAGGACGTCTACGAGACCGCCACCAACAGCAACGTAGACACCCGCACCGGCGCCTACATGCTCGCCATCTCCCGCGTAGCCGAGGTAACCAAGCTCCGGGGCATCTTCCCCTAGAGTTCGCGAAAGCGCCTCCTCGGGCGTTTTTGTAGATAAGGAAGCACCCTCACAGAGGCTACTCTGTGAGGGTGCTTCCTTATATTGATTCCCTCGGGGCACAGCATGTGCTATATAGGTAGTACCAGGAGCGGGGCTGAGCCTGGCGCGTTTGGGCGCCCTCGGCACGCCATAGTTGCCGCGAAACCGTTATAGCTATGATAGGAAATGATAAGATTACTTATGTTGATAACTGCCGGTAAGCAGAGTAGAGGGCGGGACCTCGGCCACCATGCGATCTGACGCCGATACGCCCATGTTTGAGAGCAGCCGCGTGCTGGCGGGCCGCTACAAGCTCCTCGAGAAGATAGGCGAGGGCGGGGCCGCCGAGGTCTTCCGTGCCCTCGATGAGCGCCTCGACCGCATCGTGGCCGTCAAACTGCTGCGCCCCCAGTTCACCTCCGATCCCCAGTCACGCCAGCGCTTCGAGGTCGAGGCCAGGGCCGCCGCGGGTCTCACCCACCCCAATATCGTTGACATATACGACTTCGGCGAGGCCCAGGACGGCTCGATGTTTATCGTCATGCAATACGTCCAGGGCGATAACCTCAAGGACATCCTGCAGCACCGCGGTCGCCTATCGACTTCCGAGGTGGTCTCCATCGCCGAGCAGGTCTGTAGCGCCCTCACCGTGGCCCACGCCAACGGGCTGATACATCGTGACGTCAAGCCCCAGAATATCATGATCGACACCGCGGGCAAGGTGCGCCTGACCGACTTCGGCGTGGTCAAGGCCCTCTCGGCCCCCGCGCTCACCCAGTCGGGCATGACCTTCGGCACCGCTGCTTACCTGTCGCCCGAGCAGGCCACCGGTGCGCGCATCGGCCCGACCTCCGACGTCTACGCGGTGGGCTGCGTCATATACGAGATGCTGTCGGGCACCCCGCCCTTCACGGGTGATAACCCTGCCGTAGTGGCCTACAAGCAGGTGTGGGAGCAGCCCCGCCCCTTGCACGACCTGGTGCCCGAGGTGCTTCCCTCCCTCGAAGCCGTGGTGATGCGCTGCCTTGAGAAAGAGCCTGAGAGGCGCTACCCCGCCACCGAGGCTCTGGCCGCCGACCTGGAGAGGCTCAGCGAGCCGTTCGGCCAGCCGACCCAGGCGGTTGCCCTCGGCGCGGCCGCCGCGGCGGCCGCGGGCGACGGCCGGTGGACCCCCGCTACCAGCCGGTCCCCCGCCGAGTTGAGCCAGCTGGTGCCCATGCCCTTATCTCCCGGCCCTTCCGGCAACAGCGCGGCTGCCGTGCCGCCCGTGCGAGCGCAAACCACCCAGTACGCGCCGCCACCCCGGCGGGGCATGCCCGTGCCCACCCAGCAGATAGCCGCCGCCCCCGTGGCCCCCTACCCCGGCCTCCCGCGCCAGGGTCTGCCCGCAGCCAACGTCAACCCCAGGCGACGAGCTCCCTGGCTCCTCCTCGTGCTGCTGGCTCTGGCTGCCCTCCTCCTGCTCGGCTTCGGAGCCTGGCAGGCGAGCCGGGGCTTCTTCGGAGGAGTCCCCGGTGGCACAGCTTCGCCCACCCCCACCAACACACCCGTACCGCCCACTCCTACTCCCGTCCTCGGGCCCATCGTCGAAGGCTCCCCCGTAATCACGCCGATAGTGCCCACCCCGTTGCCTCCCACCGTCACGCCCGTACCTCCACCCACCGATACCCCTGCTCCTCTGCCTCCAACGGACACGCCCGCGCCTGCCCCGCCAACCGACACGCCTGCTCCTCCCCCTCCACCGCCCACCGATACGCCCGAGCCCCCACCACCCGAGGCGACCAGCACTCCCGCCCCCGCCGAGCCAACGGCCACCCCACCGCCCGCCCCGCCGCCCGAGAGCACCAGTACCGTCTCCCTCGACGACAACGCCTTCCAGGGCGGCTACAGGAACAAGAGCGGGGTCTATCACGGCCGGACGGCCATCTGGGTCTACGGCCAGGGCACCCCATACCACAGCATGACAGCCGGCTTCAACGTCGATAACCCGCCTTCCGGCGCCGCCCGCCTGACGCTGGTTGGCATCGACTCCGAGGACCCGCCCAAGACGCCAATGCAGGTCACTCTCAATGGCCAGGTAGTATATCAGGGGGCCGACCCACTCCCCAACGACAACGCGGTCGGCCCCGGCGGCGCGGGCAACTGGGGCTCCGCCAACATCGACATTCCACCGGGCATCATCCAGGAGGGCGGTAACACCTTGTCCATCACCAACCTGGATCCCAGCAACAAAATCAATTACCCTGTCTTCATCATGCTCGACTACGCCACCCTCAGTTGGCACCAGTAGGCATATAAATAAAAGCCCACAGGTCGCTATGCGACCTGTGGGCTTTTATTTCACCACACACTAAGACTTCCCGGCAAGCATCTCCTTGAAGGCTTCCTCGCTATCGCGCTTGACGATGGCGATCACCTCGTCTTTGGGCTGTAGCACGGTGTCGCCTCTCGGCAGGGTCATGGTGCCGTTGCGCAGCACCACTGACACCACCGTGTCGTCGGGAAAGTCGATCTCGGCGAGGGACGACCCCGCCACCCTGGAGCCCTGCTCTACCGTGGCCTCCACAATATCGAGTTGGGCGTGCTTGAGGGTGAGCAAATGCACCAGCCCGCGGCTCGGTATCTCCTGCTCGATGATGTTGAGGATCAGGTTGGTAGCCGACACGGTCACGTCGATACCCAACTTCTTGAAGATCTCCTCGTTCTTGGGGTTGTTCACGCGGGCTATGGTTCGCGGCACGCTAAACCTCTTCTTGGCCGTCTGGCATATCACCAGGTTGTCCTCGTCGTCGCCGGTGACCGCGATCACCACGTCCGCGCGCCCTATGCCACCCGCCTCCAGCGTGCTCGACTCAGCTCCGTCCCCCTCCAAAACCACCGACCCGAACCGCTCGGCGTACACCGCCGCCTTCCTCGGGTTCTTCTCGATGAGTAGCACCTCATACCCATCGTTCACCAGCGTCTTGGTCAGGTAATATCCTACCTTACCCCCGCCTACAATCATTATGTACATGCCAATATTCCCTTCTCTCTTGCAATTTTGAGTTTTGGATTAGTACAAAGCCCAATCCAGAATCCAAAATCGTCTCAGGGTCGGAACAGGCCGCGCAGACCACGGTGGGCCTCCTGGCCTTTCTGGGACTGGTCCTGCGCGTTGCCGGTGGGCGGCTGCGGCTGCGCTCCGTTGGATCCTACCGACCCTATTTGCGCCCCTGCAGGGGCTGGGGCTTGCGCTGTGGCTGTCCCCGCAACTGCTCCGGTGGCTGCCCCGGTAATTGCGGCAGTCGCCCCCACGGGCTGGGGAGCAGCGGGGGCGGTCAGCGCGCTCTCGATGCTTTGCGCCGTCACGTCGCTCGCCGCCGGGGCTTTGTCCCCATCCTCGGTTAGCAGGTTGTAGGCCGTCGTCGATATGAGCGTGGTGGGGCACACCGTTTCCAGCCCGAGCTCGTGGTAAAGCCCCTCGCGCCCAGGGTCGTAGATACGGGCCAGCACTTTCTTCACGCCAAATATCTCTTTGGCGATTTGCGTGGCCATAATGTTCGTGTTGTCACCGTTGGTCACGGCGGCGAAGGCATCGGCTTTCTCAATGCCCGCCGATTTGAGCACGTCCACGTCGATTCCGGTCCCCAGCACCGTCTCGCCCCCGAAGGTCTCCGGCAACCGCCGGAAGGAATCGGGGTTCGAGTCGATAATGCTCACGTCGTGACCGTTCCTGTCCATCATCGTGGCGAGTCGAGCGCCTACGCGCCCACTGCCAAGAATAACTACTTTCATTTCTCTCTGCTCCTCATTACGAATAAAAGGGTGCAGGGCTCTCCCTGCCGGGGGCTCGGGGTTGTAGCCCAACAATCACCTATTATCCCCCTATTTTCATCTAGAAGTGGTGTGCCCCCCTCAAACTCACTCTGCATTATAGTGGTAATCCTCGGGAATCGGCGCTCGGCAGACCCACACCCGGCAGGGCGCGTGCTTCAGAACGTAAGGCAGCGTGCGCCCCAGGTCGAAATCGCCCAGCTTCTTGTGATAGTCTACCGCCATCACTATCAGGTCCGAGCCTGTCTCCCGAGACATGTCCACGATTGCGGCCCCGGTACTTCGCGCCTGCATAATCGAGGCGTCTACCTCCAGGCCCATATCGCGGGCCACCTCTTCCGCGTGGTCAAGCGCCTTCTCGCCCCGCTCGAGTTTGTCATCGAGCTGGGCGTCGAGGGGCAAGGCGTGGGGTACTTCCACAACGTACACCACGTCGACCGCCATGTTGCGGCCTTTGCCCTTCTTCGCGAGGGCATACGTGAAAGCCAGGCGCATAGCTTCGTCGTCGACCGGCGCGCCCTTCACCGGTACCAGTATGCGCTTCTGCTTTTCCCCTTCCTTGCGGGCGAATGGATTATGTGCCACAGATTTGTCTTCTTATCCTTGCTTTAGTTTGTACTACTTACCTGGCCGTGTTGCTTTTCGCGAGTTCTCCTGCCCGGATGCTCCGCTAATTTTTGAATCAAGAAGCGGGCCACCCGGACTCTAGGCCGGTACACCTATATACTACGTATAATAATTGCTCATGTTACGAAAGGTGTGTACCGGGGGAGGCAGCTACCTGCCGGGAGGCAGGAAGCCGGAGCTGCGGGCGATATAGCCACGGCAGAGAGAGTAGTTTGGAGTAGTAGATGGGGGTCGGGAAGCGCGGTGCTGAGGGGGAAAGGGGGTATAGGACTACCGGCTGTTCTCCCGGCTATCGCTGGGCTACCCGGCAACTGCAGCAGGCCGGTCAAGCGCCCTCTATTCTTGTTTTGCGCCTTCCTTCTCCCGGCGGCAGCGGCCCAAGACGAGCCGGCAGCCGCCACGCTATGACGCGCGGCGCGCAGTGAGCTTTCAGCTTTCATAAGTAAGAGGCGCTAGCACGCGACATGGACGTAGCATGCGCAGTTCGCGCATCGCACGGGCCGGTCTCTGCCCGCCGTCTCTCAGCTGTTAGCTAGCTCCTATACCTCGGTTCCGCCGCTATCGATATTGTGCCCAATGTCCCCGAATCACGCGTCCCAACAACTTAAGTATAACACCGCCGGGCCAACTCCGCAACTGGCCGCAGGTACTAAGGTACCTGATCCAATGGTATAGACTTACCTATCCAAAGGTATTGACAAGCACGTTACATAATGCTAATATATGGTGGCCTCTCCCGGCAGTTTACATAAGCGAGGTTTGAATGGTGCCCACGTGGCACCCCCATGAATAAAATGCGAATTGGCGCGATAGGTTGCATGCTGCTACTCGCCTGCGCCGGCCTACTGGCCGGCTGCGGAAGCATTTTCGGCAGCCAACCCACAAGCTCGCCCCAGGCCGTCCCTATGGACCAACGCCTGCTCAAGCTATCCGCCGCGCCCGGCTCCCACGAATTGCACGACCTGGCCATCGCCGCCGTGGACTTCGATCCGGAGTTCGACTCCCACAAGGCGTTCACCGGCAAGCCATACAACCTCCTGGTGGCCGTTGAGAACAAAGGTACCGGCCTCGAAAGCCCCCTCACGGTCTCCCTCCAGCTCCTCGCTCGTGACAGTGGGCGCCTTCTCATGGAGTCCCAGCATACAGTCCGGATGCTGTCCGCGGGCGACGTCACGGTCGTGCGCTTCCCAGGCCACACGCCCACCCCCTCGCAGGACGTCTACCTTCTCAGCGCCCAGGTCGAGTCCAGCCCCCCCGACGCCAACACCGCCAACAATAAGAAGGTCCTGGAAATACGCATGAACCATAACAACTAACCCGCATGCCGTCTCAATCAGGAAGGTCATAGCCCCATCGTCCATCTTCTGCCGCAGCCACCCCTGGTCCCAAAATTGCCTGTGCATTTTCATATGTTTTGCATCTCTATCGCGGTAAAATAATACCAAGGGAGTATGCATGACTAGCCGAATGGCTGAACCGTTTTGGCCCCTTGTTCGTTTATTCTATGCATATCCCTGAGAGGCACCTCCAGGAAAGACCCAAATGGCAAGCATCGGTCCTCGCCTGGCCCGCTCCGGCATACGCGGGCTCGGTCACATCCTATCCACGCCGTTCGCTTCGGTCTCAGCCTCCCTGGCAAGGGTCCGCGAACGCTCCCTGCCCGCCCCGCGTGTGGTGTGGCTGAGTGGGGCCTTCCTGCTGAGTGGCCTGGCCCTAGGCCTTTTCATCTCTGCCCAAACCCAGGCCCGCACCGAGGGCGCTAGCTCACCCTCCTCCCCCCTTACTCGACCATCCGACCGCGGGATAGTGGCGGGAACCATCTCCCGCCTCGAATCCGAGCAGGTCACCCTCAAAAAGGAGATAGCCGACCTACGCGCCGAACTGAGTTCGGTCCAGCAAGCCGACGCGGCCCGCAAGACCAGCCTGGGAGACCTCAACAATGAGATAGCCGCCCAGCGCCTAGCGGCCGGTATGACCACTGTGCACGGCCCCGGTCTGGTAGCCACCTTTGACGACAGCACCGTCCGCTCCATCCCCGAGAACGAGGACCCGGCCAACTACATCCTGCACGATTACGACCTGCGCGATATCCTCAACGCCCTCTGGCTCGCGGGGGCCGAGGCGGTCTCGGTCAACGGCGAGCGCATAGTGAGCAGCACCTCCCTCTACTGCGTCGGCACCACCATAATCGCCAACGCCACCCGCCTGTCGCCCCCCTACGAGATACGCACCATCGGCGATCCCCAGGCCCTCTCCGCCTCCCTCGCCGGCTCCTCCCAGATGGAGAAATTCAACCAGCGTGCCAACATATACGACCTCCCCGTAAAAATCGACCAGAGCCCCAAAGTCGAAGTCCCGGCCTACAACGGCTCCTTCGTCTTCAAATACGCCAAAGTACCCGGAGAAAAATAGCTTTGGATTGTGGTTTTGGTGCTAATCCAAAAATCCAAAATCCAAAATCCAAAATATGTCCCGCCTCCGCCTCCACCTTCCCATAGCCGTCCTCTGCCTCCTGGTGGGGGTCATGGTAGCCGCGCAGTTCCGCACGCAGCGCCTCCTGGGGAGGTCCGACGTGCCCAGCTCCGTCACCGACCAGGCCACCTACATCAGCCAGCTCTACGAGAGCACGACCGAGCTACGCCAGCAGGCGAACCAGCTCTCCAGCGAGCTCAATCAGTACCGCAGCAGCGACTCCACCGGCAAGAGCAACCTTGACGCCCTGGTGCGCGACCTCCAGAACATCCGCATGGCAAACGGCGAGGTCGAAGCCACCGGCCCCGGCGTTACCGTCACCGCCGATGGCGACCTCACCGTCTTCGAGCTGCAAGACCTCGTAAACGAGCTCCGCAACGCCTCCGCCGAGGCGATAGCCGTCAACGGCGTGCGAGTGGTCACCCGCTCGGCCATCGTCACCGACGAAGCGGGCCGCATCATCATAGACCGCCAACCCGTCGCCCGCCCCTACCGCCTCGAAGCCCTGGGCGACCCCGACACCCTCCAGCACGCCCTCCAGCGCAAAGGCGGCCTCATCGCCCTCCTCCAGGCCCGCGATACCGCCCTCCAGATCACCGTCACCAGGCACGACACCGACAAACCCACCACCTGGGCCAAACTCCCCAAAACCGCCCTAGACTTCACCTGGGTGTACAGTCAGGCCGCTCCATAGCGCGTAAACACCAGTGCCTACAAAGCGCTCGAGGTAACGGTTAAGCATTACAGGCAATGAGCGTTTGCGAGTCAGATATTCCTCGCGTTTGCTACCTCGTAGGCGAGACTTCCGACTCTTTCACCGATGTCCAGCCTTCCCGTTTTGCCCCACGACAAGCTGGCCTGTGTCCATTCGTCCCCAATGGACCCGCAATCAGCTACAAGTCGGCTTTAGGCCAAAAGCAATACTAGATTCCTACCACATCAAACGCTTGTAGAGCCTCCCAGTGCGTTCCATTGGTTCCTCCACACACATAATGTGGATAAGTGGTACACGCCTCTTCACGGACTGTACGATAGCATTTGCCCGTCGTGGATGCAGTCTACATAGGAGGGATTTGCGGTGGCGAAAAAGGAGTCCGACTCAGCAACACGCAACCAAATAGTGTTTATGATGTTTGCTGTTGCTCTTACGCTTATTGCCCTTGTTCTCCTTGGTTACTGGGCACCGTGGACTGGCTTTGATGCCTACGCTCCCATTAAGTCAGGTGAAGTAGAGATCCAACGTGAAAAGACCCTGTGGGATTGGCTGAATCTATTAATCGTCCCTGCTGTGCGTGCAGCCGGGGGCTTATGGTTCAGCCGCTC
>JBJMMB010000542.1:0-8408 GCA_045805005.1 Chloroflexia bacterium
CTAACACCCAGCAATAGCCTTGCCTTCTGAATCCTGCGCCTCGAGGCGGTAGACAGCCTCAATCGCTTGGTGCGACAGCCAACCGGTCCCCCGTCCCTGGGACGCACAACTCAATGATGTACTGGAAATGCCCTTGTAGGGGAGAGACAAGTCTCTCCCCTACAAGGGCATCAGGCATGGTTCTTGCAGCCCTTCGTTAGGTGGTTAAGTGCTCTCGGCCGGCCAGGATGGGGACGTTCGCATGTCCCCGGCCCCCACCCCTCTTTATCGTAAGCAAAGGAGCTAAGGAGGACCACTATGGAGAAGCGCAGGAGCTTTCGCTGGATATTGCTTTCGATGTTTATATTGTTTGGGAGCGGGTCGTTAGCGCAGCCCGCCTTTAGCGCGCAGGCAGATAGGGTGGTGCCGGCAGGTATGCCACCTGGCATCAACATCGCCATCACACGCCAGGTAACCGCCTCCTCCGAGACGGCCACCGAGCAGGCGGCCAACGCGGTGGATGGGGACCCAACCCGCCACTGGTGCCCCGCCGCGGGTTCCACGAGCGCGCAGTTGATGGTGGACCTGGGCGAGCAGCAGCAGATCAATGGCACGGGGATCACCTGGGTCGCGCAGCCAGCGCAGAATTACTCCCTGGAAATCTCCACGAACGGCCGGCAGTGGCGTTCATTCCCCGGCATCCGCTCCGGCGGGCAGAGCCTCACCTGGTTTGACAACGCCCAGCACACGGTGACGGCCCACTATGTTCGGCTTAGTTTCTCAGGGAGCGCACCGGTGTCCTGCGTAGCCGAGTTCCGCATCTATTCCACCTCTAACGACGCGCGACGCTTGAGCCGGGGTGCGGACCTTTCTACGCTGCGCGCCCTCGAAGCCGCCGGGCGAACTTTCTCCGACGCGGAGGGCACACGGCCCGCCGAGCAGATCCTGGCGGATCACGGCGTGAACCTGATACGGCTGCGGCTTTGGGTCGATCCTCCTAACGGCTTCAATGACCTGGCCGACGTCGCGGCGATGGCCCTCCGGATCAAGCAGGCGCACATGGATTTCCTGCTCGACATTCACTACTCGGACTTCTGGGCCGACCCCGGCCACCAGGATACTCCCGCCGCCTGGCAGGGCCAGGACCTGCCCACTCTCGCCAACACCGTCCGTGAGTATACTCGCTCGGTAATCGACACGCTACAGCAGCAGGGCACCCTGCCCGACATCGTGCAGATCGGCAACGAGGTGACGGCCGGAATGCTCTGGCCCGTGGGCCAACTCTACGTGGGCAGCCAGCAGCGCTGGGTTGAATTCACCACGCTGCTCAAGGCAGGTATCGCCGGGGTCCACGATGCCGCTCCGAACCACACCCCGGCGATCATGCTGCACATCGACCGGGGCGGCGACCCCGGGGGCGCTCAGTGGTTCTACGACCACATGCGCGATTACAACGTCCCTTACGATATGATCGGCCTCTCCTATTACCCTTACTGGCACGGTAGCCTGAGCAACGTGCGCACTAACCTCGACAACCTGGCGGCGCGTTATGGCAAGCCGATCATGATCGTAGAGACGGCCTATCCATGGACGCTGGAGGATCACGATAACTACCCGAATATCATCGGCCCTTCCACCCTCCTGCCCCCGGAATACCCGCCCACGCCTGAGGGCCAGGCGCTCTTCGTGCGCGATCTCCTCTCGATGGTTGCCCGCACACCCGGTGGCCTGGGACGAGGTATCGTATACTGGGAACCGGCCTGGATCCCCGGCGTAGGCTGGGCCCCTGGACAGGGCGATGCCTGGGATAATCAGACCTTGTTTGGCCCCGACGGGCAGGCGCTGCCCTCTATCGACGCGATGCAGGTAGAGCGCCACGAACACTAGGGTCAGTAGGCAGTAGGCAGTAGGCAGTAGGCAGTAGGCGGTTACTGCTTACTAATTCCTCTAAAGGATAGAGCGATATGGAACAGACGGCGCTGGTTACCGGGGCCGACCGCGGTCTAGGCTCGGCCCTGGTGGCCGGATTGTTGGAGCGCGGTTGGCGCGTCTTCGCCGGACAGCACCGGCCGGAGTGGCCGGAGCTGAGCGCGCTGGCGCGGCGTTTCCCCGGTACCCTGCATGTCATCCCGTTGGAGGTGCGCTCAATGACTTCGGTGGAGGAGGCTGCCGCTGCGGTTTCGACTATGGGCGCCCATATCGACATGCTGATAAATAACGCGGGTGTTGGCTCACCAACCTCCGCGCGCACTATCCGCGAGCCCCAGGATTATGACGAGATGCACCGCATGTACGATGTGAATGCCCTGGGACCGCTGCGCGTAGTAGAGGCATTTCTCCCGCTCACCGCGCCGCCGGATCGCCCGGACGCGCTGAAACGGCTCTGCTTCGTCTCCTCGGAGGCGGGCAGCATCGGCCGGTCGACGCGCACGAACAGCTACGGCTACTGCATGTCCAAGGCCGCGCTCAATATGGCGGCCCGCATACTGTACAATCACCTGAGGCCGGAAGGCTATACTTTTCGCTTATACCACCCTGGCTGGATACGCTCGTACATGTCGGGCACCAAAAGCACGGAGGGCGATATGGAGCCCGAGGAAGCCGCGGTGCCCGCTCTGGAATACTTCCTCCGGGCACGGGACGACGAAGACCGGCTCGTGATGTGCGACTGGCTTGGCCAAGAATGGCCGTGGTGATGGAGGATGAGGTAGATCGCCCTGTGCGTGTGCTGGTCCTCTGCGGCGACTACTGGCACCCCCCACGCAATGCGCGTGAGGGCCTTGCGCCCCTGGGGGCAGACGACTTCGTGTTCGATTGGATAGAGGACGCCCACGAATGGCCGGCCGAACGCATGGCCGGCTATCCGGTTATAGTGCTCGCCAAGTCGAACAACGCTTCGTCGGTTGACCGCACCCCGTGGGTAACACCGGAGGTGGAATCGGCGTTCCGAGATTACGTCCAGAGGGGAGGTGGGCTGCTCGTTGTCCACTCCGGCTCGTCGGAGTATAGTGAAGCGCCGGTGTTGCGCGGCTTGCTGGGTGGGGTGTTCGCCAGCCATCCACGTCAGTGCCCCGTTACGGTCCAACCAGTCGCGGCCCACCCCGTGACAGCCGGAGTGGACCCGTTTACCGTGTTCGACGAACACTATTTCATGGAGATGGACGATACCGGTGCCGAGGTCTCCCTGACCACAACGTCTGAGCATGGAGCGCAACCCGGTGGCTGGACGCGCACCGAAGGCGAGGGGCGTGTTTGTCTGCTCACTCCAGGCCACAATCTGGAGGTCTGGCTGCATCCGTGCTACCAGACCCTCCTTCGTAACGCCCTACGCTGGTGCTGCGCTTCAGGGCTGAGGACTGAGGGCTGAGTGCATTGAGAACACCTAACAAAACCTTTTCGTGTAGGGGCGAACCTTGTGTTCGCCCTCTCGGCATGGTACTAGGGCCAGAGGGCGAACACAAGGTTCGCCCCTACCACAGTTGGGTCGCGCTAGATGTTTGTTAGGCACATTAAGACGTGGTCCCGGGTAGGGGGCGACACGTCACTTGCAGGAGAACGCTTATGCAGACTTTCACGATGAATACCAGACACACCGTTAAATCCAGGGTGGATCTTTCGTTCTTGCTCGACCCGCCCGCCGGGAAGGACGGATTCGTGACGGTTCGTGACGGCCACCTGACGAAGCCCAATGGCGAGCGATTGCGGCTGTGGGGCGTGAACGTTACCGACTGGAGCCCCGGCTCGGTTATCATCCCGTCCAAAGAGGACGCCCCGGTCTACGCTGCCGTGCTGGCCCGGTTGGGCATTAATTGCGTACGGCTCCACTTCCTCGACCTGCCCGCTCCGCGGGGCATAATCGACAGTACATGCGACGACTCGCAACATTTCGACCCGATACAACTCGATAAGCTCGACTACTGGGTAGCCGAGCTTAAGAAGCGGGGCATCTACTGCGACCTCAACCTGGTGGTCGGGCGGTCCTATAAGGCAGGGGATGGGGTGCCGGGCTACGACCAGATAGGCTGGGCCAAAGCCCTCACCCACTTCGACCCGAGGCTGATAGAGCTCCAGAAAGCCTACGCCGAGCAACTGCTGACGCACTACAACCCGTATACCGGGTCCGAGTATCGTCATGAGCCTGCGATTGCCATTGTCGAGCTTGTCAATGAGAATTCCCTCGTTGAAGCCTGGTACTCCGGCAGCCTGCGCCCTTCCGGCTGCGAGTCGCCCGGTCAGAGCTTCAGTCCACTCCCGACCCATTACACCGATATGCTCGACAGGATGTATCAGGAGTACCTCGAACGCCTGGACCCCGAGGAGCTGGCGAGGCTCCGCACGGTCGCGGGGGTAACGAGCGCTGCTCCCATCCCCCGGCTCAACCCGAAGGGGTTCGCGGCGGCACCCGCGGCGAGGTTCCATGCAGAAGCCGCGTTTTACATGGAGGTCGAGCGAAGCTACTTCCGCGACATGAGCACCTTCCTCAAGGACACCCTGCGAGTGCGCTCCCTGCTCATCGGCAGCAACGACCACACTTACAGTCAAAGCGGCTACCCGACGGTGTGGAGCAATTCCATACTAGACATACTGGACGGGCACATGTACTGGCAGCACCCGGTGCATGGAGCCGGCCAAAATACGCCCATGGTGAACGACCCGCTGCACTCGGCGGCAGTGCGCTTGTCGCGATCGGCGGTCGCGGGCAAGCCTTATACCATCAGCGAGGTGAACCATATCTTCCCCGGCGACTGGATAAGCGAAGGCATACCCATCCTCACCGCCTATGCGAGCCTGCAGGATTGGGACGGCGTCATATGGTACACTTTTGAACCGAAAGCTGACCCGGGTTGGCAGCCCTACGTGGGCGATGCCTTCGACATCTCGCTCGACCCGGTGCGGCTGCCCCAGATCGCGGCGGGCGCGCTGATGTTTCTTCGCGGCGATATCAGCCCCGCGAACACAACCACCGAGCGGAGTTATACCCTGGAGCAAGTTCGTGAAACCTTGCGCATGCCCACGAGTGAGAAACCCTTCTATACCCCAGGCTTTCCCCTCTCCCTGGCGCTGCAACACAAGATGCGCATCGGTTCGCTTGAGGAGCCAACTACCCAGGCGATAAATGCGGAGGATTCGGACCCCATCGTTTCGGATACGGGCGAGCTAGCCTGGTATAGGCCGGCCCAGGGAACGGGACTGGTGACGGTAGATACACCTCGCTCGCAAGCGCTGATTGGATTCTTAAAGGCGAATGGCGTAGCGTTAAGCAACCTTTCGGCCAACGTGACCAACGATTTCTGCGCGATCACGTTGAGTTCGCTCGACGGGCAGCCGATAGCCCAAGCATCCAGGTTGCTGCTGACGGCCGGGGCGCGCGTCGAGAACACCGGCCAACGCTGGAACGATTCGAGGACAGAGGTGACCCAATTCGGCGGGCCGCCCTCTCTGGTGGAACCGGTCAGCGGGTGGATCACGCTGAGACACATCGAAGGTGCCGCCGAGGTCCTCGCATACCCCCTCGATGGCGGCGGGGACGCGATTGAGGACGCCGTACACCGGGCGCAGGATACCGGCGAAGGTTGGGATATCGTTATCGGCGATCCGGTTACCACCTGGTACGAGATCGTCGTCAACAGGTGAGACTCCTGGCAACACAGCCGCAGTCCAGCTATACTACATGCTTGGGATTCGAAATATGGAACCGGAGGAAATTAATTCTTGCACGATGCAGCGTGGGACGACGCGCGGTTTGCGGGCAGTAACGCCGCGTGGCAAGATTACCCGGTGGGTGGGGAGCACACGGTCGTGGGCACGATCAAGGTTTCCCGGCCCCTTTATGGCCCAGCCGAAGGTGTCCGCCGTAGGCTGCTCGTCTATCTGCCGCCCTCCTATTCCGGAACCGAGAAGCGCTACCCCGTCCTCTACATGCACGATGGACAAAATCTGTTCGACGCCGCCGGCAGCTACTCCAGTGAGTGGCAGGTAGACGAAACTATGGAGGCCCTGAGCGCCGAGGAGATCGAGGCAATCGTCGTAGGCATTGCCAACTCCGGCAGCGGCCGCGCCGTCGACTACTCGGCGCATGTGCACAGCTTATATGGCGGGGGCGGTGCCGACGCATATGTCGATTTCCTGGTTCAAGAGGTCAAATCTCTAATAGACGAATCCTTCCGCACCCTGCCGGACCAGGCGCACACGGGCTTAATGGGGTCCTCGATGGGCGGCTCGATCAGCCTGTACGCCCTGCTGACGCGGCCCGACGTTTTCGGCTTCGCCGGGGTGATGAGCCCGGCCTTCTGGTGGAGCGAGGGCACCCTATTTCCCTTCATCGAGGAATTGCCTTTCGCCGGTGGGCGCATCTATATGGATGTGGGCGACAACGAGAGCCTGGAGATTCCCGGCCGCCCCGAAGAGTATCTGAACGACGCCGTCCGGATGGAGGCACTGCTGCGCGCCAAGGGCTATACGCCGGACGATTTCTATTTCATGATCGAAGCTGGAGGGAAGCACCACGAATCTGCCTGGGCGCGGCGTCTGCCCCAAGCATTGCGATTTTTGTTGGGGCCAATTCAGGACTGAGGACTGAGTGGGCTAGGGATAACCAGTCCTCAGTCCTCATAGGAGAATAATCATGGGTCCATCTGCAACGGACAAGCCAAACAAGCCCGGTGACCCGGCCAATTCGGGCCTTGCCGGCGATGTGGCGACGGCCCCGGGCGATCTACCCATCCGGGACCTAGAGGCTCGCGCACGCTTGCGGCGTGAGCAGTTCCGCCACGATAACACGATAACTCCCCTCGCGCCGGGTCCCGACGAGCCGGTGCTGCTTGATGCGACCACCGGCGAGGAGATGCTGCTGGCGGGAGCGGCTGTCTTCTACACAACCGACGGCTCGGCACCGGATGCCAACTCGCAGTCGGTGCCAATGCAAATCGCCACAGTCAAATGGGACGTCTTTGCCGGATTCCTAACCCACTGGCAAGCGCAACTCCCGCCGCAGCCGGCCGGGACCGTTGTTCGCTACCGCATTGGAGGTTGGAGCAGAGCCGGTGCCGAGCCCGGCGGTGACAAGCCCGATGGCGAACCCAATATCTGGGCGCACGATGGTCAGGGCTTTTGGTTCCGAGTGCCCTGGCCGGGAGGTATCAGCACTTTCGCCTACCGGGCGCATGCAGGGCCCGACCACCCTCCGAATCTGCCTGCCTGGGCAGCCGAGGCGGTCATCTACCAGATCTTCGTGGATCGCTTTCACCCCGGCACTGCCGGCGGGAGCTTCAAACCCGGCGGTTACAGGGACATCCACGGCGGCAGCTTGCCTGGCATCACGCAGGCTCTACCCTACCTGGCCGACCTCGGTGTCACCTGCCTGTGGCTAACTCCCATTTTCGAGTCTCCCAGCTTCCACCGCTACGATTCCACAGACTTCTACAAGATCGATCCCCGGGCCGGAACTGACGATGACCTACGCGAACTCGTGCAGGCCGCCCACGCGCGGGACATTCGCATCGTGCTCGACTTCGTGCCCAGCCACGGTTCGGCAAAGCATCCGGCCTTTCTCGCCGCCCAACGCGACCCGAAGGCCGAAAGCTCTTCCTGGTTCACCTTCTACGAGTGGCCGAATCGCTACCGCAGCTTTCTCGACGTATCACACAGCCTTCCCTCATTTAACACAGAGGACCCCGGAGCGCGCGAATATCTCATCGGCAGCGCGACCTACTGGATGCGCGAATTCGGTGTTGATGGCTACCGGATCGACCATACCATCGGGCCCAGCATGGATTTCTGGGTGGCTCTGCGTAAGGCCACCGACGCGGTTGACCCGGAAAGCATCCTTTTCGGGGAGGCCACCGACACGCCCGATAGCCTGCGCCGCTACCGTGGCAGGCTGCACGGCATCATCGACTTTCCTCTCGCCCGCGCCCTCCGCCACGTCTTCGCTTTGCGCGATTGGGACGTCGCACGCTTCGCGGGCTATCTCGACTCCTATGAGCAGTATATGCAGTCGGGTCCGGGCCGCGTGAGCTTCCTGGACAACCACGACATGAACCGCTTCCTCTTTCTGTCCGGCAACGACATCAACCGGCTGAAGCTCGCCGCGCTCTGCCAGTTCACCCTCGAGGGCACCCCCATAATCTACTACGGCACCGAGATAGGCATGATCCACGAGCACGCCATCGAGGGTAGGGGCTTCGGCGGCGATGCCCAGGTCCGGGCTGATATGCCCTGGAACCAGGCCCTCTGGAGCGATGACTTGCTGGCCTTCTACCGTGCATTAATACGCTTCCGCCGCGAGCACCCCGTGCTGGTCAGCGGCAGCAGGCGCACCGTCTACCTGGACCAGAAAGGCGACCTGTTTGGCTATGTCCGTGGCGCCACCGGCTCCGGCCTCGCCTCGGGCGATCTGCTGGTGCTACTCAACCTGAGCGATGGCCCAC
>JBJMMB010000543.1:0-31363 GCA_045805005.1 Chloroflexia bacterium
CTGTATATCGCTGACGTTGAACACGTCCTTGCGACCCACCTGGTAATTGCCTGGCGGATTGGCCGAGGTCCGCTCGATCTGCCTGCCGTCCTTGAACTTGAGCCGGGCGGCCAGCGCGTACGGGTCGCGGGCGGGCACGGTAGAGGCGTCGAGCGTCTGCAGCGAAGCGAGGGCGGGATCGGCGGGCGTCGGGGTGTGGGTGGGCGTGTGCGTTGCCGTAGGCGTATCTTCCTCCCGGATAGGGGAAGGCGGCACGGGGCTGTCTGTGGCCGCCGGAGGCTGTGGTCCGCCGAGGCCCGGTGCGCGCTGGGGCTCGGTCGGCTGGGCAGTTGGCTGAACAGGAGGGGTGGGTCTGCTGGCCTGAGTCGTGGGCGATGCCTGCTCGGGACGCCTTCCGGCCTGCTGCTCGTAAACTAACCCCAGCGCCCATAGCCCGCCCGCCACTACCACAAGTAGTAGGAGCGCCAGTATGGGTTGTTTGAAGTCTCGCCTGGAGGGCGGTGGTTCTGGCTGCCAGGGTGTGAGGGACATAAAAATCGGGTGTAAATTGCTCCGGTGGTCAGTGGTCAGTGGCTGGCCGGATGCTGACCACTAACCACCGGCTACTATATATAAGCCGTTGGATGGCTCTTCGGTTCATTTCCTGATCTAATTATACCAGGACTTCCCCTTATACCCTAGCAACCTCATGCCGTTGAGCGTGACCAGCAGGGATACGCCCATGTCGGCAAAGATAGCCCCCCAGAGAGGGAGGGTGCCGAGGATCGCCAGGAGGAGGGCCAGGGCCTTCACACCGAGGGAGACGGCTATGTTTTGCTTGATGACCGTCAGAGTTTTGCGCGAGAGGAGCACCACGTACTCAAGGCGGGAGAGGTTGTCGCTCATGAGAGCCACATCGGCCACCTCGAGGGCAGCGTCTGTGCCCGCGATCCCCATGGCAATCCCTACGTCGGCCGTGGCGAGGGCCGGGGCGTCGTTTATGCCATCCCCAACCATGGCCACGGCACCGCGGCTTGCGCCGATGCGCCTGATCGCCTCGGTCTTGCCAGCCGGCAGCAGGCCCGCGTGGAAGCTGTCGACGCCCACCTCCGCGGCTATGGCCTCGGCGGTGCGAGGGTTGTCGCCCGTGAGCATAGCCACCTCCGCGATACCGGCGCGGTGCAATCCTTCGACCGCGCTCCGGGCCTCGGGTCGCGGCCTGTCGGCCAGGCCAATGACGCCCAGGACGCCCGACCGGGTGCCCACGATCACGGCGGTGTTGCCTTGCTTATAGAGGTCTTCCAACTGGCCTGACACGCCGTTCGGGGGTATGCCAAGCTCCTCAAACAGGCGAGCGTTGCCCACGTAGATGGTCTGCCCATCCACGTCGGCCTGGGCTCCCAGACCGGGCAGCGACTTGTAGTTGACGGCTTCGATTGGCGCATCTCCGGAGCCGTTGCGGGAGACCCGGCCCTCGTGGGCGACAGCGCGGGCGAGCGGGTGCTCGGAGCGGGCTTCGACCGCGGCGGCCAGGGACACGAGTTTCTGGCGGTCGCCACTGGCGGCGTGCACCGCTACGACCCGTGGGCGGCCCTCGGTGAGGGTGCCCGTCTTGTCGAAGGCGACGGCGCGTACGCGGCCCAGCGTTTCCAGGGTGGCCCCGCCCTTGATGAGCACGCCCATGCGGGTGGCGGCCCCTATGGCGGCTACGATGCTCACTGGCGTGGAAATGACCAGCGCGCATGGGCAAGCTATCACAAGCAGCACGAGCGCCCTGTAGAACCAATCCTCGAACGGCTGCTGGAGCAGCAAAGGCGGGATTGTCGCGACCAGCACCGCCCCGACTATGACCACCGGGGTGTAGATGGCCGAGAAGCGATCCACGAACTGCTGGGAGGGGGCCTTCCGGGCCTGGGCCTCTTCCACCATTTGGATTATGTGAGCCAGGGTGGTGTCGTTGGCGGCGCGAGCGGTGCGTATGGTGAGCATGCCCGCTCCGTTTATGGTGCCCGCGAAAACGTCGGCTCCCGGCTGCACCTCCACCGGCACGCTCTCGCCCGTGATCGGGGCCTGGTCTACCGAGCTGGTGCCATCCACGACCGCGCCGTCGAGCGGCACGCGCTCTCCGGGGCCCACGAGCACAGTCTCGCCCGGCTGGACCTCTTCGATAGGCACCCGTATCTCGTGCATGACGGGCAGGCCGCCGCTGCGGTCGGGTCGGCGCACCAGGTCGGTGGCGGGCGTGAGATCCATGAGTGAGCGTATGGCCCCGCGGGTCTTCTCAAGGGTGTACGCCTGGAGGGTGCCTCCAAATGCGAAGAGGAGCACGACCGTGGCGGCCTCGGCCCAGTCGCCGAGGAGGGCAGCACCCACGGCAGCTACCGACATCAGCAGGTTCATGTCGGCCCGCCCGGTGCGCACCGCCAATAGACCGGCCCTGGCGAACCCCGCACCACTTACCACTATAGTAAAGGCGAACAGGGCGTTTACCACCCAGGGGCTGACGTTGAGGAGCGAGAGCACGAAAGCCAGCCCTGCCGCCAGCGCGCCCACGGCGGTGGTGAGCACGCGCCGCTCGCGCCGCCAGAACGGCACTCCGGCGCCCAACTCGCGCTTCCGGGTGGGCGCGGCACGGTACCCTGCCTCGCTCACCTTCTTTATGATGGCGTTTTCCAGGCCGGGTTGCGCTTCGGGCAATTCATTGACGGTAAGGCGAGCCGTGGCGAAATTGACGCCGGCCTTCTCCACGCCCGGAAGCGCTGATATGGCTTTCTCGATGGTGATTGCACAGTCGGCGCAGTCCATCCCCTCGATGCTGAACTCCAGCGGGCCTGCGGATGCGGCTTTGCTGGACGCGGGCTCGGCGTGGTAGCCCAGGTCCTGTATGCGCTTGACCAGCTCGCCCCGATTCACTGCCGAGGGGTCGTAGCTGACCTCGGCCGTAGCCATACCGAAATTGACCCCCGCCGAGGCGACGCCGGGCATCTGTCGCAGGGAGCGTTCGATACTGATGGCGCAGTCGGCGCAGTCCATCCCGGAGAGGCGCAGCTTCTCGGTCTGCAAGTTTTCGGTTTTGCTACTCGTCGTTGCCATCTTATGGGTGCTGAGTTTCTAGAGGCGTAACCTGAGGCAACAATTCACCATCCCACGCCCTGCTGTCCCGAACGTGCCCCAGGCAGACGGCCAGCAGAGTATCTATGTGCTCGTCATCCAGGGAATGGTAAACAACCTTCCCCTCACGCCTGCTCTTGGTGAGGCGTAGACGGCGAAGCACGCGCAGGTGCTGCGACACCGCGGGTTCACTGATACCGGCGATAGCAGCCAGGTCGCAGGTGCACAGCTCCTGGTTGAGAAGGCTGTAAACTATCTTCAGCCGCGTAGGGTCGCCCAGGGCCTGGAAAGTAGCTGCCACGGCCTCGTAATCAACCGGAGGCAGCAGGTTGTCGCGGCCCGCACGCACGCTCTCCGGGTGCACGCTGCGCACCTCGCAAACGTCGCCGCCCGGCTCCCGCCGCAGGAGAATAATGCTAGCCTGTCTGTGATCGTTATCCATTGTGCGTTGCCTCTCCATGTCCTAAAAAGGGGTGCAGGGGACACCCCCTGTCGGGGCTTGGGGGTGTCCACCAACCTCTCTCATTCCTCCCCCATTTTGATCCATTAGCGAGTCTGCCCACAGGTAGTAACCCTGATAAAATCATTCAATTAAGTATACGCTTAATCGATACAATTGTAACAAAAAACGTGCCCGGAGCGCAACTGCCCAAAAGTACCCGCAAAATGCCTTCCAATAGGTCTATTTGGCTGTGCAAAACGCCGCGCGCAGGCGCGAAAAGTTGTACCATCTCCGCACCATCACGGGAGGGGAGAGTCTCAATCATGCGCACCGATTGGATACTTTTCGCGCTATTAGCTCTGTTATGGCTGGCGGCCGGAGGAATACCCTGGCGGGCCCTGTCGCGACGCAAAGATGACGGGGGGACGCGTAAAACCTAACGCGCATCTTCCCGCGGATTTGACCGCTCCACAATCAGGGTGGATAATATGACCATGAGCACTACCCGGCAGTCGGTTACTATACTGGACACGGATGGTATGAGGCGGGCGCTCACGCGGATCGCGCATGAGATTATGGAGCGCAACGGGGGCACGGAAGGTCTCATACTGGTGGGCGTGCACACGCGCGGTGTGCCGCTGGCTCGGCGGATCGCGGGGCTCATCAGGCAATTCGAGGATGCCATCGTGCCCGTTTACGAGCTGGACGTTACCCCTTACAGGGACGACAGGCCGGGCCACGCGGATGCTGCCGAGGATAAGGGGCCGAGGATAGACGTAGAGGGCCGGCGGATCGTGCTGGTCGACGATGTCTTCTACACAGGGCGAACGGTGCGGGCGGCTATCGAGGCGATCATGGACATGGGAAGGCCGGCGGGTATCCAACTGGCGGTGCTCGTGGACCGCGGCCACCGCGAGCTGCCAATCCGCGCCGATTACGTAGGCAAGAACGTGCCGACCTCGCAGAGCGAGAGGGTGCGTGTGCGGCTGGCCGAAATAGATGGCGCGGACGAGGTCGTGCTGGCCAGGGGCTGAGGAATTGCTTTCATAAACAACAAACAGGACCGCCGCAGGCGGTCCTGTTTGTTGTTTTCCAATCCCTAGTCGTAAACCCTCCTGATCTTCCCTCCGAGGGCCTCCAGCCTCTTCTCTATGGCCTCGTAGCCTCGGTCGATCTGGCGGACGTTGTAGATGGTGCTCTCGCCCGAGGCGCAGAGGGCGGCCTGGAGGAGGGCCATACCGGCGCGGATGTCCGGGCTCGATACGTCCTCGCCCCTGAGCTGAGACTTGCCCACGACAACCGCGCGGTGGGGGTCGCAGAGGACGATGCGGGCTCCCATGCTGATCAGCCGGTCCACGAAGAAGAGGCGGTTCTCGAACATCTTCTCGAAGATGAGCACCGTGCCCTCCGACTGAGTGGCGGTCACCAGGGCGATGCTGATGAGGTCAGAGGGGAAGGCGGGCCAGATGCCGTCGTCTATCTTGGGTATGGCGTCGTGCACGTCGTAGGCCACTTTGAGGTCCTGGCCGCCGGGCACGATAATGTCCTCTCCGTCCACCTCGACCTGCACGCCCAGCTTGCGGAAGACCAGACAGGTCATTTTCATGTGATCGGGCACCGCATTGCGGATGCGCAACTCCCCGCCCGTGACGGCAGCCAGGCCGATGAAGCTGCCCACCTCCATGTGGTCCGACATAATAGTGTGCTCGGCGCTGTGCAAGCCACTCACCCCGTCTATCGTGAGGGTGTTCGAGCCTATGCCGCTTATCTTCGCGCCCATGTTGTTGAGCATGCTGCACAGGTCCTGCACGTGGGGCTCTGAGGCGGAGTTCAGGATCGTAGTCTGGCCCTCGGCCAGCACTGAGGCGAGTATGCCCTGCTCGGTACCGGTGACGCTCGCCTCGTCAAGGAAGATCTCGGTGCCTTTGAGCCGGTCGGCCTGCATAATGTACTGGGAGCCGTCGACTTTGACGGACACGCCGAGCGCCTGGAGGGCGAGTAGATGGGTGTCGATGCGCCTGCGGCCAATGGCGTCGCCGCCCGGCTGGCCCACCACCGCATGGCCGGTACGTGAGAGGAGGGGCCCGGCCATGAGTATGGAGCCCCTGACCCTCGACCCCAGGTTCCGGTCGGGGTGGCCGTCCACCCGCCTGGCCTGTAAAGTTACCGTGTGCTCCGGACCCGCGAGGCCCGAGGCGTCCACTTCGACGCCCATGCCTTCCAGGATGCCGAGGAGGGTGCGCACGTCGTCTATATTGGGCATGTTGTGCAACGTCACCGGCTCGTCGGTGAGCAAGCAGGCGGCGAGCATCGGCTGGGCCGAGTTCTTGTTGCCCGCGGGCACTATTTCTCCACGGAGGGGATACCCGCCCTCCACAATTAGTCGTTCCATGGGTCTCCTGGGGTCAAGGGTTAGGGGCTTAGGTGCCAGGGTTCGGGACCGTAAGCGGTTCCCGAACCCCAACCCCTGACCCCTACCGAGTAGCTCGTAGCGTCAGGCTATAGTACAACGGGTCGCTCGTGGTGGGGGCTTGCAGCTTCAGCCAGTTGGTGCCGGCGTGGAGTGCGCTGCCCGACAGGACGGTCGAGAGTGCGCCAGGGTTGTCGGATTGCGTTGCGGCTTGCACGGCGCGGTCGTTCAAGGTAATCGAGGGATCGGCGGCGAGCTTTTCGGCTTTCTGCGGCGCGTAATCGGAGAGCGCCCATAGCGCATCGGCGGACGTGGCCGGGGTGGCCCATAACGCTCCCTGCCTCGCCTCCATGAGGGCGCGCACGTAATCGTCCAGCTTGCCCCGCGGGTTGAAACCGGTTGTCTGGAGGCTGGACAAGTCGCTCTCCGGGGACGCCGCCTTCAGTTCACCGGCTCCGGTGGTGAGCAGGGCTTCGAGCGCGGGGGCCAACTGGGCCGCATCCCGTGTTTCGACCGGGGCCGCCAGGAGGGTGCCCGCAAGGGTGTTCGCGTCGGCGTGGTTGCCGAGTTGCCATAGAGCGAGGGCTAGCCAGGCCACGCCACCCGTGGAGAGGTGAGCTTCGCCGCTGCCTGCGGCCGTATAGGCCATGAGGGGTCTGACGGCCTGCGCTTTTGCCGCCCCGTAGAGCGAGAGGGCGTAGAAGGTGCGCGCCCGGTCGTCCAGGGCAGCGGTGGAAGGCCGGTCGCCCAGCGGCCGCGCGCTTTCGCGGGCCAGGTAGGCTAGCGCGCGGCCCTGCACGTCGCTATCTATCTCCGGTTGGGCATCGATGCCCGCCTCAATCCAGGCGTGACCCTGGCGCCACATGGCGATCAGCACGCCTGCGGTTTCCGCAGGGGTGCTTGGGGCCGCGGCGGGGTCTTGCTCCGCGCCCCAGCCGCCGTCAGCATGCTGGGCCGCGTAAATTTGCTGCAGGGCCAGGGCGCGCTGCATGCGGGACGCGCCCTGGCTAAGTGGGCTGGTGAGCCCGGCTCCCCTGTACGCCGCGGCGATGGAGGGGCCCGCGCTCAGGCGGAAGGCACTAGCTGCTGTGGTGCTGCCGCTTGCCGCGCCCTCGGGCGCCTGGGCTGCGTCGGCGAGGGAGGCCAGCAAGGAACCGGAGACATGGATTTCCAACGAAACGCCGTTGTCCGCCAGGCCCGAGGGGACCTGCACGCCGATGGTCCTCTGGCCGACCAGCACGCCGGAGGCATAGGTGGTGTTGGTGCGCGAGGTTTCGGTGGCTTGCACGCCCAGGGTCCAGGCGTCTTCTACGCCCGCGCTGGGCAGGAAAGAGAAGACGAGATCTGCCTGGCCCACCGCCATCGCGGACGGCACCGTGGCGAAGCGCCAGTCGAGGCGCTGCCAGCCACCTGCCTGCACGTCCACATTCTGGGAACTGGTGCCCGTAAGCTCCAGGCCCTTGCCTTCCGCCCTCAGGCCCGTCGACAGCGGCGTGCTGCCGGGGTTATAGATGGCCAGAGAGATGGTGCTGGGCTCGGCTGTGTTCGCCACCTGGGCCGGGGGCAGTTGCACCGCCGGGGCGGGCAGTATGTCGATTACCGACCAGGTGGATGCGTAACCACCATCGGCGGTGGCAGCGACCGACATGACGTACCAGAGGCCCGGGGCCTGGGGAGCGGTGAGCGGGGCAGCGGCCGTGCCGGTCGCGTCAATCGCCAGGGAGGGCTCCCACCCGTTCCTCGTACGGGCAATGTCACCTGATGCCGGCCTGAACCAGACGGTAGCCTCGCCCGGCACACCCTGGCCCTCTATATCATCAAGCCGGAGCTTTATGGGTAGCGGCCCGCCGGAGGCGACCGTGCCGGGCAGGGTAGCCGTCAGGGTGACGCCCTCTTCCCTGGACTCCGGCAGACTCATGCGCCTCGAACCCTCGACACCTGCCCTCGCGAAGTACAGGCTGCCTCCTACGAAGCGCTCGGGCAGCGGCAGCGTGACGTCGCCCCCTGCCCCCGCCAGGTCGATAGCCCAATCTTGCCGCTCTCCACCCGGCAATGTAGCAATGACCAGCAACTCGCCCTGTGAGCCGCCCGCGCCTGTGGTGCCCGGCACTGTGAGCGCCACTATCCTCAGCCGCGTGGCCTTGCCTGTGCCCGTACCCTCCACGTAGGCCGTCGCCGCCACACCCAGGGAGGGGGAAGCCATATCGACCATACCCGAGAGGAGGCGAGGAGCGGTTTGCACGTTGAGAGGGGCATGGTCGGTCCCGGCGTAGCCGCGCCAGGCCGCTTCTACCCCCAGGTACATGCCGGGGTCGTTGTGGCCGCTACCATCCGGGCTGGGCCAGGTCGATAGGGGAACCGTTATCGTGGCAAGGCCATCAGCGCCGGCGGTAGCCGTGACAGGAGCGGAGGACCAGGTGTCGCCCAGGATGTGTAAGGTAGCCGTCAGCAGCGAGCCCGCCGCCGGTTCGCCCTGGGGGCCGAGGACGCTTACCGTCCTGGTGACCTCATGGGGGACGCCCGTCCTTTCCTCGTAAAGGGCGCGGGTTGGGGGAGCAACGAATACGCTCAAGGTGTCATTCGCGAGCGGCAGCACAGGCAGCGGGTAATCCCGCCAGCCGTCCCCCGCTTTTACCCTGAGCGCGTACTGTCCGGGCTGCAGGGAAGGCGCGAGCGAGAACAGGCCGCTGACGCCGCCCACGCTATCAGGTTTGAGAGTGAGCATGGAGAGCGTAGCGCCCCTGGGGTTGAGCAGCGACACAGTTACGTCTTGCTCGGCAATGGGTGTTACCCAGGTGTGTTCCCGCCCGGCGGGGTGCAGCAAGGCCCTGAAGTTCACCTGCTGTCCCGGCCGGTAAGACGGGAGGTCGGTTATGATGGAAGCGCTGAGGACTGAGTTCTGAGGACTGACTGACTGCGGATTCGGCCCACAGTTGCCGGATGCTTGACAAGAAGGGGAGGCGAATGCGGCCAGGTGCCCTTCGGTGTCGCGAGCTATTGCGAGGGTTGCCGCCGCGGGGTTCGAGGGCTGCCAGAGGCCGGCGGGGTCGGTTATGCCTTTTTCGAGCAGGGCCCCCGCGGGCGAGTAGAGGGATACTTCGGCCCCGGCCCAAACCTGGCCGCCGCTGAGTGTGGCCCAGAGCGCGCCGCTATCCGCGGTCGCCAGGCGGCGGTCAGCGACGATGAGGAGTTGCCAGTCGGAGAGGGTGACCCCGGAGGCCGAGCGGGCGGAAGCGATGAGCAGGTAGGTGCCGGGCAGGAGGCCGGAGAGGTCCTGCCCGGCGCTCTGTGGGCGCGGGTCCTCGCGGGCCTCCCGGTTCTTGATCGACCTTATTTTCTCCAGGCTTCCAGGCAGGCCGGCGGGGAGGAGAGCGGGCCAGGCATGCGCCTGAGCGCCCAGTTCGGAGAGCCTCTGGCCGGGCAGGCTGTAAAGGTCAAAGGCTACATCTCCAAGCGGGGCGCCTGGGGCTTCCAGGGCTTCAACATGGGTGGAGGGCGCGGCGCCCACCTGGGTCACGGATAGGCGTCCTCCGGTGAAGCGCAGCCTGGGGGTGGGCAGAAGCACCAGGTGGGCGAACTCGGAGCTGTAGCCGAGGACATCGCCCTGGCGCGTGGTCGCGGATGGCCCCACCCGGACGGTCACCGTAGTATCCGGCGGCATGGCTTCGATGGGCACCACCTGCAAGGTCATAGCGTCCTGACTCCAGGAGTAAGAAGCGGGTAGGTTCGCGCCGGCCCCCTCGGTTCTCAGGGACACCTCGTCGTTGCTCCTGGATGTATCCATTGGTTCGCTGAAGGTGAGCGTGAAGGTGGAGGTGGGATAGACGGAGCCGCCATCCGGAAGGGCCTCGGCCACAGCTGGGGGGTTAGTCGTGTGGAAGGACCAGGAGAGCAACTGGGCCACGTTCGTGCCGGCCAGGGAGCGGGCGGAGCCGCTGATGGTGACGGTATACGTTATGCCCCGGAGGAGGCCAGGGCCGGCCGGGGTAAAGCGCATTTCGTTGTCGGCGTCCCAGGAGAACGCACCTGCTGCCGGGGGATCGATGCTTATGGCCTGCTGGACGGAGGCCCGGTCCATCGGCAGGTCGAAACGCATGCGCAGGGGCTGCCGGGGAGGCACGTCCTGGGCGTTCTCGTCGGGGGTGAGCCGCACCAGGTTGGGGGCGGCTACCGAGCCCCCCACGCCGTTGACGCCGGATGAGACCGCCGGCAGCGGTGCCGCGGGGATGGGCGCGAGCTCCTGGTCGCGCGGGAAGAGGAAGCCGAATTTGTCGTAGCCGCCCAGAGGTGGGAGCAAATTAAGCCAGTAGGCCAGGCCCAGCATCGAAAGGAGGGCTGCGGCAAGGGCCACGACCGCGGCCCTCCGGGAGATGTCGAAGCGCATGAGGAAGCCTGCGGCTTCAACGTGCCAGCTTCCTCCCGCGGGGAAAGGCGCGTGAAGGTGTGGATGCACGCCATGGCCGCTATGGCCGCCGGTGTCCCGGTCGCGGGCCGCGGAGCGCAGCACGGCGTCCCGCACCCGGTCTGAGGGTCTAGTTTCGGGCACGCCTTTGAGGAGCACGTCGGTTTGGCGGGCGCGCGCAAGCCAGGCGGCACAATCGTGACACTTTTCCAGGTGGTCCAGTAGCTCGCGTCGCTGACGAGCAGTGACTTCACCGTCAATATATCGTGATAAGAGATCCCGGTAACGGGTACAACTCATAATGCTCCGCCCCCCAGCTTCTGATCCGCGTCGCCGGGGTTGAGAGGTCCGCTCTGGCGGGCCACCTGGCTGTACAACTGGATGAATGATTCCCTGGCGCGAGCGAGGCGGCTGAATACGGTGCCCTTGGGAATCTTCAATATCTCGGCTATTTCCTCGCAGGAGAAACCCTCCACGGAGCGCAGCACCAGGCAGACGGCCAACGCCGGGGGCATCTTCATGAGCGTGCGGCGCACGATATCCGACTCGATAACCCTGGGGGTGAAGTCCTCGGAGGTGAACTCATCGCTCTTGTCGCTCTCTTCGAGCATCGGCATCCAGGTGATGAGCTTGCGCCGGCGCAGCACGTCGAAGCAGGCGTTGGAGGCAATGCGGTAGAGCCAGGCGCTCACATTCGAGTCGTCGGCGATCTTGCCGATGCCCTGGAAGGCTTTGAGGAACGTTTCCTGGGTGATATCGTCGGCCAATTCCTGGTTGCCGACCAACCTGAAGACGTATCGGTGAATCTGCGCGCTGAAGTGCTCGTAGATGAGCACAAATGCTTCGGCGTCGCCGTTGCGAGCGCGTTCGATAGTGGCTACGTCCATCAGATCTCCAGGTCGCGAACAGGGTAGAACGTTAATACTTGGCGGTAGGGATAGGGGTAGCTGTGAAATAGCGAGATGCTTTGATTATAGATGTGACGCGGCATGCCGTCAAGCAGTCAGATGATGGACTATGGACGATGGGTCACCTGGTAGGCAGGCCCATCATTGCCGCCTGCTCGCCTGAGGCACGGAGGCGCTCTATCGTGGCGTCTACGCTATCCGATAGCCTCGTGGCCCGCGCGGGCATGGCGACCACGTATGGCTCGTCGGTGATTGGGGGAGTGAGCACAGTGAGGGTGGCGCTCCGGCTGCGCATATAGGACTGGGCGGATTCATTGGCGGTTATGGCCGCGTCCAGGTCGCCCCGCGCGAGGGCGTTCAGGGCCTCCTCGGGCGAGCGGTATGTTGAGCGCAACTCCATCGCGGTGGCCGAGGTGCGGCCCAGGCGGCGGGCTTCGGTGTCGGCGTTGGAGCCGAGCTCCACACCCACTTTCTTGCCACCCAGGTCGCGCACCGAGGCGATGGCCTGCTCACCGGCCCTGACTACGAGAACCTGCCCGGCCTGGTAGTATGGCACCGAGTAGCGAACGTCCTTCTGGCGCTCATAGATGAAGGGCAGCGCCGACACCAGCATGTCTACCTTGCCCGCGGCCAGGGCGTCGTACATCGTGTCGAGAGCCAGGGGTGTGAAGTCCACCGTGACACCCATACCGCCGGCCAGGGCGCGGACCAGGTCGGCGTCGTAGCCTACCACCTTCCCATCGCGCACAATGTCAAACGGTGGGTAGCTCGGGTCGATGCCCACTTTGAGCACACCCCTCTGCTTGATGGCCTCGAAGTAGGGGTCCGGCGGCGGTTGGCGCCCCTGCCACACCCCGTAGGCCAGCAGGCCCAGGGCGGCGAGGATCGCGAAGTTGAGAAGGAGTTTGGGCAAGTAAGGGATCAGGGATCAGGGGTTAGGGGTCAGGAGTCAGGGTTTCTTTCCGTGGGCGTAGGATTGGACTTCGAGGTAGACCGCCTTGGGGATGAAGTCGGGCGTGAGGAAGGTGTAGTTGTCGAAATAGGTGTGGGCGGGGGCGGGGAGGCGCGAGGCCCAGAGGCAGACGGCCTTGCACCAGGGCCACTCCTCCTGGGCTTTGCGGTAGGCGTCCACGGTATAGGTGGCGCGCTCGTACGGTTTGACGGCGTACGACCATCGGAAGCTGTCGTTCCAGCCGCCCTCGGTAATGTAAACCGGCTTGGCGCCATCGCCCCGCTTCACCATAACGTTGTGGATCTCCTCGGCGCGGGCGAAGTTGAGCTTGCGCGGCCCTGCCGGATCATCGGGCGGGGATTTGAGCCCGTAGGCATGAACGGCTACGGCGTCGAAGTAGGGGGCGGCCCCGGCGTCATACACCCTGTCGAGGTAGATCAGGTCGTTCACAGCGGCAGCGCTGCCTTCGGGCTCGAGGTTGGGCGCGAGGCCTGCTAGCAAGACGACGCAGTTCGGGTCGGCTTGCTTAGCACGCCGGTAGGCCACCGCTTGCAGCGCCGCATACGCCACCGGGTCGGGAGGGCGCTGACCCCACTCGGCCGCTGTGTTGGGTTCGTTCCAGATGATGTAATGGGAGATGCGCCCCTTGAAATGCGATACGAACGCGTATACGAAGTCGCCGAAGTCGGCGTAATGGGCGCTGTCCAGGTATTTCCAGGTGGTGCCTGGCGGCCGCGCCCACTGGGGCACGCCATCCAGCCTCGCCAGCAGCGTCACGCCCGCGTCCCTGGCGGCGTTCGCCACCAGGTCGGCGTGCTCCCAATCGAAGCGCGCCTTGTCGTTACCCTGGATGTAGAACCAGGGGAAATATTCGGTGGCCCAGGTACCACCCATCTCGCGCAGCATCTGGAACTCGCGCCTGATGTTGTCGGGGTTAGGCTCGTCGGTCAGCCGCGTGTGCAGGCCGATCTTGGAGCTTAGCGGAGCGAATACGTCCGGTGTGGCTGTGGGGACCGGTGTGCTAGGCGGCTCGGCCACGGGGTAGCGCGGCGCGAAGCCTGCCGCCAGCAAGGCCAGGCAGATGATGAGCAGAACTGGCGATCCGACTCGCTTCCAGGCCCTCACCACGGGGTTAGCAGTCAAAGAGGCGCACCCAACGTTTGAAAAGATGAAATCGTAGGGGCAGGCGTCCGTTGCCTGCCCTGGTCGTGTACCACCAATGCCGCGGCGCGCAAACAGGGCAGGCAACGGGGGCCTGCCCCTACGACAATTCGCGCCACCTTATTACTTAACGCATACACTATTCGGCGGATTTACCGGGCGTAAACTCTAGAAGCGGTCCCACGGTTTTGCGTAGCAGTATCTCCGAGTGACCACTCACAATATAATCTTGCAATTCACCGATTACTGCGTACCCAAGCCGCTCGTACAATCTTAGAGCATCAGGATTGAACGATGAGACGCACATGAACACATTAGGAGTTTCTTTCAAGATTCGCTGCTCGGCGTACCCCAGCAATTCACTCCCGATCCCCTTGCCGCGCTGCTCCGGCGCTACGCACACGCTCTGGACGTACCCGATGAAGGCTCCCCACATGTTAATGACGACGAACCCTGCGATTTCGCCATTGAGAAGCGCGACGTAAACCTCTTTGGTCGGATCGGTGATGGTTGAAAGCGAGGCTTCATAGTCCCGTCCCAGCGTCTTCCACGGCTCGGACTTCGCCATCATCTGCGCGCAAACACTAGCCTCGTCTGTGCCTTGCATGGTGCGAATAGTTGCCAAGGATCGTCTTTAGCAAACCTCTTTGGTAGGGGCGAACCTTGTGTTCGCCCACTGGCCTTCGTATCATACCGAGAGGGCGAACACAAGGTTCGCCCCTACCAACGTGCACGACTATCCGACCACTGTTAGGCATCCCTGGTGTGAGGTACCACCTAATACGCCCTCGCGAAGAGCGCGTGGACGTTGGTGGTCTTGCCGCAAACGATGCATGGCCCGCTGTCGCCCGGCTGGTCGAGGGGCATACAGCGGTTGGACGCCTTGGTGTCCTGCTTGATCTTCTCCTCGCACGCCGCGTCTTCGCACCAGAAGGCGTCGACGAAGCCGCGATTCTCGATGCCCTCAATCAGTTCCTGGTAGGTCCGCGCCGGGACGGTGTGGGTGTCGCGGAACTCGACGGCTCGCTTGAAGAGCGACTTCTGGATGTCGTCCAGGGCCGCAGTGACATGCTCGGCAAGGCCGTCTACGCCTACAAACTCCTTGGCGCGGGTGTCGCGGCGCACGACCACCACGCTGTTGTTCTGCACGTCGCGGGGGCCGATCTCGATTCGGAGGGGCACGCCCTTAAGTTCCCACTCGTTGAACTTCCAGCCAGGACTTCTCTGCTCGCTGGCGTCTACCTTCACGCGCGTGCCCGTATTCTTGAGCGCGGCGGCGACGCGGTCGGTGGCCTCGAGGACGGTCGCCTTCTCCTCGTCCTTGCGCCAGATAGGCACGATCACCACCTGGAAAGGGGCCACTCGCGGAGGCAGAATGAGGCCCTGCTGGTCACCGTGGACCATCACGGTGGCCCCTACTATACGAGTTGACATACCCCACGAGGTGGTCCAGGCGTACTGGCGCTGGTTGCTCTCGTCGAGGAAGACCACATTGTAAGCCTTCGCAAAGTGGTCTCCCAGGTTGTGCGACGTGCCGGACTGGAGGGCCTTGCCGTCGCCCATGAGAGCTTCCACAGTGTAAGTGCGGAGAGCGCCGGGGAACTTCTGGCTCTCGCTCTTCTGTCCGGGAACCACCGGAATCGCCATGTCCTCCTCGAGGAAGGCCCTGTAAACCTCGAGCATCTGGCGCGCGCGTTCCTCGGCCTCCTCGGCTGTGGCATGGGCGGTGTGCCCTTCCTGCCACAGGAACTCGGTCGTGCGCAAGAAGAGGCGGGGGCGCTTCTCCCAGCGCAAGACGTTGCACCACTGGTTGATCAGCAGCGGCAGGTCGCGGTAGGACTGCACCCAGTTGGCATAGATGGGACCAATGATGGCCTCCGAGGTGGGGCGTATGGCAAGCGGCTCCTGCAACTCCTCATTGCCGCCCTCGGTGACCCAGGCGACCTCGGGGGCGAAGCCTTCGATGTGCTCGGCCTCTTTCAGCAGAAAGCTCCGCGGGATGAGCAGCGGGAAATAGGCATTGACCACCCCGGTATCCTTGAAGCGCTTGTCGAGGATATCACGGGCGTTCTCCCAAAGGGTGTACCCGTACGGCCTGATGACCATGCAACCCCTGACCGGCGCGTCCTCGGCCAGCTCGGCCCGCATCACCACATCAAGATACCAGCCGGGGAAATCGCCTTCCTTGTCGGCTAACGCCTGCCCAGACCTGCCTGCCTCAACCTTATTTGCCATCGCCAAACCACTCCTCTAAGCCCGAGAAAATATGGGTACAAACATCACTGCAATGCATTCACTGCAGAGCCACAACAAACATGCAAGTCAGACCACTATATCAAAAAGCCTCCGCTCGCGTCAATCGTTCAACGCCTCCCACCCGTATTCCAGAAAACGCCAAGACGCAAAGGCGCCAAGGATTTATTGCATCAGCAAACCGGGACGCGCTTGCATGCATGATTAGATACCACCGCTCCTAAGGTAGGCCGGCGACTCTGTCGAAGAGCACATCCATGCTTTCCGCGGTGGCGTCCGGGGTGGCGGAGGCGAGGAAGTCGGCCCAGGCCTCGCCCCGCACCTGGGCGGTGCGCCATGCGTGGGGTATGAACCACACGGTGGACAGCCCTGCCTGTCCGGCAGTGGCTACGTCGAAGAGGGCGTGATCGCCCACGTGAACCGCCTCGGACGGGAGGGCGCCGAGAAGTTGTGCAGCCATGCGAAAAATCTCCGGGTCAGACTTGTACAGCCCCGTGCCCGCGGTAGTGAGGACCTCGCTGAAATAGGCGCGCAGCCCCAGCTTCTCAAGACCTAGCTCAACAAATGGCGGGAAACCGGCGCTGGACACCACTCCAAGCAAGCAGCCGGCCTGGCGAAGACGCTCCAGGGCATGGCCCGCACCTTCAACCATCTCCATCGAGGGTAGCAGTTCGTACTCAAGAGACTGCACGGCGCGTTCTACGTCCTCTAGTTCGAAGGCGAGCCCCAACTGCCGCAGGATGTTGGCCGCGCCCTCAGTTGCACTTACCTCATGGCCGCTCTCGTGCACGCTCTGCCTGAGTTGCCGGAAGAGGACACCGGCCTCCTGCTCCTCCTGCGCTGACATCGGGCCGGCGAGCCCTTCCTCATGGAGCCGCAGCCAGACAGCCGCCGGTAGAGTTCTGATCTCAAGGTCCAACCACCCATCGCAAATTGCCAGGGTGTTGTGAAAATCGAAGAGCACCACCTTCTTCAATGCGCTTTCTCCAAATGGAACGGCTGACACGATATTCTAGCACAGCCGGACGAAAACTCGCAGGAAATCTGTGGATAAACCCCTTGACTTGAACAGATGTTCTAATATATCATCCACTCAACAGGTATAGAACGCTGGTTCTAATCTGGTCTGAGGAGGAATAAAGTGAAGGACAACGGGAAACAGAAAATCAGGCTGGAAGCCGCACCGGATTGGGCCGAGCAGAGTAGGCCGCTGCGCCTTGCCTACAAGGACGTGCCTGCCTTGCTGCTGCTCGACATCCCCGGCGAGGACGACCTTGAGGTGGCAAGCGCGGCGGCATCCAACGCCATCGCCGACCCACGATCCGTGATCGGACGGGTATTCCGGCCCAGGTGCGGGCTGCTTGCACTGACCTACATTTCCAACAACTAGCATTTATAGGCGAGTTTGTCAAAGTCATTTTGAGAGCGAAGGAGAATTAGATGGCCAACTACACTCGATCATATGGAGCGAACGCGAGAGCCCAGGATTGGGACGACTTTGAAGAAGAAGCGCGACCGCAACGTACCGGAAGCTGGCTGCCCCTCGAAGCCCTGGAGGACGAGCTATACTTCCCGGGTGCCGGGCCGCAAGCCATGCATGCTCCTGCCGCGCCCTCACGAGTCGACACTACCACCCGCAATCCTGTTCGCGGCGGCCAGGCTGCCCAGGCACCTACTACAAAGCGTGCACCCAGAGAGCGGCAGCAAGCTAGTGGGGTCCCGGCCCGGTTGGTGGCAATGCTTGTGGGTGGCGCGCTTGCGGCCCTGGCCCTGTACGGCGCGGTAAGTGCGGCGGTGGAGTGGACGCAGATCAAGCTCGATGATGTCCAGTATGGCCGGCCCCGGACCGCGCAGATCGATGCGTTCGTTGGGCACGGCGAAACTGACGGGGTGCCATCGCATTTCATCGCCATGAACCTCAACCGCCGTGTAACCATAATTGAATTGCCTGGCGGCGACGGGGCTAAGTCCTCGACCATCGTTGGGCCGTACCTTTTCGGTGCGAACGAGGATCTTACACCGGTCCAGGCCAGCGCCCAGGACGTGAACGGCGATGGAAAGCCCGACCTGGTCGTAACAGCCAAGAGCGAGCAGTTGATCTATCTCAACGACGGGGCCGCATTCAAGCTAATCACCCCAGAGCAGCAAGCTTCACTCCGCAAAGTCCAGGCAACAGTGCCAGGCGCGGCCGCTGGCGACGCGGTGCCCCAGGAGGCGACCAAGTGAGCGGCGCGGTTGCACTCGCCCGCGCTGCACAGCAGCTTGAGGTCGAGCGACGTCGCACCATCAGCAACAGCTACAGACTGCTCGGGGATCAGGAGTACGTCCAGGCCCCACGGCCTGCCCCCAAGCAGCCCCGCCCGCGCCCGAACTACACACCGCAGAGCCGCCAGGCCATGCTCCTGGCCGAACTGCCGAACGAGCCCTACTACCGGGCAGCACGCTTGCTAAGCAACCAGAATCGCCCCAGGGTGGCCCACCCCCAATGGCTCGTCGGCACCGCGGTTTGCCTGGTGGCGCTCATCGCGGTGGGGCCGGTAATGGCAAGCGGGCGCGCCTCCTCCGGGGTGAAGCGAGTGGCGCTGAGCGGGTTCACAGGGGCTCAAGCAACGCCCGAGGTCGCAGCGAAGGAAGCTCCGGCTATTGACGTGACCACCGCTCCCGAAGCGACGGCACCCGCACCCCCGCCAGCGGCCAAAGCAGGGACCGCAACAAAGGGGCGACAGTACGAGTTGCTGGGACCACCGACGGTCAGCGTGAACGCCATCGAGGCAGTGCTTTGGCAGTACGGGTCGGAAGCCGCGGGTCGAGGGCAGGCAATCTACGACCTCGGTGTGCGTTATGGCATCGACCCCGCTTACGCGCTGGCCTTCTTCGTCCATGAGAGCGCCTGCGGCACCCGTGGTGTGGCACGCTTCACGCACTCTATCGGGAACATCAGGTGGACCAGCGGCTACGATAACTACGAGGGATACCGGAGCTACCCGAGTTGGGAGCAGGGCATTGAGGATTGGTACAAGCTCATAACCGATCTATACATCAACGGCTGGGGACTCCGCACTGTGGATGCCATCGTGCCGGTGTACGCGCCAACCGGCGACAACAACAACCCACCCGGCTACGTCGCCGCCGTGAAGCAAATGGTAGATACCTGGCGCGGCAAGTAGCGTTTTCGTGACAACCTAGCGGTGGGGTATGCTGTCCCCGCTCTCCTTCTGCAACATGGGGTGTTCGGACCACCCCATGTTGTGGCTTAAGGTGGTTGTTGGGGGCTGGGGCATAGTGGCCCTCAGACAACGTAACAAAGCGAGATCGTGTAGGGGCGAACCTTGTGTTCGCCCTTGTCGCGGTTATACCCGCAAAGGGCGAACACAAAGTTCGCCCCTACACCTGCTTGTGTACTTGTACGAGATTTCGTTCGATATGCTAAGGCAGGGAGATGCCTTTGAGGAGCGCGGGCAGTTCCTCCAGGCTGCGGATGCGGGGGCAGTCCAGGGGCTCATTGTGCAGGTCGTCGCGGTCGAGAAGCACTCCCGCGATGCCGGCCGCCCTGGCCCCCAGTATGTCGTTGACATAAGTGTCGCCGACATGCATCGCCTCGTGGGGCTGGACACCTGCCCTGGATAGTGCTTCACGGTATAGGCCGAAGCTGGGTTTGGCCTCGCGCAGGGTCGCGGAGACGACCATGAAGTCAACGTATGGCCCCACGCCGAGGGGTAGCAGTATGTTGGCGGGTAGCGAGGTGGCCCAATCGGAGATCACGCCGATAACGTAGCCTCGGCCATGCAAATCGTTGAGTGTGGGGAGCACGTCCGGGAATAGTTGCCATGCGCCGGGGCGGTTGTAGATTTCGTATAGCGCCTCGGCACAGGCAGCGGACGCTTCCCCGGTGCCCAGTTCCTGGAAGGCGCGTACGTAGTATTCCTGCCAGTGCTTCTGAACTTTGTGGTCGGCAGCCCAGATGTCCGGGTCCGCCCTCGTCGCTTCAAGGAGCAAGGCTCCGGCTCGCTTGAGTGCGGCTTGCACCTCGGATTGGGTGGCAGCGATGCCTCTCTCGGCGAGGGTGGCGATATAGCGTTCGGCGAGGGTCGGGTGCGAGTGAATCAGGGTCAGCCCGGCATCGAAGAAGACCGCGCGTATGACGCTCGGCAGCGGGGTCTGATCAGTGGGCAGGGCCGGTGCCCTCTTTGGGGGCGGCGTGCGGTGCCTCGGGCGCGGGCGCTAGTGGCGGGGCTGCATGTCCGTTGCGGTTGGACAGGCGCCGGCGCAGATGGTAGATTGGGTGGGCGCGGGGCGACTCGCCAGGGGGTGCCGGGTTGGTGTCGGTCAGGTCGACCTGTTCCAGCTTGTAAGCGCCAACGGCGCAGCAAATCAGAATCGTGAGGCCGATCAAGTAGCCTTCGAACTGGTTGTCTGCCTGCATGACGATCAGCGCTGCAACGCCGAATGCGCACCCGAGCAGGTAGAGCACGAGCACAGCCTCACGCCTGGTAAGGCCGAGGGCGACGAGCCTGTGGGAGAAGTGGTCCTTGCCGCCCCTGCTAATTGGGATTCCGCGTCGTATGCGGGAGAGGGTCACCAGCGTGGTGTCGAACAGGGGCACGCCCAGCACAAGCACGGGCACCATCCAGGTGACTATATCGCCTGCTATGTTCGCGGGGAACTTCAGCTTGATGCCCACGGCGGCGAGCATGAATCCGAGGAAGAGGGAGCCGGTATCACCCATGAATATCGATGCGGGGTTGAAGTTGTAGACGAGAAAGCCGATGCACGCACCCACGAGCACGGCTGATAGGGGCGCGATTAGCACCTGGTTGGTGAGGGTGGCGATTAGAAAGAAGAAGACTGCCGCCACGGCGGCCACTCCGCCCGCCAGGCCGTCCATATTGTCCATCAGGTTGAGGGCATTAGTGATGGTTACGACCCAGAGCACCGTGGCGATGTAGTTGAGTAGGTCGTTGTGGAGGAAGGCCACGTGCACGCCCGTGAAGTAGAGGATCGAGGCGGCGAGCACCTGGCCCAGGAGCTTGACGAGGGGCCGCATGCCCCACTTGTCGTCCCACACTCCGAACAGCGACATGAGGGTTGCGCCTATGAGTATGGACGCGGTCTGGGCCACGTACTCGAGCTGGCCGAAGAAGGCCAGCCCTACGATCACCGCCGCGTAGATGGCCGCCCCCCCGAGCAAGGGCACCGGGTTGCTGTGAATCTTGCGGGCCGAGGGCGCGTCCATCACCTGGTACCTGTGCGCCAGCCGCTTCACCAGCGGGGTCGCCAGCACCGAAAAGACGAGCGCCGTCAGGAATATGAGGAGTAGAGGTCCTATTGTTAGCGTAGTTGTTGGCATGGGGCTGCGTATTGCCTACTGCGCATTACGTGTGGACTGGGGCCCGCGAGTGCTAACCCGCCGTCCTTCCTCTTTACGCAATACGCAATATCCTATGGTTTTGGTAGCTTCTGCACCCTGTCGATCTCGCTTTTGATCGAGTTGAGGTTTTCAGACTTTTGCGGGTCGGTGTTGACGTCCGGGTAGGTGAGGATGATTTGCAGAGCGGTGTTCAGGTGGTCCAGTCCCTCCTGCACCTTGCCGCCGTCGGCCAGCAGGCTGCCGTAGTTCTTCTGGTTGAAGTAGTTGGATGGGTCGAGAGCCACACCCCTGTGGTAGGCGTCGACCGACTTTGCGCGGTCTCCGAGCCTGAAGTAGATGTAGCCCATAGCCGCGTATGGGATGACGGCGTCCCGGGTTCTCTGCAATAGCTCGGCGTCGTGCCATTCTTTGAACTGGCCGCCCGGGTTGATGCCCGCCCATTGGGGCTTACTCCAGAGGTCTTCCAGTAGGCTGGTAGGCACTATATCGCCCTTGTTGGCTTTCAGAGCGCCGGTCTTGGTGAGGGTCTCGGTCACCAGGGTCTCGGTGCTCTTCATATTGTTCTTGTATGCCTGTATGATAGTGGTTGTAAGTACCTGGCCCAGTTGGTCGGCGGGGACGGTCGTGTTGGTGCCCGTGAAGGGCGTGGCGGCGTCGAGGAGCCAATCTACGCGGGCTTGCATGCCATTGTCAACGAAGTAGCCGGGGTTGAGGGCGATCGATTCCGAGAAGGCCTTGGCCGCTTCGATTACCAGCTTGCCGTAATCCGTCTCGCCGCCGGGCGGGGGAGTCTTGCCCGCTTGCAGGGCGTTCTTGACGTTGTCGGCGCGCTCCTCGAACAACTGGCCTCGGATGAAGGGCGTGTTCGAGTATGTGTTGTCCACTTCATTTTGTGAGTGGAGGAGAGCCTGGACGCCTTTGTCGAACTGCCCGTTGCGGGCATAGGCCACGGCCAGTTCGTCCCAGAGCTGGGCGTTGCCGGGGGAGTTCTCGGTGGCCTTTTCCATGTTCTCGACGGCCAGGACCGCTTTCGAGGGATCCCCGCCGCCGTCGGGGCCGGTGTCGCTCCAGTAGAGGTAGAGCCGCCCCAGGTTGGCGTAGTGGTCGGTGTTGCGCGGGTTGAGGTCCTTTGCCCGGCTAAGCCATTTCACGGCCTCGTTGAGCCGGAGGTTACGCTCCTTGATCATCTCGTCTTGCGTGTATGGCTTGTTGGTGGTGGGGTTGTTCAGGCCCGTCATCTCTTTGGTTGCGAGCTTGGCCCATTCAAGGTAGGCCCGGCCCAGGAAGAGATAATAGTAGTCCTGGTCGGGCTGCAACGCGATGGCTTTCTGGTAGCGGACTATGCTGTCGGTCCAGCGGGCTGCGCCGTCGTAAGATTGGCCCTGCTTGTACAGCGTATCGGCCTGCACGTTGGCCACGTTGACCGAGAAGATCACCATGACGGCCAGCACCAGTGCTACTGCGTACACTATCAGCATGGCTGGGCTGCGCATCCATTCAGTGGAACCCGGGCCGCGCATGTACGCCTGAGCCTGAGCCTGCCGCCGCCTTGCGTCGGGCGTTTGACCGCCTTGCTGGCCCTTCCCGCTGTTGTAAGGCGCTTTCTGGCCCGGCGGCCTTGATCCGGAGCCCTGCCCGGCGGTCTGTGGCCTGGGTTTGACGCCTGTCGTGGAGGCGTTGGACGTTTTGCCGTTGCCACCGGCCGCCACGGCTTTCTGTGCTGTAAAGGTGCCGGTTTGTCGGGCGGCCGCCACGGAGGCTGCCCCGGCCCCGACCGGGAGCTCCCGTTGCGCACCAATCGCTCCGTCCGTTGCGAGCCCATCCATGCGCACGGGCTGAGCTACGGCCGGGGCCTCCTCGCGCAGATAGCCGGTTATGTAATATCCATATGCCACCATCATGCCGATGATGAGGTAGAAGTAGGTCCAGGTCGCGGCGATCTGGATTCCCGTCTGGATCTCGACAAAGTGACTCAGCAGCGCAGACATGAGGGTGATTGTCAGGAGTATGTCCCTGATACTGGTCGTACGCTTGAGGATCTTCACCGCGTAGAAGAAGAAGGCGGCGAGCATGAAGTAGTAGGCCAGGAGGCCGACGACACCCATGGTCACCAGGTGGTCGAACTCGACGTTGTGCGAGCGGTCGGGCGTGGCATTGCGCAGCTCCCAGTGGGCCAGATCGGCCGGGTAGAAGCGGTTGTAGACGACGTACATGGACTCCGGGCCCCACCCGATGAAGGTGCGCACGGGGTCGGAAGCGATCAATTTGCTGGCTCCCTGCCAGATGAGGGTGCGTACCTTACCGGTGCCGTCCTCGGTGCGGAACAGGGTGCTGAGGCGCTCGACGCCCTTACCAATGAGCGGGGCATTCCCCAGCGCCTGCAAAGGCGACTCGGGTATGTTGAGCACGCCGATGAAGATCACGCCGACGAGCACCAGGGCGGAGGTCACGCCGCCGATGCGACGCATCCAGCTGATGTCCCGCCTCCGGCCCACGAGCCATAGGGCCACCGCGAAAACCACCAGGCCGACACCGATACCCAGCCACGGCCCGCGGCTCTGCGTGAGGTAGATGCACACTACCTGGATGACCAGGAGGAAGCCGTAGGCCACGGTCAGCGTGGTGGCGATGATACCCCGGTTGGGGTCGTTGCTTATGGCCGAGGTGGGTCCGCCCAGTAAATAGGAGATGGCGGTTATGCCTCCCCAGGCTACCACCGAGAAGAAGATCACCCAGAGGAAACCGGCTCCGCTGAACTCCGTCGTTATGGTGAGGTCCTGGTTGAGGGTCCAGGTGGGCACGAAGGCCAGGAACGATGTGAGGAGGACCACCCCACCCGCTATAGGCAGGAGCACGCTGGCGAGCATCGGCTCGTCGCGGTGGTTGCTCAGCCACTCAATGGCCCAGCAGGCCCCGTAGAAGAGGATCAGACCGCTGGGGACCATAAACCAGAGCTGAGCCTCGGGGAAGGGGAGACCTGAGACCAGGTGGAGCGCGAAGAAGAAATAGAAGTGGATAGACAACAGGATGGCCGTGACGATCGATACAACCGCCCAGCTATAGTCGGGGGTGTACCTTGCGGGCTGCGTCCTCTGGCGCGCAGCCACGGCCCCTCTACCGTCCTGCGCGCCAGAGGACGCAGCCCTGCCATCGGGAGCAGGGCTCTCGTCGCGCCTGGAGAACATGCTGTTGATCCCAAGCATGAAGCGATAGAGGGTGAACGGCACGACGATGATCAGCCAGGCGGCTACGAAGATGGCGTTGCCCATCGAGGAAGCCACGCGGGTGGCGGTGTCGCCTGCCCAGGGGAGCGGGTCGAGGCGATTGGCCTGGAGAAGGCCGTAGACCGCCACGGGGACCGACGTGAGTATCATGAAGCTGATCAATCGCTCCATCTGCTTGCGGTTACGCATGTTGGCGATGACCATCAACCCGATGAACATATAGCTGTACTGGGAGAAGGTGCCCTGGAGCCTCTGGTAAGAGCCGAAGATAGTGGCCTGCGGCGTCACCGAAAAAATGCTGGTGATGAGGTAGACCAGCGCGTAAGTGGCGATGGGTACGATCATGGGCACGCGCAGGAACCCCAGCCAGGATGGCAGACCGCTCTCGGCGGCTCCCTGCACCGCGGTGGTCATGCCCTGGCGCGAGCGGGCGGACGCGCCCGACTGGCTTACGGCCCTGTAGCCGCCTTCGGCCAGCTTGACCAGCCACGCCACAACCATAATCAAGGCAATAGAGCGGAGCAGCGAAATCTTGTCCGGCTCGAACACGCGGCTGCTGTAGACGTTGAAGAACAGCGGCACCAGCACCGCTGCCGCCAGCCACCCCATCTCTAAAACTCTATCGGCGTAATATCCTAACCTGGTGAGCATTTGGGCTCCTTTTGCGTAATACGTAATACGTAATACGTAATGCGTAATGGTCGCAGGCGTAGTTGGCTCGTCGTTCTATGGACCAGGTACGCCTACATCGCTTACCCATTACGTATTACGTATTACGCATGGCCTCCTACCAATTCCTTCTTACCCTTGGTCTTCAACTTCCGGGTGTCCTTCAGTATCTCTCTCGCGTTTTCGAGCGATGCCTGCGAAACGGGCACGCCGCCTATCATGGCGGCTATTTCTTGCTCCTGGGTGGCGGCGTCCAGTTCCTCCACGTCCGTGCGGGTGCGGTCGCCTGTCACCTGTTTAGTGATCTTGAAATGGTTGTCCGCAAAGGCGGCTATCTGTGGCAGGTGGGTTATGCACAGCACCTGGTGGCTGCCGGTGAGGCCCCACAGCTTCTCGCCAACCACGCCCCCACTGCGCCCGCCCACGCCCACGTCCACCTCGTCGAATACCAGCGTTGGGGTGAGGTCGGCCTCAGAGAGGATCGACTTGAGGGCCAGCATGAGCCGCGAGGTCTCGCCGCCGGAGGCTATCTTAACCAGCGGCTTCAGTGGCTCGCCGGGGTTCGGGGAGATCAGGAACTCCACCTTGTCGGTGCCCTTCTCCGAGTATGCCCAGCGGCCGTCCCTGCCCGGCAGGGGCACGCCATTGGGGTCCGGGACCTGAGTTATCGCGGCCTTGAACTGCGTCGAGCCCATGAGCAGGTCTTTCATAGCTTGCTCGACGGCGCGCCCCAGGCTCTCGCCCGCTCGCTCTCGCTCGGCGGTCATGCGGGCGGCCAGCTCACCGATCTCCTGGGCCAGGCGCTCGCACTCCTCCTGAAGGGCGGCGATGCGCTCCCCGCTATGGGTGATCGCGTCCAGTTCCTCGGCGGCGCGCTCGCCGAAGGCTATCACGTCCTCCAGCGACGGCCCGTACTTGCGCTTCAGCTCGTGGAGCAAGGAGATGCGCTCCTCCAACTCTTCCAGGCGGGCCGGGTCGTGCTCGACCGTCTCTCGGTAGACCCGTATCGTACGGCCCATCTCCTCGACGCCGTCGAAGAGAGCGTCCAGCGCTCCCTGCTGGGCCTCCATCGAGGGATCGAGACGGGCAAGTTCCGCGAGCATAGAGGTGGCCTGGCCGAGGGAGTCGCGCACGGAGGCCGAGGCAGCCGGGGTGCCCCGCCCTGAGCGAGCCCCGAAGCCGTCCTCGTCGCCGCTCTCGATGAGCAGCACGTAGAGGGAGTCGCAGAGCGCGGAGAGGCGCTCGGAGTTGCTGAGCCGGGAGCGCTCGTTCGCAAGCTCTTCGTCCTCGCCCGGCTGGGGCGCGGCCTTCTCGATCTCCTCTACCTGGAAGGTGAGCAAATCGACGCGCCGGGCCAACTCCCGTTCGTCGCGCTGCAATTCGCGCAACTCCTTCTGAGTGGCCCGGAGGCGAGAAACGAGCCTCGCCATAGTGGCCCGCTCTTCGGCGAGCCCCGCGTACTGGTCGAGCAGGTCAATGTGGGTGGCCGCGCGGAGGAGCGACACGTGCTCGCTCTGGCCGTGCACGTCCACGAGCAACTCGCCTATCTGCTGGAGCACCGGCAGATTCACCATGCGGCCGTTGACGCGCGCCGTCGTGCGACCCGAGGCATTGATGTCGCGGGACAGGATGACTGTGTCATCGCTGCCGTCTTCGGTGTCGGACAGGCCCCCTTCGGCCAGCACTTCGCCCAGGGCGCGGCGCGGGACTTCGTGCATAGAGGCAAGCTCGAACATTCCCTCGACGCGGGCCGAGGAGGAGCCATGCCGCAAGAATTCCGGCCCCACTTTAGAGCCGAGGAGCGCGCCCAGGGCGTCGATGATGATCGACTTGCCCGCGCCGGTCTCTCCCGTGAGGGCGTTGAAGCCCTGCCCCAGGCGGAGATAGAGATTGTCGATTATAGCGAAGTTGGAGATGTTCAGTTCGGCAAGCACGAGAAAAGTCTACAGACGCCAATTCAAAAACAGCGAATTATGAAAAGCCGACGCCTCCACAATTCACAATTCTAACTTCATAGCTTCCAGGGTTCTTAGACATAATCTTACCATAAAGTACCCTGCGTGGGCAATAGTAGGAGTCGTCCTTCAAACAAAAACCCGAAGCGCCTCAGGCGCTTCGGGTTTTTGTTTCCTAAAGAACTAGTAGTCCATGCCGCCCATGCCGCCGGGGCCGCCGCCGGGCATCGCGGGCTCTTTCTCCGGAATGTCCGTGATGAGGGCCTCGGTGGTGAGGATCATCGAGGCGATGGAGGCCGCGTTCTCCAAGGCGGAGCGGGTTACCTTCGCGGGGTCGGTGATGCCCTTCTCGAGCATGTCCACGTACTCGCCGCTTAGAACCTCGTAGCCGATGTTCTTGTTCTTCTGCTCGATCTGGTAGCGGCGGATGTTCTGCACCGCCACCGAGCCGTCCTCGCCCGCGTTGATCACGAGCTGGCGCAGGGGCTCCTCGAGAGCGCGTCGCAGGATCTGGATGCCCGTCATCGCATCAGCGCCGTCTATCTTGAGGTTGTCGAGGGCCTCGACCGTGTTCAACAGGGCCACCTCGCCGCCGGGCACTATTCCCTCGTCTACCGAGGCGCGGGCCGCGGAGAGGGCGTCCTCGACGCGGTGCTTCTTCTCTTTGAGCTCGGTCTCGGTGGCGGCTCCCACCTTGATAACGGCCACGCCGCCGGCCATCTTGGCGAGGCGCTCCTGGAGCTTCTCGCGGTCGTAGTCGGACGTGGTGGTTTCGATGAGGGCCTTGATCTGCTCGATGCGGGCCTTGATAGCGGTCTCGTCGCCACGGCCCTCGATCAGGGTGGTGCTGTCCTTATCGGAGCGTAAGCGGCGGGCCTGGCCGAGGTCGGCAAGGGTTACGCTGTCGAGCTTGCGGCCGATCTCCTCGGAGATGACCTGGCCGCCGGTCAGTATGGCGATGTCGCGCAGCATTTCCTTGCGGCGGTCGCCGAAGCCGGGGGCCTTGACGGCCAGCACGTTGATGGTGCCGCGCAGGCGGTTGACCACTAGGGTAGCAAGGGCCTCGCCCTCCACGTCCTCGGCGATGATGACGAAGTCCTTGCGGCCCGTCTGCAGCAGCTTCTCGAGCACGGGCAGGATGTCGGCTACGGCGGAGATCTTGCGGTCGGTGATCAAGATATAGGGGTCGTCTATCTCAGCGATCATGCGCTCGGCGTTGGTGACGAAGTAGGCCGAGATGTAACCGCGGTCGAATTCCATGCCCTCAACGAACTCGGTCTCGAATCCGAGGCCGCGGCTCTCCTCGACCGTGATCACGCCGTCCTTGCCCACCTTCTCCATGACGTCGGCGATGAGGTTGCCGATCTCGCGGTCGGCGGCCGAGTTGCTGGCGATGTTGGCGATGTCATCGCGGCCCTGCACTGGGGTGGCGAGGCTCTTGATGTACTCGACGGCGGCGCGGGTGGCGACGTCGATGCCCCTCTTGAGCTGCATCGGGTTGGCGCCCGCGGCAAGGTTCTTCATCCCCTCGTGGACGAGGGCCTGGGCGAGCACGGTGGCGGTGGTGGTGCCGTCGCCGGCCACGTCATTGGTCTTGGTGGCGGCTTCCTTGAGCAATTGCGCGCCCATGTTCTCGAACGGGTCCTTGAGCTCGATCTCCTTGGCCACGGTCACGCCGTCGTGGGTAATCGTGGGGGCGCCGAACTTGCGGTCGAGAGCCACATTACGGCCCTTGGGGCCGAGGGTGGTCTTCACGGCGTTAGCCACTGTGTCAATGCCGATGCGCATGCTCTGCCGGGCGGACTCGCTGAATTCTATCTGCTTTGCCATCTTAGTCGATTCCTCCTACAATATTTTAAGGTGTTGAAATTGGTTAAAGAATTACTCTGCGACAACAGCGAGGATGTCGCTCTCGCGGAGGATCAGGAAATCCTCGTCAAGCTGCTTGATCTCGGTGCCGGCGTACTTGGAGTAAAGGATTTTGTCGCCGACCTTGAGGTCGATAGGGGTGCGGGTGCCGTTGTCCTGCAATTTGCCCGGGCCCACGGCCACAACGATCGCCTCCTGGGGCTTCTCCTGGGCTGTGTCGGGGATGAAAATCCCGCTCTTAGTTTGCTCTGTGCGCTCCACGGCTTTGACCACCACCCGGTCACCGAGAGGGCGAATGTTGGTCTTCACCTGGGTTGCTGTTTCGGCCATTTCGATCAAACCTCCTTGTAATGTGTCTTCAAGAAATCTGGGCTATGATTCGCTTAGTTATCTGCCTCCGGAACAGGAATTAGCAGACAGCGCTTCCGAGTGCTAATTATATACCAAGCCGCGCGTCTTGGCAAGGGTTTTTGGGGCCAATTTTAGCACTTTTTTAGGAGAGTGCTAACACAGCGGTTCTGGTACGGAAGCGCCGGAGATCAAAACCCGAAACGGTTTGTAAATTCCAGTAGATTCCACGGATGCCAAATTGGTGCGAAAGTCGCGCTGATTTGCCCAAAAGTAGGAGTCCCATGCGGCGGAGATAAGAGTATAATAGGCTCGCGTTTGGGCCGGTGGTGGATGGCGCAATTACAAGTGCGTTTATCGCTGCGTGCCACCTCTGCTTCGCCCGCTCGGACCACGTATACATTCCTGAGCCGCGGCGCCTTTCCACGTGCTTGGCGCCGGACGGCCCATTTCTGCTACTCAACATATCTCATAAGGAGGTCCGAGCCGCTATCATCTCAGCCGGTAGCAATCATTATCCATTATTCGGGTTTTTCTCAGGAGGGGCAAAGAAAACATGAATAGAATACGAATACAGGTACACGAGTACCGCGAGAGTCGGGCAAAGAAATGGCACTACGCCCTGATGGTGATGGGCGTACTGGCATTGCTGATGGCAGGGGCCCAGACACTGGCATGGGTGGGTGCGAACAGCAATACCGTGGAAGCCGCTGCGCGGTCGGCCCTCGCAGCGTCCGCCAACGCGGGCCACGCGGCTACCAGAAGCAACCACGATAACGGTAACGGTAACGGTAACGGAGTTAATGGGGGCAACGGGGGCGGATCCACCCTTCCCCCTCTCCAACCGCCCCGTGGCGGCAAGCCTACTTCAACTCCCGACGAGGCACAGCCTCCACACGGCAGGCCGAACACCCGCACCAGCACCCCGACTCGTACTCCCCGCGGTGAGACCACAGGCACCACCACACCCACGAGCTGTAATTGCAGGCAGGACGTGGAGGTGGTCGAGTATCTGCATGTAGTTGGCGGCAGCGTGCGCGCCACCTTCCGCAATAACTCGCAAACGTGCAGCCAGCAGGTAGGCGTCGCGGCGTACATGCAGGTTGATAACAACATCGACAACCAGCTACTCTTCGATTTTGCAGAGGCTACTCTAGAGCCAGGGGAGACTCGCGAATTGTCGGCGGCCCTGCCCGATTGCTCTTATCAGGCCGACGCCTTCTGCGGCCGGGTGATACATAGCTTCCAAGGCGGGCTGCGCTACGGAGACCGCCTGTTCGATGACACGGAGGGCGGCGGTTCCTATTGCCAGCTCGGCACTTCGACTCCCAGCCAAACGCCTGCCGGCACCTCCACTCAGACCTTCACACCAACCGGCACGCCGACGGCCGTTAGCACCTCCACTCTCACCTTCACCAGGACCCGCACGGCGACCTACACCCCCAGCAATACCCCAAGTAACACCCACGCGCCGAGCAGTACACGGACTAATACAGCGGTAAGCACGCGCACCGGCACTCCCGGCAATACGAGCACCCGCACCGACACGCCAACCGGCACCAGGACGAACACGGCCGTACGCACCGTTACCCCGACGACCACTCCCGCTGTCTGCAATTGCCGGCCCGACGTTGAGATCGTTCAGTATCTGCATGTGGTCGGGAACAGGGTGTACGCCACCTTCCACAACACCTCACTGACGTGCAGCTACGAGGTGGGCGTGGCTTCCTACCAGATGGTCGATAACACAATCGAGAACCAAATACTCTTCGACTTCGAGCAGTACACCCTGGCACCCGGCGAGACCCACGAGTTGTCGGCTGCCCTGCCCGATTGCGCTTACCAGGCCGACGCCTTCTGCGGCCGAGTGATTCACAGCTTCCGGGGCGGGGAGCGCTACGGCGACCGTCTCTTCGACGACATAGAAGGCGGCCACCCGTATTGTAATGAGGGCACCCGGACGCCCACCAACACACCCACGAATACCCCAACCAACACACTCACCAGCACCCGAACTCCCACCAACACGCCCAGCAACACCCCGACGAATACGCCCACCGGCACTCGCACATCAACTAGCACGCCTACTGGCACACCGACGAATACGCCAACAGGGACTCGGACGCCCAGCAGTACTCCTACCTATACTTGTACGAACACACCCACCGGTACCCGCACGCCCACCAACACACCGACCAATACATCAACCCATACGCCCACCAGCACCCGAACTCCCACCAACACGCCCAGCAACACCCCGACGAAAACGCCCACTGGCACCAGCACGCCCACCACCACGCCCACCAGCACGC
>JBJMMB010000544.1:0-29630 GCA_045805005.1 Chloroflexia bacterium
ATCATGGCGGGGTGGAAGTCGACGTAGCGCAGGAAGTCGGAGCGCACGCCGGAGACGGAGCGCTCGGCAGCCGAAACGACGTTGCGGGGCACGACCTGCAAGGCCGGGGCGAGCTTGCGCCGGTTGAGGGAGACGGCCTGGTTTTTACGGTGTGAGGGCATAGGGTGAAACGTAAAACGTGAAACGTAAGGGTGGTAGGCGAGCCTGGTAGGAGTGCACGAACCGGATATGCCTACAGCCCTTACGTTTTACGTTTTACGCATCAGGGCCAGTCCTTTCCGCCACCCGGAGTTTGGCGCTGCGCGCCCTGGGGTTGGCGCGGGATTCTTCGGGGGTGGCTTCTATGGGTTTGGTGGTTATGGCTCTCAGGGTTGGTTGGCGGCCGCACATGCAGACGGGGTACTCGGGCGGGCAGATGCAGCCGCGCTGCTGTTGGCGGACGAAATGTTTGACCGCGCGGTCTTCCAGGGAGTGAAAGGAGATGACGGCAAGGCGACCACCGGGCTTGAGCACGTGGATAGCGGCCTCAAGGCCCTTGTCGAGGGCGTCCATCTCGTGGTTGACGGCGATGCGAAGGGCCTGGAAGGTGCGGGTGGCTGGGTGGATGGGGTTGCGGGATCGGCCCGCTACCCTGCCGCCCAGGGCCCGCGAGACTATGGAGGCCAATTGGGCTGTGGTGGTTATGGGGGTCGCCTTGCGCTCCTCGACTATGCGGCGGGCGATGCGGCGGGAGGCCGGCTCCTCGCCGTATTTGTAAATGAGATCGGCAAGCTCGGCCTCGGGGAGGGAGTTTACCAGGTCCGCCGCGGTGGCGGGGCCTTCGGGGTCGAGGCGCATGTCGAGGGGGCCATCCGACCTGAAGGAGAAGCCGCGCGCGGGGGTGTCGAGCTGCATGGAGGAGACGCCGAGGTCGAGGAGCACGCCGTCGGCCTCGTTGAAGCCTTCGGCGGTTGCCACCTCGTCAAGGGTCTCGAAGTTGGCGCGCACGAGCTTTACCCGGCCTGCCTGGATGTGATCGCGGAGGCGCTCGGCGGCCAGAGCGAGGGCCGTGGGGTCGGTGTCGAGGCCCAGGAGCCTGCCGTCGTGGGCGCGCTCCATAATGGCGGAAGCGTGGCCCCCCGCGCCCACCGTGCCGTCAATGTAGGTGCCGTTGGGCCGGACCTGGAGACCGGATATGACGGGGTCGAGGAGGACAGGGATATGCGGGCCTGCGGCCGACGATGGACGATGGACGATGGACGATGGGGGTAGGGATACAGATTCGTCAGCCCCCATCGTCCATCGTCCATCGTCCATCGTCTGGTCCCCAGGGCCAGGGTCGCTATCAAAGAACGCTAGCATCAACGTAGTTCAAATCTAGTATTGCCCCGCCAGGTGGGAGGATATGACGTCTACATTTTCCTCTATCTTGCCGTCCAGGGCCTGCCATAACTGGCTGTCCCAAATTTCGACGTAGGCCCCGAGGCCGATGATGAAGACGTTGCCCGTGATGCCTGCGTACTGGCGCAGGTGGTCGGGTATCATCACGCGGCCCTGCTTGTCGATCTCGACCGGTTCGGCGGCAGAGAAGACCGCACGGCGCAGGTTGCGGGCGTCCTCGTCACCAGTGGGTAGGGCGTTCAGCTTGGCGGCGAGGGGCTCCCAGGCATCCTGAGTGAACAGGTAAAGGCAGCGGTCGTTGCCGCGGGTGACGATTAGTTCACCGTTGAGCTCGCCCCGAAAACGCGCCGGCACCGCGACGCGTCCCTTATTGTCCACAGAATGCTCGAACCGGCCTAGGAACATTGTACCCTCAGGCGTGGGGGAGGCGCGGATAATCCACAGTTATCCACCAACTTCCCCACTTTTCCCCACTTTTTGCCACTTTTTCCACATTTCTCCACATTATAGAGGGTTTTGGGGGGTTTGCAAGCGTATCCACATAGGCATGCTTCGGCCGTCTCAGATTCCGGAAAACGCCAAGGCGCCAAGACACAAAGACGCCAATACAATAATGCACCGCAGAGACGCAGAGAGCGGAGAGTTCTATCGAATGAATCAGCAGGCCGGGACGTTCAACGGGCCAACACTCAGATGCAGGGGCGCGCGGAAACCGTTCCATTCGACTTGCGGGTGACCGAAGTCTTCCAGCGCGTAGGCGAGGAGTGGAAGCTGGTTCATCGGCATGCCGACCCTTTGATTTCCAAGTCCTCGTAAGATAACAACTAGCGCCGTTGCCTTAAGACCGAACTTCTCGAGAGCGATCGAGTCGACCATCTGGTACGAATCGGGCCTGTTCGCGCTGATATTCCTGCTGGTGTTCCCGCTGCCGCATAAGCCGAGGCAGGGAGAGCGTCAGGGCTCGCAATCCAAGACCGCGATCACCGTATCGCCAATGCTGATGCTGGGGCTGCTGGCCTGCTGTGGGCCGAAGGTATACGAGCAACTACCAAATCCCAGGTCAATTGTGGAGTTCCCAGGTGTGGATGCAATGGGTGGTATGGGCACACCGCCTTGCGACTTGTAAGCATATAGGCCGACGAAAGGTGCCGATAACCATATGCTCCTACCACTTACGCTGGTAGCCGCAAAAATGCCACAGGGTAGGGTTGCCAGGAGCAACAGAATCATGACAATGGTGGTCAGCAAACAGCCCGTACGTCTGAATCTGATGCGCATTGCACCTCCCACATCATGAGGGTCAACACCCTACGCGCTTAGGCTCGGGCCTCTCGAACTCGGGTGAGAGCCTGGGTGTGGGCGGTCAACTCGAACTTGTCGTTCAGGGAGTGGAGGTCGACCGGGCCGTGGCGGCGGTCGAGGGCCTGGGAGAGGAGGAGGTCGGCGAAGCGGGGGTTTTTGGGGAGCAGGGAGCCGTGGAGGTAGCAGCCGTAGGCGGTCTTGTAAATGGCTCCCTCGGTGCCGTCTTCGCCGTTGTTGCCGCCTCCCACCAGGCTTTTGCCGAGGGGGGAGCAGCCTGGGCCCAAATAGGTACGGCCGGAGTGGTTCTCGAAGGCGACGATGGTGCCTACCTGGGGGAGGGCGCACTCTATAAGGACATTGCCAATGTAGCGGGTGTGGCCGGCGTCGGTGTGGGCGTCGAAGAGGCCGATGCCAGGGAGGTCGTCACCCTCGAAGGGGCGGTAGTAGCGGCCCAGGAGCTGGTAGCCGCCGCACACGCTGAGGACCACGGCGCCGCGCTCGACGGCCTCGCAGATGGCCTCGCCCTTACGGCCCTGGAGGTCGGCGGCTACGGGGATTTGCTGCTTGTCCTGGCCGCCGCCGAAGAAGTAGAAGTCGTAGTAGTCGGGGTGTATGGGGTCGCCGATGCTGACATTGCTGACCTGCACGTCGATGCTCCGCCAGGCGGCGCGACGGCTCAGGGTGATGATGTTGCCCCGGTCGCCGTAGATGTTCATCAGCTCAGGGTAGAGGAAGGCGATTCGTAAGTCCATCAGTCCTCCCAGAATTGGCTCTGCACCCAACCCCGGTCGTGCAGGAGCTTGCGGAACGATAGCATGGCAGTGTACGTGGGGCAAACGTACAGGGTCTCGTTGGGCGGCAGGGCCTGGATGGCAGCGTCGAGGGCTGTGGCGATGCCGGACTCCTCGGTAATGATCGCGGGGTCGAGGCCGGCGTATTTGAGGCGGACGGCCATGTCGGCGGAGCGGAGGCCGGATGCGTAGACCGAGCGGACGCTTCCGGGGGAGGCGGCCAGGATCTCGAAGTCTACGTCCCAGAGCCAGGATACGTCGCGACCGTCGGCGGTGAGGTCATTAATGATTATCAATAGGGACTTTGGTGGCCCAGAGGGCACCCCGATTTTGGATTTTGGATTTTGGATTTCGCTACCGCCTTCTATTTCCACCTCAGGACTATTGCCCGCTCCACGTTCGGCTTGGTCTACGAAGGCTTGCTCGGCGGTGGGGAAGAGCATGCGTAGGACTTCGTTGAAGCCTACGGGGTTTTTGACGAGGGCCATGAGGAGGGTGTTGTTGTTGGGACCGGGGATGGTTACCCTTTCTATGCGGCCGAAGGCGGCGGCGAACTGTTCGAGGCCCTGTTTGATGGCGGCGGGCGGGAGGCCGAAGGCGAGGGCTCCGCTGATGGCGGAGAGGGCGTTGTAGACGTTGTAGAGGCCGGGGACGCGGAGGGTGAGATGCATCTCGCCCGCGGGGGTGCTCACGGTGAGGTGGCTGCTATCGGTGCCATGGAGTTCTATATGGGTGGCTTCCACGTCGGGGCGGGGGCGCTCGAGGCCGCACGCGGGGCAGGACCAGTGGCCCAGGTGGCTGAGCAGGATGAGGTCGTAGCGGAGGCGGCTGTTGCAGCGCGGGCAAGATATGGAGTCGGCGGCGTGGGGGAGGGCATCAAGAGCGTGGTGGGTGTCGGCGATGCCGTAGGTGAAGGGCCGGGCGCGCAGGCGGGGTGTCTGGGCCAGGTAGGCAATGGCCGGGTCGTCGGCGTTGAGGACGATGGTGGAGCGCGGTACGAGGGCGGGCAGGGCCGAGCGCCAACGGCTGTAGACGGTGTCGATCTCGCCGTAGCGGTCGAGTTGGTCGCGGAAGAGGTTGTTGAAGAGGGCCACGCGGGGGCGGACGGCGGCAACGACGGCCGGGACAGTGGCCTCGTCAACCTCGAAGAGCCCGGCCCGGAGGCGCCTCGGGAGGCCCGCGGCGGGGGTGGCGGCGCCGACCATGGTGGCGATCAGGCCACGTTCGAGGTTTGAGCCGGAGCGGTTGTGCAGGGGCTGGATGCCAGCGGCTTGGAGGATGGAGCCGAGCATGCGGGACGTGGTGGTCTTGCCGTTGGTGCCTGTGACCATGACGGAGCCGTCGGGCAGTTGCGATGTGAGGTCGCGGAGAACGCGCGGATAGATGGCGTGGGCCACGAGGCCGGGCAAGGCGGTACCCCCTCCCCTCCCAAGGGCGCGGGTGGCCAGGGCGGAGGCTTTGCCCGCCGCGACGGCTGCGACTAGTGCGGGGTTACGCATTGCGGGGGGGCCTGGGTGGCAGGGCAACTGACGATGGACGATGGACGATGGACGATGAGTACATGAGTGCCTGCATTGGTATTAGATTTCCTGCGGTCTGCGCATGATGGCGATGTAGGCGAAGGCCAGCACGAGGCCGAAGATCAGGAGGGGGAGGGTGTCGGCCAGCAGGCGGGTTGCGGGCGAGGCACCGGTAAGGTCGTCATAGCCGTGGTTGAGGGCGTGGAGGATGCTGGCGAGAGCGGCTACGCCTACGAGGAGGCGGTGTTTGGCGGGGTCGCGGGCGGCGACGAGGAGGCCGAGGCCCAGCGCGAGGGTGAAGGTGCCGAGGTCGCCTGCGTAGTGGCGATTGAAGGGCGGGAAGTTGCCGATGTTCTGGAAGAACCACTCCGGGACGCCCAGGAGGGCGAGGCCGGTGAGGATGTAGAAGGCCCCGGCGACAGCCAGGACAACCTGGATGAGGGTGTAGGTGCGATCAGTAGATTGTTCGGAGGCCCGGTAAGCGTTCATGTGAGGGCCTCCTGGTGTGGGCGGTTGGCATCTGTCTCGCGGCCCAGGGTTCCATTGCCACCTGTTACAAGCACTCTCGGCAAACTGTTACCTCCAGGAAGTTACCCTGATACTATACCAGCAAGCTGGCAAGTACGACCACGCCGAAGGCTGTGATGATGGTGCCCGAGAGCCTGTTGACCCAGCTCATGATGCCCGAACTGAAGCGGGCCCCCAGGGAGGCGGCGAACCAGCTCAAGAAGAGCCACCAGAGGGCGGAGCCGAAGAAAACGCCGAGCACGAGCAGGCCCGCGGAGGCGTAATCGGAACTTGCGGATGCCACACCTAAGCCGGCGAATATGGCCGCGAAGGAGAGGATGGTGGCAGGGTTGGTGAGGGTGAGGAAGAGCGTGGATGTATAGGCCCCGGCCAGCCCGGAGCCGGAGGAGCGGGCGGCCTGGGAGGCGGGGGCGGTGAGGAAGGTCCGGACGCCCAGGTAGCAGAGGAAGGCACCGCCTATGATGCGGAGCCACATTTGATGGCTGACCAGGAGGGCCGAGACGGCGGTGAGGCCGAAGGCGGCCACCATGCCATAGATGGCATCGGCGGTGGCGGCACCGAGGCCGGAGACGAGGCCGACGATGCGGCCATCGGTCAGCGAGCGCCGGATGCAGAGCACGCCGATCGGGCCAACAGGAGCCGCAATCGACAGGCCCAGGAGTAAGCCTTTCAGGAATACAGCAGGGTCCAACTAGCGAGCTATGTTGTCGAGGCCGTGGTCGAACTCTTTGAATTTTACCTCGTCGATTGGGTAGAGAAAGCGTCCGCAGGTGGGGCAGAGGGTGAACTCAGCGCTGGCACGGGCGGTGCGGAGTACGTGGGCGGGTACGCCTACATGGCAGCCGCCGCACAGCCCTTGCTGGACGGCCGCCACCGCGACGCCTCCCTTGGCGCGGCGGAGCCGCTCGTAAGCCTGGAGGTCGGCCCAGGGGATGTCGGCTATGGCGCGCTGACGTTTGATCTGCAGCACTTTCGCCTGCTCAGCCAGTTTGTCTTTCTCTTCGATGAGCCCGGCGTGGAATTTCCCGGAGTCCTGCTCGGTCTTCTCATACTCGGCATTGCGAGAGGCGGCGAGGGTCTCGGCATCCTCGACTTCCAGCATGGCGTCAAGGATGTTGTCGTCCAGGGCTTTTATGCGCGACTTGAGGTGGTCGACTTCCTCCTGGACCTGGGATAGCTCCTTGGGGTTTTTGATTGAGCCGCCATAGAGGCGCTTTTCCTGGGCCTTGAGGCGGGTGGAGACGTCCTCGGCATCGTAGGTGAGCCTTTTGAGGGCTGTCTGGCGGGCGGAGAGCAGCGCTCGAGCCTCTTCGTGCGCGCCGCGCGCGGCGAGGAGCTCGGGGCTGTCGACCATCTGCGCGTCGATCAGGCGCATCCGGGCCACACGACTGTCCAGGCTGCTATCTATCTGCTGGAGATCGAATAGCTGGCTGATTCGGCTCATGATTGGCTCTCAATGCCGGGCTGTGTTGGGTGCTGGGCGACAGGGCGACAGGACGCACACATGTCCGGCTGTCACAGCATAACAGATTGGGGAGAGCGTAGCAAGAAGGGCGAGAGAAGGAGGGTCTTTGGGGCGAAAAGTATTGACAGGAGGCCGAAAGTGTGATACAATCAGAACATAAGTTCTAGATATGCCGCGTGCATAACCTCAGCGAGACCTTTAGAAGCGTGTAGTCTTTTGCAAGTCAGAGTCTAGTGGAGGTGCGAGATGTTTCTCGGTTGGTTCGATGATACACCCAAGAAGAGCGTGGTGGAAAAGATCAAGGAGGCGGTAGAGCGATACATGGTCAAGTTCGGAGAGGCGCCCAACGTGTGCCTGGTGAGCCCGGGCGAGGTCGTGACCGTCGATGGGGTCGAGGTGAAGGCGGTAGAGTATGTGAGGCCCAACCACTTCTGGGTTGGGCGGGTGGAGGCTCCGGCCGGAGCACCGCTGGCGGCCTAGTTGGGGTGGCAAGCCCGATAGGGCTGCCGTGGGTCTTCTTGCAACAGCCACAGGAGCGCGGCATGCCGCGCTCCTGTGGCTGTTGATTCTTTGTCGACGGAAAGTAGCTGCTAGGCGTCGTTGGTTTTGTTGGCGAGGCTGCCCGTGGTTAGGAGGGCGGTCTTGTAAGCACCGAGGTTGGTGGTTGTCAGCTGGTTTGAGACCAACTCTTCGCTTATGCGGCGGGTCCGGGGGTTGTAGTCCATAGCGAGACTTGGATCGCCTATAACATGGCTGATGAACAGGTCCACCAGTTGGGGGTCGAACATCGTGCCGGAGCACCTGCGGAGCTCGGCGACGGCCTCGATGGGGCTTTTCGCTTCCTTCTGATACGCCCGGCCGGCGACGGTCATCACTTCGTAGGCGTCTGCGATGCGCAAGATGCGACCTCCGGTGGGGATTTCGGGGCCCTGGAGGCTGCGCGGATAGCCGGTGCCGTCGAAGTTTTCGTGGTGCGCGGCCACGCTAGGCCAGACTTTGGAGAAGTTACGCAGCGGGCGCAGTATGCCCTCGCCTTGCAGTGGGTGCTGGCGCACGAGGTCCCACTCCTCGTCGGTGAGTTTACCCGATTTGTTGAGCACGTCGTAGGGCACCGATATTTTGCCGATGTCGTGCAAGAGGCCGGCGATGCGCAATGCGGCTATATCCTCGGAGGCAAGGCCAGCGGCCTCCCCGAGACGCACTGCGTAGAACGCTACCCGCTCCGAGTGGCCGTGGGTGTAGCCGTCGCGCATCTCGATTGCGGTGGCCATGGCGTAAACGGCCTGCAGGTAGTCGTTGGAGGAGGCACGGGACTCGCGGGTCGCATTGGCGTCCAACTGGGGGTCGGTATCACCGAAGCTGATGTAGCGCCTGGTCTTGGATCGCCGCTCGTCACCGTCCGCGGGCTGCAAAGACCGGCTGTCGGAGTTGTATGAGCACACGCGGTTGCGGCCCCGGCGCTTGGCGTCGTAGAGGGCGGTGTCGGCTAGATGCACCAGGTGTTCGGGGTCGTGGCTATCATAAGGGAAGCAAGACAGACCCGCCGAGGCGGAGAGGATAGCCACACCGCGCACGGGGGTCTTTGACCGGGCGGGGTCGTCTTCGGTTTCTTCGGGCTGGAAAGGGGTGCGGCCAATGGTCTCGCATAGCTCCTGCATCCGGGTTACGGCGGCTTCGGCGTTTAGAGCCGGGAGGATGATGGAGAACTCGTCGCCGCCGTAGCGAGCGGCGATGCCATCGGGCTCCACATGTTCCCTGATGAGCCGGGCCACCTGCCGCAGGACGCTATCGCCCGCGACGTGCCCAAACGAGTCGTTGTAGCTCTTGAAGAGGTCGAGGTCGAGCATGACGACGGCGAGGGGCATGCCTGTCACTTGCGAATTGGTGATGCTCTCCTGGAGGCGGGCGTAGAAGGTGGGAAGGTTGAGGAGCCCGGTGAGGTTATCGGTCTCGGCGCGCAGCTTGATGTCGCGGTACAGCCGGGCATTTTGCACAGCAGTGGCGAGGTGAGGGGCTATGCTCTTGAGGAGGGCCATATGCTCGGGACTGAAAGCGTTGGGTTTGAGAGCGGACAGGGCGAAAAGACCTACCGGCTTGTCGCCGGACATCAGCGGCATGGCTATGTGGCTGCGGATACCGATCTCGTAAAGCCTCTTCATCACGGGGTAGGGGCTGTCAGGCCCAAGGTGCGCCTCAACGGCCCATATCCCGTCGGCGATGGGGTTGGGTTGCAGTTCCCCAATCGGGATGAGGTTGCCTCGCTGAGCGAGGTTGTCCGCGCCTATACCCTCCACGGCGGCTATCTCTAGATGCCGACCATCCTCGGTGAGGAGGCTGAGGGTAACCCTGTCGGCGGGAGCCAGGTCCTCGAGGCTCTCTCGGGCGGCCTGGAGGACGCCGGGTAGGTCGAGCTCGGCGGCGACGGCCTGGGAAATACGGTTCACAACCTCGAGCCTCTCGCCGCGCTCCTGCCACTGCCGCATGAGAGCGGCGTTCTCCAGGGCCACGGAGAGAGCGCCGGCCACGGTGGAAATCAGGTTCACGTCAGCCTCGCCGAGGGCGTCGGGGACTTTGTCTTCGAGGGTGATGACGCCGATGACCTGGCGGGGATCTGTGTCAGACGATAGAGGATGGTCGGGCAGGTCGGGCCGGGTATCGCGATCGGCTGAGGATTGGCTGCCGGCGCGGAGGATGGGGGCCGCGGCCTCGCACCGGATACCTCCCGTGCTGTACGCAGAGCCGGGCTGCTTGTGGTTATCAGCGACGAGCATGGCCTTGCCGGTCTGCACCACCTGGCGCAGGATCCCCTCACCTATTGACACTTCTGTGACCGCGCGATCATAGCCATTCTGGGCCATGAGCTTCAACCTGCCGTCCTGGAGGAGGTGGATACCGGCATAGCGGTAGCCAAAGGAGCGGGAGAGCTCAGCCACAACGGTGTCGCAGATGGCCGTGATGTCGTGGGTGGAAGCGATGTACGTGGTGAGCTGGTGGATGACCGCGAGGTCGCGGGTGAGGCGGCGCTGCTTGCTGCTTTCCTTCCACTGCCGCCTGGCGGCGGTGACCACGATGTTGACGCAGAGAGTGACTGCGATGTAAACGGGGATGCGTACGAGGGCCTGGTTGAGAGCGCCTTGCTGGTAATCCGACGGCCCCCATAAATATGGCAGCATGCTCAGAGCTGACACCCACGCGACCGAGAGCACGGCCCAAAGGCGCGAGTAAAAGAGCATCGGCACGACCAGGGTGAGGAGGTAGAGCGAACCGAAGGTATCGCCCCCCGGCTCACCCTCATGCCCGTGGTACATCACGGCGAGGGTCAGGATAGCCGCGCTGACCAGCGTGAAAAGACCTGAGACCCAGGGGCGAGGCTTGCTTTGGATAGCTACCGCGAGGATAAGCGCGGTGAGTACGCACCCGCCAACGGTGGTCCATGTGACCCAGTCTGGAATAGGAGGGAGGTCACCTACGGCGGTCCTCTCCAGGTAGAGAGCGAGACCGAAGACGTACAGGAAGACCCCGAGCCGAGAGGTGTAAGCGTTGCGAAGCCGGCGCAACTCTCGGGCTACAAAGGGGTTCTGATCGGGTACGGAGTTAGAGTTTTCGGAGGGCCGGCCCCGCCCGGGTGTGGGCAGGGCGTAATCGTCCGCAACCAGGGGGAGATGAGCCTGGGGCGACCTGGCGGTGAGCCGCTCGTCGGCGCTGAGAGGGCCGGTCTGCGGTACCGGGCCTGAAGCGGGGATCGAGGGTTCCCTGGGAGCGTTGCGGTTGCCCGGCCTGGGTTTATTGGTGGTGGCTTGAGTGGTGTCCGGCATAGAGCTACTCAGCGCCATCCTCGTCTGGGGCCCGCCAGGCCTCGACCACTATGCGCCCGGCCTCAATCCTGGCGAGCTCGGGGGGGGAGGAGGAGCCCTGCTCCTGGGCGGGGCGCGCCGGGAACCTGCTCATAGCGCCCGCGATGCGCAGTTGGACCGGCGACAACCGGAGGGCGCATACGACCGCCTCGTCGTCACTATCGGCTCCCGCGTGGACGGTGCCGTTGAGGATGCCCCACACGACGACGTCACCGTCAGCCACAATTTCCGCGCCCGCATCCACGTTGCCAAGCACGCACACGTCACCGCCGTAGCGTACGACCTGGCCGGCGCGCAGGCTGCATCTGAGGAAGAGGCCCGAGCCCGCCTCGGCCATGGAGAGAGGGTCACTCGCCCAGCCGGAAGGCCCACTGCGAGAAGGATGGGGGGTGTGGATGCGGCCCGAGTCGCCGGCGGCGAACGACGGCGGGCGGCTGGAGACGCCGAACGTTTCGGCCACCATGCGGCTCTGGGTCGAGAAGCTCACAAACGTAGTGACTCGCATGCCGCTACGGGTGAGCAGGTTATAGAGCGCCTCGAAGTCGGGGGCCTCGAGGATGCGGCGGCCTCCATTGATGGTAGCACCGGCGCCGTTGAAGAAGGTACTGTGGGCGCTGATGTGTTCCGACAGTTGCGCGAGGACATCTCCAAACGGGACAGTATCGTCCAGAATAAGGAGCAGGCCCTCCCGCACACCCTTGACGATTACGTATTGCAGGTTTCTCAAAGTACGGCCTTTACTATAATGAGGGAATCATAACACGCCTAATCCTATAAGGAAATAGGATAAACAGGCTACTACCTTTGTATATGGTACAATAGACTCTGGTTGGGGAGTAGCCACCCGCGATGGCGGGTAGACCGGTCGTCAATACGGAGGCCCTGGAGGTCTCTCGGCCGGTTGAAGCAAATAGAGCCTTTGGCGAGACCACCACGACTATCAAGCCGTGGCGGTCTCGTTTTTTTGCCCCGCCACCAGGAGGTATAGATGTTAGGCTCTATGTGGTTATGGATAGGTTTCACAGCATTCGTGCTGGCGATGCTGGCCATCGACCTCGGCGCATTCCACCGCAATGCCCACGAGGTAAAGGTGAAAGAGGCGTTGGTATGGTCGGGCGTGTGGATCGGCCTGGCGCTCGCCTTCAATGCCACCATCTTCGTCTACAGCGGTCCAGGGGCCGGTTTCGAGTTCCTCACCGGCTACCTGATCGAGAAGTCGCTCAGCCTGGACAACATATTCGTGTTTCTGTTGATCTTCTCGTACTTCTCCGTGCCAGCAAGGTACCAGTATAAGGTGTTGTTCTGGGGCGTTTTTGGGGCGTTGGCTATGCGGGCTGCCATGATCGCCCTCGGTGCGACCCTGATCAAGGAGTTCCACTGGATCATCTACGGTTTCGGTGCACTGCTGATCGTCTCCGGCATCAAGATGGCTTTGCAGAAGGAGCAAGGGGTACACCCCGAAAAGAGCCCGCTGGTGCGGCTCTTCCAGCGCTTCATGCCGGTAACGAGCGAGTATCACAGCGACAGGTTCTTCGTCCGGCTGGGCCAGGGAGCGCGGCGGGCTGCTACCCCTTTGTTCGTCACTCTGCTGATGGTGGAGTCGGCGGATGTGGTCTTCGCCGTCGACTCGATCCCCGCTATCTTCGCGATCACCGAAGACCCGTTCATCGCCTACACCTCCAACGTCTTCGCGATACTGGGTCTGCGGTCGCTTTACTTCGCCCTCGCGGGCGTTATGCACAAGTTCCAGTACTTGAAAGTGGGGCTGTCGGCTGTGCTGGTGTTCGTGGGTATCAAAATGGTTCTTGGTGATATCTACGAGATATCTGCCACTATCTCCCTGGGTGCAGTGGCCTTGATACTGGCGGTATCGGTTGTGGTATCGCTGCTCAGGCCAAGGACCGAGGAGATGCACGCACCCGAGGCCGGGACAAGTTGGCAAAGCGGGGGACAGAGCCCTCCACCCTCTGCTATCGGTTAAGATACTCTTAGGTAAAGGCCTTACGTCCCGTACGGTAGGGCCAATTCTATTTAAGTCTCGGAATGGCTGCCCAGGATGTCACTTACCGCGATTGCATCCCCGAGCTCACCGGGCAGGGGCAGTGTTTCGCCTCGCCTGGCCTTCTTCGCCTGCTTGTAAGCCCCGTCGGTGGGTTCGGTGTATACCTCGATTACCTCATCTTGCAAATTGACTATCCAGTATTCGGGTATGCCTGCCTCGGCGTAGAGCCGCCCCTTGATGGTCTGGTCGTACTTTATTGAACTCTCGGCCACTTCAATAACCAATAGCACGTCAGCGGCGGTTGCGGGCCTGGTGGTCCCGTAGTAGTCTTCGCGCCAGCGCAGCAATGTGAGATCAGGCTCAGGCCGTGAGCCGCTGGTGGGAAGCCGGATGGAATTGTTTTGCGGCCACACTATTGCCTTGCCCACCGTCTTCTGGACGAGAAGAGTTGTCAAGCGTGCCACACTTGCTTCATGTGGCGGGCCGATAGGAGCCATCTTTACAATCTCTCCTCTAATAAGCTCAATTCGTTCGTCCTCGTCAAAGACGCCCGCCTCTATCATGCGCTCGTATTCTTCGAGGGTAAGCAAACGTTTCTCAATCTGGATTGCCTGCGTTGCCATATCTGATACCTGCCGTTTCGTGCGTGTCGGGTGCCGAATGTTGAGCCAGGGGACCGCGCATACCCGCCAGCCGCCCTACCCTGTACCAATCATAGCAATTATAGCACGCCGGTCGATTACGGCTGCCGCACCTTCTCGCCCCTAAAGAACTAAAGAACTAAAGAACTAAAGAACCATTGGGCTCCAATCCCCCAGGCCCCGTGGCGTGGGAGCCCTGCACCCCTTACTTGGTGACGTGAAAGTAGGCTTTGAGGATGTTGTCGGTGATGGGGACGGCGAAGGTGGAGCCTTCAAGACTCTGGGTGCCGCCTTCGAGGAGGACGACCACGGCGATTTCGGGCTTGTCGTAGGGGGCGAAGGCGGTGAACCAGGCGTGGCTGCGCTTGTAGGCGTGGCCTTTGGGATCTTTAAGTTCCTCGCCGAATTCGGCGGTGCCCGTTTTACCCGCCACCGCGATGCTGGAGAGGGTCATCCTGTAGGCGGTGCCCTTGCGCTTGTCGGCTACCACCTGGCGCATCCCCTCGCGCACGACGGCGAGATTCTCTGGAGAGATCGGCACGTGGCCCAGCACCTTCGGTTGGAAGTCCTGGATGATGCGGCCCGAGGGCTCGGTTATGCGCTGCACGAGCTGGGGCTGGTACAGGGTGCCGCCGTTGGCGACCGCGGCGGTGACGTTGACTAGCTGAAGGGGCGTAACCGTGTTGTAGCCCTGCCCGATGGCTGTGACGATGGTGTCGCCTATGGACCAGGGGTTGTCGGGGAAGTGGTCGATCTTCCATTTGGGGTTGGGCGCGATGCCGGGAACCTCGCCGGGCAACTCGATGCCGGTCTTGTGTCCGAAGCCGTAGGCGATGGCGTACTTGTTTATTTTGTCGATGCCGAGCCCGTTGAACTCGGTGGGCTTGCCGGCGTAGGGAGCGTAGTAGCGGGTGTACTTGCCGCGGTCGTCCTGCTGGTGTGGGCCGGCCATGATGTAGAAGAAGACGTCGCTGGAGACGGTGAGGGCCTGCACTATGTTTATGGTGCCGTGGCCGCCCGCCTTCCAGTCCCGGAAACGGTTGCGCAGTTTCTCATTCCAGGTGGTGGGCACCTCGATGTATGCGGGGCAGGCGACGGTGGTATCGGGTTTGACGATACCCTCCTGGAGGGCCGCGGAGGCGGTGATCATTTTGTACGTGGAACCGGGCGGGTATGCGCCGCCGACGGCCCTGTCGAACATAGGCAGCTTGGGGTCGTTGTTGAGGCGGTCGAAATCGGGCTGCGAGATGCCGGTTGAGAAGAGGTTGTTATCGTAGCTGGGGAGCGAGACCATAGAGAGCACCTGGCCGTCGTTGACTCGAAGCACAATGGCCACCCCCGAGGAGACGCCGGCTTTTGTGAGGCCATCCTGTAGAGCGTTGGTGACCGACACCTGGAGGGCACTGTCGAGGGAGAGGGTTACGTTGTTGCCGGTGATCGGGGCGGTAGACTCTAGCTCGGAGACCACGCGCTCGTTGGAGTTAACGACCAGGCGGGCCGCGCCCTTGGTGCCGCGGAGTTGTTCTTCGAGGGCGGCCTCGAGGCCGGTCTTGCCCACCTTATCGTCCAGGTCATAGACGGGGAGGGCATTCGCGTCGGAGTTGTTCTGGGCGGCGTCGTATTCGAGGGGATCGATGGGGCCCACGTAGCCGAGGAGGTGGGAGAAGAGGGGGCCTGATATGTACTGACGCACCGGCTCGGGGACGACAAGCACGCCGGGGAGGTGGGGGCCGGCCACGTCTACGCGCACCATCGTCTCGTAGGTGACGCCGCGCTTGACCGTGACGGGGGAGAGCCAGCGCTCGAAGTGGGTTACGAAGTTGAACTCGAGCTCGTTGTACACGTCGACGCCCGGAAGGTTCTGCAACTGGGAGCGCACGGCGGCGGACTGCTGGGGGGTGAGATCGGACCTGAAGAGGAAGAGCTTTTCGCTGGCAGGAGCATCCTCCATGATCTTCTTGAGGGAAGGACGGAGGGTCTCGGCGGGCACCTGGAGGAGCACGGAGAGGCGGTTGGCGACCTCGCCCATCTTGTCGAGGGGGAGCTTCTTGGGGGTGACGGCGATCACGTCGTGGGTGCCGAGAATCGAGGCGAGCTCTGCGAAGACGGCATCGCGCCTGGCCTTGCCCGCAGTTGTGGTGTTGTCGGGGAGGTCGGCGGGGGTGATGGTGACAGAGTAAGAGGGGTTATTGACGACGAGGCGCTTGCCGTTGCGGTCGTAGATGACGCCGCGGCTGGCGGGCCTGGTGACGATGCGCTCGCGGTTGCCTTTGGCCTGGTCGCTGTAGCGCTGGCCGTCGATGACCTGCATGCGGTACAACTGGCCCGCCAGCAGGCAGAACATGAGCACAATTACGATGTTGAAGGCACGAAAGGAGCGTTTCACTACCACTCGACCGGAACGCGGCGACCCACTTTCAGGCTCAGCCAGAGCATGGAACTGTAGACCACGGGCATTAATATGGTGTTGAGGATGGCGCTGGGCAGGGCGACCCAGAGCAGATTGTCGAGGAATGCCACATCGAGGCCCAGGGCGAAGCGCAGGGCCATGGACATCATCATGTAGAAGAGGGTACATCCGAAGGCCATAGCCAGGGGGAGGATGAGGCGGTTGTGGAAGGGGCTGACCCTGCCCATGCTGGCGAGGAGGGCCACGAGCACCAGGATGAGAGCGTTGCTGCCCAGAGGGTACATGGGCGCGTTCATGAAATCAAGGAGTAGCCCGCCCATGAAGGCCCAAATGGCGGCGTCGTAGAGGCTCTCCACCAGGCAGATCGCGATGATGAACAGCACGACGAACTGGGGTCGGGCCTGCAAAGGCACTGCCTGGGGCAGCACCACCGACTGCACCAGCGCGGCTATGAATAGGATTATGGCTCCGATGTAGGTCATGGCGTAAAACGTAAAACGTAAAACGTAAGGGATGTGGGCGTGGTTGATTCTGTAATCCCAAACCAAGTATGCCTACCACCATTACGTTTTACGTTTTACGTGTCATTTCGCAACTCCGCTGGTGATTATCAAAACCTGCTCCACGGCATTTAGCTGGGTCAGGGGGTAGGCTTCGGCTTCTTTTTCGGTGGCTACGTCGCTCTGGCGGATGTTGTAAATCTGGCCGGCAATGAGCCCTTTGGGGAAGACGCCGCCGATGCCGGTGGTGAGCAGGATGTCACCGCTCTGCACCTTTTCGTCGCGTGGGATATGGCGCATGAGCAGGCGGCCCTGCTTTTGCCAGCGGCCCTCCATGACCCCCGGGATGAGTGTCTCTTCCGTGGCGACGGCGATGGAGGACGAAATGTCGGTAATGAGCAGGATCGTGGAGCGGGTGGCTTTGACCTCCTTGGTCTGGCCCACCAGGATGCCTCCGGGGCTGACCACGGCCATGCCTGTGGTTATGCCGTCGTTGGTGCCTTTGTCCACGGTTAGAATTTCGCTGGTGCCGGTGGGGTCGCCGCCGATGACGTTGGCCTGCACCGCCTTTATGTCGGGGCGAGCGGTCTGGAATTTGAGCATCGAGCGGAGGTTCTCGTTCTCGCGCTTGAGTTGCTCTATGGTGGCTTTCTCGGCGGTATCGCGGTCGAGGGCTGTGCGCAAGCGCTTATTCTCGTCCTGCAACTCGCCGGTGCGGCGGATGCCTTCTATCCAGCCTCCGATACCGGCAGTGACGTCATGAGCGGCGGCCTGAACAGGGGTGAGGACCTGGCCCGCGGCGCTCTCAACGGGTTGGAGCTGCCGCCCCTGGCTGAGCAGGATGAGGGAGAGGCTCACCAGCACGAGCACCACGAACAGGTAGAGTGTGCGCGTCCAGCTTAGAGTACGTTCCTTCTTCATAGGTGTCGAAGGTCGGGGGTCGGGCGTTGGGGTCTGCCTATAGGCATGACCCTTATACCTGACCTCTGACGGCTACTGAACGGTGATGATTCGGCGGTTCTGGGCGCTTGATTTCAGGATGCGGTCGTATTGCTCAAGGCTTTCGACGATCCGGCCGGCGCCTCTGACCACGCAGGTCAGGGGGTCGTCGGCGATGGTGACGGGCATCTTGGTCTCGATGGCGATGCGCCTGTCGAGGCCTTTGAGCAGAGCTCCGCCACCAGCCAGGGTGATACCGTTTTGCATGATGTCGGCCACCAACTCGGGCGGGGTCTCTTCGAGGGCTATCTTGACCACTTCGATTAGCTCGGACACGGGCTGGCTGATGGCTCCGCGAAGCTCCACGCTGCTGACGTCCACGGCCTTGGGAAGGCCGGTAACGACATCACGGCCCCGGAGGGTCACGGCCAGTTCCTCTTCGAGGGGGTAGGCAGAGCCCGCGGCTATCTTGGCGGCCTCGGCCATGCGCTCCCCGATGTGCAGGCTGTGCTCGCGCCGGGCGTACTGGATAATCGCCTCGTCGATTTCGTCGCCGGCGGTGCGGACAGAGTGGTTGATGACTATGCCACCGAGCGAGATGATGGCCACCTCGGTGGTGCCGCCGCCTATGTCCACGATCATCGAGCCGATGGGCTCCTGCACGGGTAGACCGGCGCCGATGGCGGCGGCCATTGGTTCTTCAATGGGGTATGCCTCGCGGGCCCCAGCGTTGATGGCGGCGTCGTGCGCGGCGCGGCGCTCCACCTCGGTAACGCCCGAAGGGATGCCGATCACCACTCGGGGCTTGGGGGTCATGACGCTTTGCGAGTGCACTTTATGGATGAAGTGCTTGAGCATGGCCTCGACCATATCGAAATCGGCTATCACCCCGTCTTTGAGGGGGCGGATGGCGACGATGTGGCCGGGGGTCTTGCCGACCATGGCCTTGGCCTCGGCGCCTACGGCGTAGGTGCGGCCGCGGTTGCGTTTATCGACTGCTACTACGGAAGGCTCGGACACAACGATGCCCTTGCCCCGAACGTGAACGAGAGTGTTGGCGGTCCCCAGGTCGATACCAAGGTCCCTGCTGAAAAGGCCGAAAAGAGCATTCAGCGGGCCTATCATGAAAGTGCTTCTCCTCCCGACGGACCGGCCACCGGCCGTCATTAAGCGTGGCCCCTCCACGCCTCCCTTGTACCCGGCAAGCCGTCAGGCCAGTAAAGCCACAGCCAAGACATAGCTACCGGATCTCGCACAGGCGCTACATCGCGCCAATAATTGCTACTTTGGATGATGCGCAGCTTTGGCACGAGGCGGGCAGGCTTTTGGCGAGTCCGCGCCTCGGTCGGCCCGGCGGACAATCGCCATGTGGCGATGTATTGAGCCGTGCGGACCCATCGAGCAAAACTGCTCAGCCATTGTAGACGAGGGATATGGTTCTGTCAAGTTTGAGATAAGGGGCCTATATGCTGTATAATCAGCCCTTGTATCCAACTAAAAGGAGTAGCAGAGTGGTCTCGACAACCGCGTTGCTTAATCGGAATACGCCGATATTTGATTGGTATTTGATGCCGGAGTCCTATTCGGCACCCCTTGTGCGCAGCGCGATTGAGGAGTTTGGCGTTGGCGGGGGGACCGTTTTGGACCCGTTTTGCGGGACGGGGACGACGCTGCTGGCGGCGAGGCTGGCGGGGTGTGATGCGCTGGGGATAGAGGTAAACCCGTTCCTGTGCTTCGCGTCGCGTGTGAAGACCCGCGAAGATTTCGACCTGGCTCTGCTCCGGGCCGAGGTCGAGAAGTTGCTCGACGAGGCCGGTCCGAGGTTGCAGATGGTGACGGGCGAGCAGTGGCCGGAGTATGTGCTTCCTGACATGCCCCGGCTGGACAGGTGGATTGCTCGGCGCGTAGCCCTTAAGGTGATGGCGCTGCGCGCTTGCATCGAGGAGTATGTGAGCCCGGCGAACCGGGACGTGCCGCTGCTGGCGCTGGCGTCGATACTGAGAGGGGTGAGCAACATGAAGCTCTCGCCCCACGCGTTCGGGTCGCGGCAGGTGAAGCAGGATGCGCCTGTGATGGAGGCGTTCAAGGCCAAGCTGCATAAGATGCTACAAGACATCGAGGGGTTGGAGCAAAACGAGACGCCCTTCCAGGCGCGCGTGATTGAGGGCGATGTTCGCGGAATGGGGGAGCTTCAGGACCCGCTGCTGCCCGCCCGGCTGGCAGTTACGTCGCCCCCCTACCTGAACAACCTCGATTACACGATGCAGACACGGTTGGAGTTGTTCTTCCTGGGGTTCATAAAGAGCATGGAGGAACTGAAGCAATTGCGCAAGCGCATGATGATTTGCGATGCGAAGGCAACCTATAGGGACATCGAGGACTGGCGCAGGGTGGAAGAGATACCGGCCATAGGGGACGTGGCGCGGGCCATTGATGAACGGCTGGGCGATCGGGGGTGGGGCTGGGACTACGGACGCATGACGCGGCAGTATTTCGGCGGCATACTGCGCGCGCTGGAATCGGTGCGGGCCATGCTAGAGCCGGGCGGTCACTTCGTGCTGGTGGTAGGCGAGTCGGCGCATGCGGGCGTGCTGGTGCCGGTGCCCGACCTGGTGGCCGAACTGGGCCGCAGCGCGGGCTACACATGCGAGTCGGTGCGTGTGCTGAGGACTCGCCGGTCGTCCTCGCACCGTATCGGGCTCAAGGAGAGCGCGGTGGTGTTGCGGAAGGTGTGAGAAAACGCTTTCCAGAAAACGCCAAGACGCCAAGACACCAAGACGCCAAGACGCCAAGACGCCAAGATTTATTAGAGGCTCAGGAACCGCAGAGACGGGGAGGCGCAGAGACCTTTATTATTTGGTCTCTGCGTCCTTTGCGCCTCTGCGGTGCGATTATTCGTTGAACGGCGTTCCCCTATGCGCTTGCAACGTGTGCTTTGGCGAGGAGGTCTTTTAGCTGGTTGGCGGTTTGGACGGCCTGGCCCTGGTAGTGGTTGTTGGTGAAGACGAAGGTCTCTTTGGCGGTGTTTTCCAGTTTTTCGATTTTGGGCACCCACTCCTGGAGTTCCTCGGGTTTGTAGGAGTAGCTGTAGCGCTCGTAGGCTTCGTCGTGGCGCCACCATTTCTGGGCGTTGCGGCCGTGGAAGCGGACGTAGGCTATCGGGGCCGTGGCCACGGCTATGGGCGGGATGAGGCCCTTGAGGTGGGGCTCGTCGACGCAGCAGTAGCCAAGGTTGTTCTCGCGAAGCAGGTCCATCGTTTCGTCCGTCACCCAGGCCGCGTTGCGGAACTCCACAACCACGGGGAGGTCGCCCATGCGGTCGCGGAAGACCGATAGGTAGTCGCGGTTCTCCGGGGTGGGCTTGAAGGAGTTGGGGAACTGGGCGAGCACGGCCCCGAACTTCCCCTCGTCAATCAGGGGGGTGAGGGCCTCGCGGAAGAGCTTGAAGTTCTCGGGCGTGCCCATTTCTTCGTCCAGCTCGCGCTCGTGCGTTAGCTCCTTGCTGGCCTTGATGGTGAACACGAAGTCGTCGGGCACTTTGGATGCCATTGCCGCGAGGGTGCGCGCCGATGGCATCCGGTAGTAGGTGTAATTTATCTCGGTCGTTTTGAAGTCCTGCGAGTAGAAGGAGAGCATCTCGTTGTCCTTGATGTTCTCCGGATAGAAGTGCCCCTTCCAGTCCTCGTAACTGTAGCCGCTTGTGCCTATGTGGATCATTGGTACCTCCTATTTCGTATTGCGTATTGCGTGCTTCCCATACCTGGGTGGTAGAACCCTCTACCCTTCCTCCTCTGCGCAGTACGAAATACGCAATACGCCCTGATTGCCCTAACCACATTCGAGTGGTAATATAAGCTCGTAAAGACCCTCTTGCGGAGGCGCTTTGTCCTCCATACTCTAGAAAAGCGAGAAGTATGCCACGGATTATTGTTGCGGGCCTGGGGCCGGGGGCCTGGGACCAGGTTACGCTGGAAGTGAAGTCGCTCCTCGAGTCGGCGGACGTGGTTTACCTGCGGACCACGACCCACCCCACCGCCGAGCATTTGCCCCAGGGGCTCGAGGTGCGCTCGTTCGATTACCTGTACGAGCGGGAGGAGCGATTCGAGGATATTTACAGGCAGATCGCGGACGAACTGGTAAGGCTGGCCGAGGCGGAAGGGGAGCGTCCCGTTATCTATTGCGTGCCGGGGCACCCAGCGGTGGGCGAGGCATCGGTGCGGCACTTGAGGCGGTTGTGCCGGGAGAGGGGCGTGGAGGTGCGGCTGGCGGCGGGGCTCTCGTTCATCGAGCCCGTTTGCTCCACTCTCGATATCGACCCCCTGGAGCGGGGGCTGCAAATCGTGGACGGCACCGAGGTGGCGGGATACGGCCAACAGCGAGAAGCGGAGCCCGAGGTGAACGACGAGGGGTCCGACGTGGAGCAGGAGCCGTTCCTGTTCAGCCCTTACTCGATGCCCGTAGAGCCGGAGGCATTTCCGGCGCTGGCGGGGCTGTCGCCTATGTACCCGGTGCTCCTCTGCCAGGTATACAACGACCGGGTGGCCTCGGCGTGCAAGCTGCTGTTGATGGAGCGATACCCGGACGAGCACCCGGTGAGCATCGTGCTAAACGCGGGCGTGCCGGAGCAGGAGCGTTTGATCGAGACGACCCTAGCCGAGATGGACAGGGGGCACGGCATCAACCACCTTGCGTGTGTGTATTTGCCGCCGCTGGAGCCGCTGGCGCTGACCCGGGAGTTCCAGTCGCTGGTGTACGTGATGGGGAGGCTGCGGGGGCCGGGCGGGTGTCCCTGGGACCGCGAGCAAACCCACGATTCAATCAAGCACCACCTCCTGGAGGAGGCGTACGAGGCGGTGGACGCGATGGACGCCAACGACCCGGAGATCCTCGCCGAGGAATTGGGGGACTTGCTGCTGCAGGTGGTGTTCCACTCGCAGTTGGCGGTGTCAAACGAGGAGTTCACCCTGAGCGACGTCGTAGGGCATATCGTGGCCAAGTTGATCCGGCGGCACCCGCATGTGTTTGGGGACGTGGAGGTGACGGGCGCGGAGCACGTGGTGAGGAACTGGGAGGTTATCAAGGCGGGCGAGCGCGAGGCTAAGGCGAAGGCGGGGCGAAAGTTCGAGTCGGCCAGGGCGGCTGAGGAGGGGCTGGAAGGCACCGGGCTGCTGCTGAGCGTGCCGCGGGCCATGCCCTCTCTAGAGAGGGCGCAGCAGTTGCAGGTGCGCGCGGCCCGCGTGGGGTTCGACTGGACGGAGATCGAGGGGGTGTTCGACAAGGTGCGCGAGGAGGTTGACGAACTCCAGAAGGAGGAGAGCGTCCAGAGACGCACCGAGGAGTTGGGGGACTTGCTGTTCGCGCTGGTGAACCTGGCGCAGTGGATGGGGATCAACGCCGAGGAGGCGCTGCGCCGGGCCAACGACAAGTTCCTGGGCCGGTTCACGGCCATGGAGGAGGCAATCGTGCGCAGGGGCGGCAAGCTCCGGGGCATGAGCGTGGAGGATATGGACGAAGTCTGGAAGGAGATCAAGAAGCAGTGAGCGCGCCCCGGCATAAGTACGTGGCGGCCCGCCCGGCCCCCGGCACACCGCTACAAAAGCTGGGCCCGCGCAAGTGGGCCTACCACGAACCGGTGAGCCCTTATAGCTCTCTTGGCAGGCTGGTGCGCAGGCTGTTGTTCTTGCTGCTGGCACTGATACCGCTGGCGGCACTGGGCCTCGTAGGGTTCAAGATGTGGGTTGACTCACAAACGCAGGGGCTGATATACGCCGGCGTGGATAGCGAGGTGCCCAACCACCACGTGGCCCTGGTGTTCGGGGCGGGGCTGAACGCTGAGGGCGGGCCCTCGGCGATGCTCTACGACAGGGTGGCGACGGCGGTGGACCTTTACAACACGCGCAAGGTCGACAAGCTGCTGATGACGGGGGACAACAGCGTCGTCACGCATAACGAGGTGGAGGCGATGCGCAAGACCGCGGTCGATTTGGGCGTGCCTGACGAGGACATCGTGCTCGATTACGCGGGGTTCTCGACCTGGGATAGCTGCTACCGGGCGCGGGAGGTGTTCAGCCTTACCGACGCCACGCTCGTGACGCAGAGGTTCCACCTGCCCAGGGCGCTCTACACCTGCAAGCAATTGGGCATAGATTCGGTAGGCGTGGCCTCCGACCGCCAGCCCTACCCGACCTCATACAACGAAGTCCGCGAGATCCCAGCCCTGGCGATCACCGCCTGGAGGATGCTAACCGACCACCAGCCCAAGTTCCTCGGGCCGAAGGTGAACGTAGACGAGAAGCAGAGCAGGTAAAGGGGTTCGCAATGGCTACTGACACGCATGTACCGCGAATGCGCGTGGCGCTAGCGGAGGAAATTACCGATATGGATCTCGCCGCACTTCAGGGGAGTTGGACCGTGGAGCAGTACGTGCGCCTCACTGACCAGACTAATCGCCTCATCGAATATACCGACGGCCGGATCGAGGTACTACCAATGCCTACAGAGAGACATCAGGCGATACTCGAGTGGCTCTTCCTCGCGCTACGCACGTACATCGAACGCCTGGGTGGAAAAGTGCGCTTCGCGCCTTTACGAGTCCGGGTTGGCGAGGGCAAGTTTCGGGAGCCGGATATCCTGCTGATGCGAGATGCGCGCGACCAGCGGCGCCAAAACCGGTACTGGCAGGGCGCGGATCTGGTCGCTGAAGTGGTGAGCGAGGATGATCCCGAACGGGACGTCACGACCAAGCGCGCGGATTATGCCGGTGCAGCCATCCCTGAGTACTGGATTGTGAACCCCATGAACGAGACCATCACTGTCCTTCAACTTAAGGGTTCCGCCTATGTGGAGCACGGTGTCTTCGGTCGTGGTGAACAGGCCACTCCGAAGCTACTTGCGGGGTTTGGTGTAAGCGTCGACGAGGTGTTCGACGCGACGTAGTTGCTCATCTGAAAATAGCATTTTCGTGTTGCGAACTCCAGGCCTGCCTATTACTTTGCACCCAGCGCTGCCGCGAGCACGGTTCTAGCCAACGGGAGAGCCACGCGGGTGCCTTCGCCGCCTTCTTCTACCATGGCAGCTATGGCGTACTGGGGGTGGGTGGGGTCTTTGCCGGCGGTGCCTATGAACCAGGAATGAGAGGTGCCGCGGCCGGTCTCGGCGGTGCCGGTCTTGCCGCCGACGGTGAAACCAGGGATGGCGGCGCCCTTGGCGTAGCCGGTGCGCACCGATTCGAGCATCATTTGCATGACCTCACCGTTGGTCTGGGGAGATATGACCGTTTGCAGCGCGTGGGGCTGGAAGCGCCAGATATCTTTGCCCGTTTCGGGGTCTTTGACCGCGTCCACCAGGTAGGGGGCGGGCAGTTGGCCGCCTTTCGCGATGGTGGCGGCAACTAGAGCCATTTGAAGGGGCGTGGCCTGCACCTCGGCCTGGCCGTAGGCGGTGGCGGCGAGGGCGTTGAGGCCGTTGAGGTTCTTGAGATCGGAGGAGAGGCGGCTGGCCTCGACCGGGAGGCCGATGTCGTAGCGAGTGCCGAAGCCGAAGCGCTGGGCGTACTCTATCATACGCTGGGCGCCCAGTTTCACCCCCAGTTCGGCGAAGACCACGTTCAGGGACCACTTAAAGCCCTCGGTGAGGGTGAAAAGGGGGCCGTGGTTGGACGGGCGGCAGGTCGAGCAGTCCTGGTGCAGGTAGCCGCCTGCCTCCACCCTGACGCGGCCGTTGGTGTCGGTGAAGACGGAGGTGGGGTTGGCGGTGTTGGTGTCGATGGCCGCAGAGGAAGTTACCGTCTTGAATGTGGAACCGGGCGGGTAGAGGCCCTGGGTGGCACGCATGACCAGGGGGTTGTTGGGGTCCTGGCTGACGGAACTAAAGTAGTCGATGATGCGCTTGTTCTCGGCGCTCCAGTCGTCGGCGTAGGGGTTGAAGGATAGCTGCTGGGGGTCGATGTGCGGCCAGGAGGCGAGGGCCAGGACGGCCCCGGTCTGGGCGTCGAGGAGCACGACCGCGCCCTTGCGCTTGCCCAGGGCGGTTTGCGCCACATCTTGCAGGGCCGGGTTGATTGTGAGGTAGAGGTCGTTGCCGACCACCGGGCGGTGGAGGATAGCGCGCTGCTGCTCCAGGAAGGGGTCGAGGGCTTCCTTGCCGGAGAGGTACTGGTCAAACGAGTCCTCCAGGCCCGCGGAGCCGTAGATGGTCGGGTTGTAGTAGCCCGCCAGGTAGGAGATGTTGGGCTCGGGGTAGAGGCGGTGGACATTGCGCGAGGGAGTGATGACCTCGCTGGCCGCGATGAGTTTGTCCCCGGCGTAGATAGCACCCCTGCGTACGCGCAACTGCTCGGGCACTTTGCGAGGGTCCTGAATCACGTCGCCCGACCGGGCCACGACGGAGGCGGCTTTTATGGAGGAAGCGGCCACGATCTGCTCGCGTAGCAGGTGGAGGCTCAGGAGGGCGAAACCCACGAGGAGGAAGCCGCCAAGCTGCTGCACATTGCGCCGGAAGCGGGCATCAACCGTGGAGACCTGGACGGTAGGGTTGCCCGATACCGTGAGCCAGGTGTAGATGAGCAGCAGAGGAAAGGCCAGCCCCAGACAGACCAGCCACACGCTGTCGTTTGGTGGGTCGGTGGGGGAAGCCGTGACCGCACCCGAGATCATGCCGTAGGCCAGCAGCAGGCCGGCGCCGAGCAGGGAAACGGTGCGAAGCAGGTTGCGGAGAAATCTGGTCACTTCGTAATGCGTAATGCGTGATGCGTAATGGCGGTCGGGAGGCTTGGGTTGCAGAACTCCTGGCCCTCTCCCCTTACGCATTACGCATTACGCATTCCTTCCTTTCCGGGCGGATATGCGAAGCAATAGCCCGACTATGACGAAGTTGGTTATCAGGGATGAGCCTCCGTAGCTGATGAAGGGCAGGGTGATACCGGTGAGGGGTATCATTTTGATGGCCCCGCCTATGATTATTATGGTTTGAAGCCCGAGGACGGTGGTGAGGCCCACGGCCAGGAGTTGCTCGTAGCCATTGCGGGCCAGCAGGGCAATGTGGTAGCCGCGATAGACGAGGAGCATGAAGAGGGCGATTACGGCCAGGGTGCCGGCCAGGCCCAGTTCCTCGCCTATGGCCGAAATGACCATGTCTGTATGCACGGCGGGGATGGTAGCGGGGGCGCCGAAGCCGATGCCACTACCCAGGGCCCCGCCGGAGGCGAGGGCGAAGAGGGAGCGCACTATCTGAAAGCCCTCGGTGTTGCCCACGGGCCAGGGGTTTAGCCAGATGTCAACCCGCTGCTGTATGTGCTGGAATTGGGAAGCCAGGAGGGTGCTGAGCAGGTAGGCCGCCAGGCCGAAGAGGGCGAGGCCACCCACGACGTAGAAGGCACGCCCGCTGGCGATGTAGAGCATTGACAGGAATATACCGAAGAAGAGGAGGGCGCTCCCCAGGTCTTTCTGGACCACGAAGAGCACCAGGGCCAACGCCCAGAGCAGGAGCAAGGGAGCCAGGTAGGGCAGCGGCGGGAGACTGATGGGCCCAACCCTGTAGGGGGAGGCGAGGAGGTCTCGCTTGTCGTCGAGGTAACCCGCCAGGAAAATGACCAGGAGCACTTTGAGTAGCTCGGAGGGCTGGAACTGGAAGAAGCCGAAGTTCAGCCAGAGGTTGACGCCGGTGCCGCTGCCCGCGTCGCTTCCTCTAAACAGCGTAACGACTACCAGAGCGATGCCCGCGATGGCGAAGGTGTATTTGTAGCGCCGGAGGAGGCTCAGGTCGCGGACGAAGGTGACGGTGAGCAAGAGGGCGACTACGCCCAGGGTTATCCAGATAACCTGCTTGTTAGCTATACCCTTAAAGGCGTCGCTGCCCGCGACGAGGGCGGGCTCCAGGCGCTGGATCATCACGAGACCGAGGACCATTATCACGGCTACGAGGGGGAGAATCACCTGGTCGGCGCGGGGGTGGGTGATGTTGAGCCAGGCGTGCACCCCGTACAGGAGGCCGATGAATAGGAAGCTCATCCAGATGTCGGTCCACTGCCACTGCACCGCGCCGGTCGGCACCAGAATGACCATGAGCATGCCGATGATGCTCAACAGCGAGGGGATCAGGAGCAGGCGAAACTCGGTCCACCGGAGGCGGCGGATGGTAGTACCCAGGCCACGAAGCGAGGGGCCCGCGGCCCCGGCTGCGGTGGGAGGGCTCGGCTGGCCGTGGTAGGTCGGGGGTTTGACGTCTACTTGCTTGACGCTCCCGACCAGGGCATCTTTGTGGTCCAACATTACGGGTGGCTACCTGCGCTAGCTCTGCATATAGCGGCCAATCAACGGTTCCAGTTTGCGCTTCACGTCCGCGGGCACAAACTCGTGCGAGGTCATCAAGCTATCCGCCAGGGCATCACCGCAGGTGCAGGAGCGGGTGGAGGCGATAGTGGGGACCAGGGCCGCCACAGTATCCTTTGCGCGCTGGACGTTGCGCTGGAGGTTGCGGACGACCAGGTCGACGGTGACGCTGTCGTGATCGGCGTGCCAGGTGTCGTAGTCGGTGGCCATGGCGAGGGTGGCGTAGCACATCTCGGCCTCGCGGGCGAGGCGGGCCTCGGGCAAGGCGGTCATGCCGATCACGGAGACGCCCCAACTGCGGAAGATGATCGATTCGGCTCGGGTCGAGAACTGCGGGCCCTCGATGCAGATGTATGTGCCGCCAACGTGCACGGTGGCCCCGGCGTTGCGGGCGGCGGCGGCGAGGGACTCGCGCAGGTCGGGGCAATAGGGCTCGGCGAAAGCCACGTGCACCACGGGGCCCTCGTCGAAGAAGGTGCGCGGGCGCTGCAGGGTGCGGTCGAAAAGCTGGTCGGGCACGACCATGTGGAGGGGCTCGATCTCCTCTTTCATGCTGCCCACGGCACTGACGGAGATGAGGTGGGTGACACCCAGGGACTTGAGCGCGAAGACGTTGGCGCGGAAGGGGAGGTTGGTGGGGCTGTAGCGGTGTCCCTTGCCGTGCCTGGCGATGAAGGCCACGTCGCGGCCCCCAAGCTTGCCCACGATGACGGGGTCGCTGGGCTTTCCGAAGGGCGTGTCGACGTCCACCTCGCGCACGTCCGTGAGGCCCACCATGTTATAGAAGCCCGAACCGCCTATGATGCCGATCAGCCCTGTGTCACTCATGTTTCTTCCCTTGGGTGCTGGGTGCTGGGTGCCGGCCGCAGTTGGGCCTATCTTCCAATCCCCAGCCCCCAGCACCTATGCCCCCCTCACAGCAAGTTCCACTGAGATACACCTGTCCATCACCACGATGAGCCCGGCCTGCCTGGCGCGGAGGGCGGCGTCGTAGTCGATTACGCCCAGTTGCAGCCAGATGGCTTTAGCGCCTACAGCTATGGCGTCGTCAACCACCCCGGCCACGTACTCGGAGCGGCGGAAGACGTCCACCACCTCGGGCGGCTCGGGCAGGTCGTGGAGGCCGGCGTAAGCGCGGCTGCCCAGCACCTCGGTCTCGTTCGGGTTGACGGGGATCACCTCGTACCCTTCGCGTTGCAAGTGGCGGGCCACCCGGTTGCTGGCCCGGCCGGGGTTGGAGGAGAGCCCCACCACCGCTATCCTGCGCATGCTGAGTATAGCATCAATGTCCTCTTGCCTGGCGAAGTTTTCACGTGTCGTGTGCATCAATTCTCCTGATCGTTTTCAGCGTGTGCCGACAGGTGTGCCGACAGGATAGTATAACACAGGGGAAACCCCAGACCCCTTTCCGTAGGGTCTATCCATTCTCGGGTAAGCAACCTGTAGGGGCAGGCCCCCGTTGCCTGCCCTTGTTAGCGCACCCCGGCATTGGTGGTACACGACCAGGGCAGGCAACGGGGGCCTGCCCCTACAGAACTATCGTTTGCGCGTCTCTATGGTTCTGAAACCAACGACACCACTCCGTAGCTTGGGGAAACTCCTTGCCTCCTCGGCCCCCTCCCGCGGTCGTCCCGGTGAAGAAAAACATGCAAATTACGACAGGTTTTCGGGGCCGGAAAACATGCAGAATCTGCACGTTTTTCGCGACGAAAACATGCAAGTTGCGACCGAAAGACATGCAGATCACGACACACAAAACTTTGCTCGTATGGGGAGCAAATCGCTATTATCATGCAACTTAGCTTGGGCTTTGTGCGTTACAGCTGGGTAGAAGCATTGCGATTCTGCTATATTACATTAGCATAGGCCTTGCCACCCAACGCAATAGGAGGTAAAGGTGAAGCTCCCTTTGTTAGCCAAGCGCTGTTATGAAGCTGCGTCTTTCAGCCTTGTGCTGATTACGCTCCCAT
>JBJMMB010000545.1:0-31392 GCA_045805005.1 Chloroflexia bacterium
AACCGAGCGAGGAAATGGCGTAGGGGCCGGGCCTTTGCAACCTGTTGGCGGCTCGACCGTTCTACTAATGTCCGGGCAGCCGCGCATCGTAGTTCTTGCTTTCGTCCTTGCACTTATGATGTCGCAGGCGTCCGGCCCCCCTGCGCCTGAGGCAGACGGCAGACGATGGGGGTAAGGATACCGGTTCTATAGGCTCCATCGTCAATCGTCCGCCGAAGGCCCCGTCCATTTTGCAGTCTATTGCAGCCCCAACAATTGTGCTATACTATGCTGTACTTTAATCCATGCCTCGATTGCGGCGATTTTCTGTGTGCGCGACCCGAAATTGAACCGATTTAGGGCCGCCGTTGTTTACTGTTAATGAGCGGGCCGAAAAAAACTGGATAACCGCCAATGCAGACCGATCTAAGTGCATCCTACGACCGGCTTCGCGCGTTAGATGACAATGCCGGCGACGATGGAGAAATCAGCGTTGACGCTGATCCTCAGTTGTCGGATTACGAGGAGATTGATTTGGAACCACTTCTCACTCCTCCTGGCGCGTCCACGCAGGACGACACGCAGCTTGTGCGCCGTATCCAGCAGGGCGATATGGATGCGTTCGAGGCGCTCTTCTATAAGTACCAGTCTGCGATTTACCGTACCGCCATGGCTATCACTCATGATGCCGGGGCAGCGGAGGAAGTTCTTCAGGACTGTTTTTACAAGACCTATCTCAACATCGTGAAGATTACGGGCGAAGGCTCCCTCTCGCCGTGGCTGCACAGGGTGGCTGTCAATCTTAGCTGCAACGCCCTGAAGAAGCGCCGGGTCTGGTTGGAGCCGCTCGAAAACGTGGCAGATCACTTTTTCACCGACCCGAGCCACTCTCCGGAGAACCTGGCCGAGCGCACCGAATTACAGGGCACCATGCGCGACGTCATCAACACTCTCTCGCTGAAACACCGGATCGTGGTGATTCTGCACTACCTGCAGGACTTTTCACTCCCTGAGATAGCCTACATACTTGATCTTCCGGTTGGCACGATCAAGTCACGATTGCACCATGCCCGAAAAGAGCTTCGAGACAGACTTGAGGGCCACAACCCCGTACAAGGAGAGCCTGCATATGACCCTGCGCTCTAAATACATGGACCCATTCCTTCCACACGACGTGATGGAAGGGATGGCCAGCAAACCGCTCCGCACGCGCAGACCGGACCCTGGCATCGACAGAGACGACGAATTTCACGTATTACTGAAGCACGCGATGGCCGCTGCCCCCGAGCGGCAGGACGGCGGTAAGCTGTGGCAGCAGCTCGCCCGCAAAGTGCGAGGCCCCTTCGGCGCTCCCGCGCTGGAGGGCCCCGGTTGCACCACCCTTGAGCAGGTGCTCATGTCATCGGGCGGCCGCGTGCAGCTCGCACCGTTCGTGCTGAGCAGCCTTACCGGCTGCCCGAACCCTAGCGGCGCAAAAGGCCCGGAGACGCTTTGGGAGATGCTGCGCTGCGTACCCGCAGCCACCGCTCCCAAGTCTTACACCTGGATGTTTTCCTGACGCAGAAACTGCGGCGCAACAGCAACGAGAGCGGGGGGCGGGCATTGGCCGTCCCCTCGCCGTTTCTGGACTGTACACGCGTGATATGAAAATAGGGTTGCAGGGAGCCCCTGCCGCGGGTGCCCTCTGGGCAGTGGGGGATTGGAGCCCAACACTATCTCCTTATTTACATCTACGGGTGGTGTGCCCCGCTCATATTTACTCTGCCGTCATTCACCCTGGACCGAATACGATTTATTGGTATAATGAGGTATTCTGAATAATGCGACGTGGGGGCCTGGCCGACTCGGGCCAGGCCCTTTTATTATGAGCCCGAGGTAGTATAGATGACCCAAAATGATGGCCACGGTGATGCAGGAAATGGCGGAGTGCGCCCGGTGACGGCCGGCCCGGTCGGCCCGGTCGGGCGTGCAGACGACGTGCAGGAGGTCGATGTACGCGGCCTCGCCGCGCGGCTCGGCCAGAACGTCGAGCAGGTGATAGTCGGCAAGCACCTGGAGGTTCAGCTCGTCCTCATGTCACTCCTCTGCCAGGGGCACGTGCTGGTCGAGGACGTGCCGGGTGTGGGGAAGACCAACCTGGCCAAGGCCATAGCCCGTTCCCTGGGCTGCACCTTCAAGCGCGTGCAGTTTACTCCCGACCTCCTTCCCAGCGACGTGACCGGTGTGTCGATATACAACCAGAAGACCGGCGAGTTCGAGTTCCGACCTGGTCCCGTGATGACTCAGATCATGCTGGCGGACGAGATCAACCGTGCTACGCCCAAGACCCAGTCCGCCCTCCTCGAAACAATGGAAGAGCGCCAGGTCACGGTGGACGGCGTGACCTACCCCTTGCCCCAGCCATTCATCGTATTGGCCACCCAGAACCCCATCGACTACGAGGGCACATTCCCGCTGCCCGAGGCCCAGCTTGACCGCTTCCTGGCGCGAATCTCCCTCGGATACCCCTCGCGGGCCGACGAGATCGAGGTGTTGAGCCGCCAGCAGCAGACGCACCCGCTCGACCACCTGGAGCAGGTGGTTAGCAGCCAGGAGCTGGTCACAGCTCAGCAGGCCATTCGCAATGTCCATGTGGACCAGTTGATTCGCGAGTACATAGTAGCCGTCGTGGAAGGTACGCGCCGGCACGAAGACGTCTACCTCGGGTCCAGCCCCCGCGGCTCGCTGGCCCTACAGATCATGTCGCAGGCCAGGGCCGCCGTGTCGGGCCGCGACTACGTAATCCCCGACGACGTAAAGGCGCTCGCGGAGACCACCCTGGCTCACAGGCTTATCGTCAGCCCCTCCGCCAGGATACGCAACGCCGAAACCCGCTCGATCATCGCCGACATCCTCCGCTCGACCCCGGTGCCCGGCTCCACGCCGCTGCCTCCGAGACGATGAGGTATTGCGTATTGCGTATTACGTAGAGGAGGCAGGGTAGCGGGTTCGGCTACCCAGGCTCTGTAGGCACGCAATACGTATTACGGATCTCAACCTATGGGACGCACGTCCGAGAACGCTAACGCCATCCGCTTCGCCATTTTCACGGCCGCCATCTACATTGCGGCGCTCACCGTGGGCTTGCGGCTGCTCTACTACCTGGCCTATGTGCTGGCGGGAGTGCTGATCGCCGCCTTCATCTGGTCGCAGCTCAACAAGCGCGGCCTGCGGGTGCGCCGGAACCTTGAGCCCACCCAGGCCCAGGTGGGCCAGGTCATCCAGGAGACCATCGAAGTCGAGAATACGCTTTGGCTGCCCAAGCTCTGGATTGAGGTGCGCGATCGCTCTACCCTGCCGAGGCACCACGTCGGGGCCGTGATTTCGCTAAAGGGCCGGCGAAGCAAGCGCTGGCGGGTGCGCACTCGCTGCACCCACCGGGGCCTCTACCACCTGGGGCCCACCGCGATCCTCAGCGGCGACCCGTTCGGGCTTTTCCGGGTGAGCCGGGTGTTCAATGCCACCTCCGAGCTGCTGGTTTATCCGCCGACGGTGCCCCTCGCTTCGTTCGGCATACCCGAGAGCGATCTGCCTGGAGGCATGCAGACCCAGCGCCGCGCCCACCACACCACTCCCAATGCCGCGGGCATCCGCGAGTATCTGCCCGGCGACCCGATGAACCGCATACACTGGGCCGCCACCGCCCGAAACCAACAATTGATGGTCAAGGAGTTCGAGCTTGACCCCACGGCCGACCTGTGGCTGGTGCTCGATTTGCAGGAGGACGTGCACGTGGCTTGCCCTACCGGCTCGGTACCGAAGCGCGCCGTGCCTGTGACGCGCGGAGCCACGCCGGGGCTGCCCTCTGCGATCCTGGGTCAGACTGAGAAGGGGTTCGCCGACCCCGAGCCGGTAGAGTGGAGCCTCGATCCCACCACCGAGGAATATTCGGTGAGCGTGGCGGCGTCCATTGCTGCCTTCCTTATCGCTCAGGGCCGCTCACTCGGGTTCATAGCCTGGGGCCAACACAGGGTGGTGCTGCCCGCGGACCGCGGTGGGCGCCAGTTGATCAAGATCTTGCGCGCCCTGGCGGTCCTGCGCGCCGAGGGCACCACCGCGCTGGGGGAACTTTTGGTGGCCGAGAGCCGTCAATTTAGCAGACAGGATACGCTGATCGTGGTGACCCCCTCCTTGCGGGAGGAGTGGGTAGCCTCGCTGGAAGCCCAGCTTCACAAAGGCCTCCACGCCGCCGCCGCCCTGGTCGAGCCCGGCACCTTCTGCGGAAGCGGCAATGCCATGATTCTGGTGGCGGCCCTCTCGGCGCTGGGGGTGCCCTCGTATCTTGTCAAGCGCGACGACCGCATAGATGCCGCGCTGGGCCAGACGTATGGCGCTGCCAATGTCCGGCACATGCGCTAGCCACCCGCACCTTTTGTTGCATGATTCCGTATAATAAATGGAGCTATTATTGAACTGCCCGCACCGATTTATCTTGGTATTACGGCTCCGTAACCGAAAGTAGCACTACATGCCCGGTTTCCTACGATTAAGAGAGGGTTGGCTGACAGTAGGCCTCCTCGCCCTTCTGCTCTTCAGCGTTACGCTCTCGATACAGCAAGCCCAGTGGGTCGAGGGCCTCTCTATCCTCACGCCCGTGACCATAGCGGCCCTCGCCACCGGCATAGTGCTTGCCAAGGTCCGCGGCGTTCCGAGAGTGCTCCTGGACCTGGTGGGGCTGTTTGCCGGCCTCAGCGTGGTGCTGGTGGCCGTGGCCAGCGTGATGACCGACGAGCGCTATGGCACGATCCAGGAGAAGTCGCAGGATCTTATGCTGCGCACCGGTATTTGGGTCAACCAGGCGATAGCCAGGCAGTCGAGCGATGACCTGCTGGTCTTCATACTTGCCCTCGCCGTGGTGGCCTGGGTGCTGGCCTACAGCAGCGCCTATTTCGTTTTCAAGTCGCGGCAGTTATGGTGGGCCCTGGTCCCCAGTGGGGTCGCGCTCCTCATAAACCTGTCGTACTCGCCGGTGCCGCTCAATAGTTTCATCATCATCTTCATGTTCTCGGCGCTGCTCCTGATGATACGCTTCAACTTGATGCTGGAGGAGGAGCGCTGGCAGCGCGAACGGGTGAACTACTCCCCGTCGCTCACCTGGGCGTTCCTGTGGGCCGGCACCGCGGTGTCGGTCGTTCTGGCAAGCGTGATGTGGTTCGTACCCACTACTGAGGTAAACTCGACCCTCAACCAGGTGTGGAGCAAGGTCAACAAGCCCTGGGTTGACTTCCAGACTGGGGTAAGCCACTTGTTCCCTACCATCCAGACCAACCAGTCGTTCGGTGGCTACTCGTCTTTCAACGATCGCTTCACAATGGGTGGAGCCCTCAACCTCTCCGATTCCACGGCCCTGGTCGTCAAGTCGACCGAGCGGCACTATTGGCGTGCCAAGACCTATGACGAGTACAACGGCATCGGCTGGGCCGATACCGCGCCCGGCACCTTCAACGTGCTGCCCAACGCCAGCTCCAAGCTCTCCCTGGAAGCATCCAACCGGCTTCTGTCCGAGGACCTGGCGCGCCGCGAGGTGACCTACACGGTGCAGGTCAAGCACCCCAAGGACGACATCTTGTTCGCCGTCTCGCGCCCGGTGAAGCTCTCCGTCGCCAGCCGCCTAAACGTCTCGTGGCGCACCATCAACGACGTATACGACGTGCAGTCCACCCAGCCTCTCTCGGTGCCCCTGGAGCTGCGAGTGCTCCTGGGCCTGCTAAAGCCTGCCCAGCAGGAGTTGAGCGACAAGGACCTGGCCGGCGATTCCGGCAGTTCATTGAGCCCCCTGCAAAAGCTACAGTTGACGAGCAAGGGCACGAAGATAGAGGAGCAGGCAGACGAGCTGAAGGGCCGCGGCGTCAACGTCACATTCGACGAGAGCACCAGGAACGGCTACCACCTCTTCCTCAGAGCCAGCGGGCAGGTGCCCGTCTACGACGACATCACCTCCGTCCACTCTTCGTCAGACAGCGTGATCGCCGACGAGCAGTACTCGGTCACCTCGCTGGTTACCGAGGCGAGCGAAGAGGAATTGCGGGCGGCGGGCACAAGCTACGATTCGTGGGTGGTGAAGCGCTACACCTCGCTGCCCGCGACCGTGCCCCAGCGTGTGAGGGATCTTGCCGAAAAGGTAGTAGCCGACGCAGGGGCCACCAACCCATATGACGAGGGGAAGGCCATCGAGGCATATTTGCGGAACAACTACAAGTACACCACCTCGATCGGCACGCCGCCGCAGGGCGTAGACCGGGCCGACTGGTTCCTGTTCGAGAACAAGGAAGGGTACTGCGAGTATTACGCGACAGCCATGGTGGTGATGATGCGCCACCTGGGCATCCCCACGCGCATGGCTACGGGCTACGCGCCCGGTAGCTTCGACGGGAAGGACACATTCACCGTCAGGGAATCGTCTGCACACACCTGGCCCGAGGTCTACTTCCCGGCCTATGGCTGGATCGAATTCGAGCCGACCCCCTCGCAGGCTGTGGTCAACCGCCCCGCGCTGCCGGGGGAGAAAGTAGATGATACTCCGGTCCAACCTGTTACCTCGCCCACGCCCACGGATGGCAGGGACGCCAATCAACCTAACGTCGATGACCAGACCCTCCGCGAACCGATCAGTACGCCGCGAGGAGGAGTGGCAGGAAGTCTGCCAGGGGTTGCGGCAGTGACGCTAGTGCTGGCTGCGCTGCTATTCGTGGCCTTCGCTTTGCTGGCTCCTATGTCTCCATGGCGGCTCAAACGACCCGGCGCAGAACCGGCCGCGGGCCACTACTACGGGAGGCTGGTCCGCTGGGCTCAACTGCTCGGGGTCGGGCCCGCGCCCCACCAGACGCCTTATGAGTTCGGGGACACGGTCTCCCGCGAGGTGCCGGGTACCGCCCTGTTCGCTCGTACGATCACCCGCGCGTACGTACAGGAGCGCTTCAGCCGGGCCGGAGGGGTGTCGCCCGACCGCATAGCGGTGAATCGCGCCTGGTCTTCGCTTCGAGGCAAGCTCTGGCGGGCCATGCCGGCCCGCCAGATGAGGCGCGCCCACAGGCGGCGGAAGATTTGATCGCGCTGCTGAGCGGCGACTTGACATAAGGACCGTCATGAGCGCATGACACGAGCCAGGAGGTTTAAGCCGGAACGGTCGGCCGCAAATCCTGCTAGGGAGCGGCCGGCTTTGCGTTTAACCCACGCGCCCTTGACCTTGCCCAGTGTTGGACCGCTGGACCTTGACCCGCCCTCGTCAACTATGCAGGATCTGCCGGTCTCCTCGCCCGCGACGACCGGTGTCGAGGCCCAACCATTACCCGCTGCTCCGGAGGCCCGCCGGTCGAGGCCTGTTGTGCGTGCGGTCCGCTGGGCCGTTGGCATCGTGGGTGCCATCGTCGTTGTGTACACGGCGTGGGTGCTCTTCGCCCTCTGGCGGCTGGAGCAGCGAATCGTGGTCCCCCTGCCGCCCACGCCCTCGTCCGCGCACGTCGCGGCTCCAACACAGCCCCTTGCCGTTGGGTCCGCTGCGACTTCCACACCCGCGCCAACCGCCGATGCGCTCGCCGATTTGCCGGCTGGCAGGACTTTCATACTGGTCATGGGCACCGACCGCAGGGAGAACGACAAAGATCACTGGCCGCGCAGCGACACGATGATTCTCATCAGCCTCGATACGGTTTCCAGGACCGTTCGCGCCCTCTCCTTGCCCAGGGACCTGGTGGTAGACGTACCCGACTACGGGCCGAACAAGCTCAACTCGGCCTACCTCTTCGGGGAGTATTACCAGGAGCCGGGCGGTGGCAAAGCCCTGGCGCTCCGTACAGTTAGCCAATTCTTCAATGTGCCAATTGACTATTACGCCACCATCAACTTCGAGGGATTTCGCAAGCTTGTGGACAGGGTGGGCGGCGTGGATATTAACGTCCCTTACGCCATAGATGACTACCATTACCCCAGCGACGACGAGGGCGACCCGTTCGGGGTACTCCATGTCCACTTCGACGCCGGGTTCCAGCACATGAATGGCAAGACCGCCCTGCGCTACGCTCGCACCCGCCATGCCGACAATGACTTCATGCGCAATAGGCGCCAGCTTCAAGTGATCATGGCCGTGCGCAAATCCGCCATGACCCTCGACCTCATCCCGGCTCTTCCTGACCTGCTCGACCAGCTCGCGGGCACAGTAGAAACCAACATCCCGTTCGACAAGCAGGTGGCGTTCGCTCACTTTGCATACCAGTTGAAGCCCTCGGACGTAATCACTTCTACGATTGACAGCGAGATGATCATACCCTCAACTCTGCCCGACGGCACCGAAGGCTTTGAGCTTGACTGGGACGCGGCGCAGCCAATGCTAACCGGCTTTTTCGGTCGAGGCCCTTACACTCCCGGTCCCACTGTAACCCGCACGCCCACACCCACCGCCACCCATCGCGCTCGAAGCAGCAAGCTGTTGGCGGCAAGCCCAACCCGGAAGCCAAAATCCACACCTACGACTCACAGAACGCTCCGGCCCACCGCCACGCCCACTGGGCCATAGCCCCGCCATTAACGTAATATTCACACTCATGTGCTTGACGCTTGTGGGGCCTGCTGGTAACATTTAATCTGTAATGTGAAGCCGTTCACATTCCTGACGTCGGGGACGGGGCATTTGCCGGCCCGGCTTATCCTTCTTTATACAGGTTCGCGCCGGAATGGCACAACGCACCGACAAGGCCCTCAACAGCAAACCGGCCCTATCTGCTCGCATGCCGGCCGCTACCCGCGCCGCCGAGGCAGGTAGGCGTCCGCGCCGCGACCCGGTCGAAACCGTCTGGGTCCTCTTCTGCTCGCTTCGCTTCGCCGTGGTTCTCAACGTGGCGTTGGCCCTGGCCGCTCTCCTCGGCACCATCATCCCGCAGCTGCAGCCCGGCATTCAGAACTTCCCGACCGAGCTCGACCAGTTCCTGATCGGCGCCCGCTCGCGCTACGGCGACTTCTCGGGCGTGCTCCACTGGGCGGGCTTCTATGATCTCTACAACTCCCTCTGGTTCCGCATGCTCGTGGTGCTGGTGGTCTTTAGCATCGTTATGTGTACGCTCAACCGCTGGGGCCCTATCATGCGCCTGATTCGCAATCCCGCTGTGCGTGTGAGCGACGATTTTGTGTCGGGCCTCTCCGAGCGGGCGCAGTTCCGAGCCGTGCCTTTGGAGGCCGCCGCCGCTGAGCAGGCACTGCGGGGTGCCCTGAAGCGAAGCCGCTACCGGGTGCTCGTGGATCGCGACGAGGGAGGGAGCGCGGTATCACTGTACGCCGACCGGGACCGGTGGACAAAGCTGGTAACTTTCGTCAGCCACGCCGCGCTGGTCATGGTGATACTCGCCGCCGTGGGGATGGCCAACTTCGGCTGGCGGGAGCAATCAGTTTACTTCTACCCCGGCAAGCCGGTAAACGTCGGGCACGACCTCGATTTCTCCGTGCGCCAGGACGCCTTCGCCATTGACTATTACTCGGACGGCACCACGGTCAAGGAGTATAAGGACACGCTGGCCGTAATCGAGGGCGGGGCCGAAGTCCTCACCAAGACTATCATTGTCAATGACCCCCTCCGATACAAGGGCGTCAACTTCTTCCTCGTCAGCTACCAACCTGTGATCTACGCCCGCGCCGTGGATGCCGAGGGCAAGTCGATGCTCCTGAAGCGCATGGGCTCTGCCGGTCCGGTGACCGACACGGAGAAGTCGGGCGAATCGCTCGTAGATTTCCACTTCACCAGCAGTGACAACCTGCCCCTGGACTACCTGCAAATGCCGGTGAAGGACCACGTGCTTACGCTCGAATTGACCTACTACCAGGACGTTGCGCGGGACCCGGACGAGAACGCGCCCGTGTACGTCCGAGCCTACGTGGACAAGAACTTTGACACTCGCATATTCGACGGCTTCCTGCCGCGCACCGGCCCGCTAAAGCTGCCGGGCTATGAGGCATATGCGTTTACCTTCAGGAAGGACACCGCGGCCATCCTGGAGGCGGCCAAGGACCCGGGTCTGGGTCTGGTAGGGTCGTTCTTCTTTATAATGGCGATGGGCTTCACGATTTCGCTCTACACCAGCTTTACCCGCATCTGGGCGCGCATCACCCCCAACGAGGAGCGGCCCGGCACCGTGAACGTGGTGGTTGCGGGGCTGGCGGAGAAGAACAAAGTGAGCTTCGAGCGCGACTTCGAGAAGACGGCCGGGCGGGTGCGGGACGCGCTGGTGGGCGCGGCCTCGTCGCGCCCGAGCGAAGAAGGCGCACAACAACTGGAGGAGAGCGCTGCCGAGGATCGCAGCTAAGACATTCTGATGGAGGCATGGGATGGGATTTGATTCGTACACGTTCGGCTTCAACGAACCGACACTCGCATCGCTGGCGTATGTCTGCTATTTCCTGGCGTTCATGTTCTATTCGGCCTACTTGATGTCTCGCTCAGCCAGGTCGCTGCGCGTCGCCGGTGGGCAGACCGCCCTCGCGGGAGCCGGGGCAGGTGCCGGGGGCGGCGGCACCGTCGACGTGAGCCTGACGGACGATGACGACGGCCGGCCGCGTGTTGGCTACTCCTTGCTGCTTGGGCGTGTCGCGTCGGGCCTGGTGTTGCTCGCCTGGGTGTCACTCACTACGGCGATCGCCATGCGCTGGGTGGAGGCGGGCCACCCACCCTACGTGACGTTGTATGAAATCGCCACTATGCTCGTCTGGGGCACCACGACCATCTATTTGGTGCTCTTCGAGGGCATCCTGAAAACAAGAGCCGCGGGTGCGTTCGTTGTGCTATTGATCTTCTGCATACAGAGTTTCGCACTCTGGTTCATACCTGCCGACCTCAAGAAGACCATCCATCTCGTACCCGCTCTGCGCTCCTACTGGCTCTATATCCACGTGTCAATCGCCATCCTCTCGTACAGCGCTTTCTCGGTGGCGGCTGGGGCAGGCCTGACCTTCCTGGCGAAGCACTATTCGAAAGGCCGCTTCGCGGCTTCCCTCCCTTCGGAGAGCGCCATCGAGGAGTTCATGTTCCGGGCCGTGGCGGTCGGCTTTCCCCTGCAGACGCTCCTGCTCATAACGGGTGCCATCTGGGCGCAGGAGGCATGGACCAAAGCCTGGAGCTGGGACCCCAAGGAGACCTGGGCTCTAATTACCTGGCTCACTTACGCCGCCTACCTGCATGTCCGAGTGCAGCGTGGAGTGCGGGGCATCACCATGGCATGGTTATCGCTCATAGGGTTCGTGGTGGTCCTGTTTACGTTCATGGGGGTCAATTATCTGGTGCAGTGGTTCGGACTGGACTCGATGCACACCTACAATATCGGGAACAACGGCAACAAGCCGCCTGAGCTGGGTTTGGCGGGGTTGCTGATAGTGGCGTTCTTCGTTGGGTTGCTGGCGGTAGCGCTCTTTAGCTGGTTGAGGATCAAGTTCCCCAAAAAGAAGGTGTCTGGAAAGCAGTTAAGCGATAGTGCTACGCGCTAGAGATAGTTCGAGACAGGCCCTGCGCCCCCATTTCTGGGTGGGAGTGGGGCTGCTGGCCGTAGGCAACTTCCTGATATTCGCCCGCGCCCCGGGCGGAGATTTTCTACGCCCGTACTCCGACTACTGGTTTGCCTGCGTATGGTTCGGCTACATCTTCGCTGTTGATGCCCTCGTATACCAGCGGGACCGCCGGTCGCTATTCGTCAGCGCTCGACCGGTGTTCCTCGCCATGCTGCCACTGTCGGCCGCTGCCTGGTGGGGGTTCGAGTGGCTCAACGAGCGGATGCAAAACTGGCACTATCTGCGCCCATACGACATCCCCGAGTGGTACGCGAACTTCATATCCTGCGTCTTCTTCAGCACGGTGATCCCCGCCGTGTGGGAGACGGCCGATTGGCTGCGCGGCACTCAATGGGCCCGCAACCTGCCCGAGCTGCGTGCGATTACATATCCCCGCTTCGTACCCTACCTGCTCATAGCGGCGGGCATCGCTTCGTTTGTGCTCCCGTTGGTATGGCCCCGCTACTTCTTCGGGCTCATCTGGGGCTTTGCGGCCCTTGTGCTCGACCCCATTAACTACCTGGCGGGCCGGCCCTCGATCATAGGTTTCGTAGAGCGGGGCAAATGGCGCGTGCCCATCGCCTTCTACCTGGCCGGGCTGACGTGCGGGGTACTCTGGGAGTTCTGGAACTTCTGGGCCTTCCCCAAGTGGTACTACACGGTGCCATACGTGGGGTTCCTGAAGGTGTTCGAGATGCCAGTGCTGGGCTACCTCGGATATGGCCCGTTTGCCCTCGAGCTCTTCGCCGTCTTCTGGTTCTTCGCCGGGCTGCTCCCACGCCACCGGAATTTGGGTGGGTTAGTGCCGCTCAAAATGGGCCTGGAGGAGTAGCAAAGGAGGGGCTTGCCTGAACTGGCAAGCCCCATTTTTCGGATCGGCCCCACCTGCAAACTGTGCGCTTCGTCCTCACACGCCTCGGCTCGCTTACTCGCTGAGATGTCAGCGGCTTTCAGCGCGCTTGGTATCGCACAGTCCCCACTCGACCTCCGAAGTGCTTGGCTAATTGCCGCCTGGTGCTGAGGCACCGGAGCGGCAACCGACCGGCAGCAAAGGCGCACCGGGCACAACCTGGCTTCAACCCGCACCACTTGTACGGCCATCTCGCGGAACCGGACGCCTGTGTGATGCTCGAGGACACCATACCTGCGAACGAATCCCCCGTGATACCTATACCAGTGGCCGGCGAACACTCGGGTCGCGCCTGATTGGCCTTGGCTGCCCGCCTCGGAGAGCCGGTCGCTCCTTGCCCCGGTTGGGCCTTACGACCCCACCGGCGGCAGGCTCTGAAGAGCGAGCCGGTCCGACCTCGCCAAATATATAGTCCGCGAGCCGGTCCTGTCAATTTGTGGAAAGGGTGTGGAAAGGCCTGTCTTGTTGGGAGTTGGTCATACTCCCACGTGGTTGCGCATCAGGCTGGGGTCGATCCAGGTGACCGCAACGTGAGTGCCTGAGCCGGGACTGCTCGCGATGATCAAATCTGCTTCGATGCCGGAAGCCCTCTCGCGCATGTTATCCAGGCCTAGCCTGCCTCGTTTGGCCAGTACGGGATCGAATCCACGGCCGTTATCGGTAATCAGCATCTCAGCCTTACCGCTCCACGCCGCCTGGCGGCTGTCCTCGGGAGCGGGTGGAGTGAAATGCAACGACACAGTGATCTGCTTGGCGTCTGCATGCTTGACAATATTGTTTAACGCCTCCTGGGCCAACCGGTAGAAAGCGACCTTAACATCCGGCGGCAGTTGCGGTGCCTTGTCGATGCTTTGCTCCACATTTGCATCGCTCCTGGCAGAGGTCGCACTGACCAGGGGAAGCAGCAGCTCGTGGAGCGGGGTGTCCAGTATGGCCTTGGGCCGCAACTCGATCAGCAACATCCGCATTTCTGCAAGAGCGCTGCTCGTGAAACGATGCAGTTCATTGAGACTTGCGCGTCCCTGCTTGGGATTTCGATCCCATACATCGGGAATTACCTCGGCCGTCAGGTTGGCTGCGAACAACGCCTGGCTGACCGAGTCGTGCAGATCGCGCGCCAGACGCCTTCGCTCGCCTTCCGCGGCGGCAGCCTGGGCTTCCGTGAAAAGGCTTAAGTTCTCTATGGCATTCGCCAGGGTTCCCGCCACGATCTCTGCAAGCCTAGTGTCGGCGGGCGTGAAGACGTGTTCGGGCGACGTGGCGCGGATGCATACCAGCCCGATTACTTCGCCATGTGACTGCAACGGCAATAGTATGCAGCTACCGGCGTCATTGCCCACCGGCAGGTGTGGTACCCTTGCGATGGCTGGGTGAACGTCCGAAGCGCCAATCACTCTCGTCTGCGGGCGAGCGACCAGTTGTTCAGAGATAGGGTCGTCGGCTAACGCCACCACGTCCGTATCGGTGAGCGTTTCATCACTTGCTGCAGCGACGACTCTTGTGAGGGAGAGGTGAGAGTCCTCCAGCAGCCATATGCCGATCGCGGTGCTTCCGAACGTCACTGCGATTGTCCTGGCTACCGTCTGCAGCGCCCCGGTCAGATCGGTCCAGTGCGTAAGAGCGTGTGCGATCTCGTTCAGCGCCAGTAGTTCCCTGACGCGCCGGCCCAGATCCACGTTCGCCTGCTTTAGAGCCTGCTCCGCCACAGTGTGCTCTTCGATCTCGGTCTGCAGAGCGGCATTGGTCTGGGCGAGGTCAGCCGTTCGCTCGGTTATTGCCAGCTCAAGGGCGCGCTGGCGGCGGTGGAGGGTGGTGACCCGCCGGCGATAGGCGCCAAACAGCGCGACGATCGCCAAGAGGGCCACCAGCCCACGGAACCACAGCGTCTCCCACCAGGGCGGCACAATGACGAGCGTGATCGCCCGGCCTGTCTCATTCCAGACTCCATCGGCATTGGAGGCCAAAACCCGGAAGGTGTACTGTCCAGGGTCGAGGTTCGTATAGGTTGCGATCCTGTGGGCGCTGTCGACTTCCGTCCAGTCGGCGTCGAAGCCTTCCAGCTTGTAGCGGTAGCGATTCCGGGCAGGCGCGCGGTAGCTCAACGCCGCGAACTCGAACGAGATGACACGTTCCGTATACGTGAGTTCGATCCTGGCGGTTTGATTAATCGACTGTGGGAGTGGCGAATTACGGCCAATCGGCACCGGTTTATTTTCGAGCAGGAAGTTAGTGATCGCCACCTGTGGGGCCTGCGAGTCATCTCGTAGGTTAGCCGGGTCAAATGTGACCAATCCCTGTTCGCTGCCGATAAGTAACACGCCGCTAGGGGTGACGTAGCGACCGAAGGTATACTGCGTAGTTGGCAAACCGTCGGTCGCATCATACGTGCGGAAGGTCTTGCGGTCCTGTCCCAACCTCGAAAGCGCGTGGCCCGTAACTGCCCAGATATTCCCGGCAGGGCTGGCGGGCGTACCATCCTCCACGAGGGACAGGACTTCATCGCTTGCGAGGCCATCACCATCACGATAATGACTAAAGGTGCCATCGGTTGGGTTGAAACGGTCGAGCCCTCCGCCGAACATACCGGCCCAGAGCACTCCGGCCCGGTCGACAAGGAGTGCGTCGACGCCATCGTCGCCGAGGCTAGCTGGCTTGTTCGGATCGTGACGATACCGGGTTATCTTCCCGGTCGCGGGCTCAATGCGATTCAGCCCGGCCCCACGCGTACCTATCCAGATGTTACCGCTCCGGTCCTTCGTGATGGCCCAGACAAAATTGTCGCTGATACTGTTGGGGTTCGAGGGGTCGTTCAGGAATGAGGTGAACGTGCCGCGCTTCGGATCGAAACGGTCAAGGCCCCCGAAAGTGGCCACCCAGAGTTGCCCGTCATCAGTTTCGACGATGCCGTTGACACGATTCTCGCTCAGGCTGGTCGGGTTGGCCGGATCGTGGCGGTATCTCGTGAAGATGCCCGTGGCGGGGTCGAGCCGGTACAAACCATCACCGTAACTGCCCACCCATAGGATTCCGGCCCGGTCTTGAAGGATAGACCGCACATATGGAAAGCCCAGGCGTTGAGGGTTGGTCGGATCAGGTGGGTAATGGGTGAATTCCACGCTCTGGCCACTTGTATTGCTTCCAGGCGTGAAGCGGTCGAGGCCTGACGTCCTCGTGCCCACCCACACCCGACCGTTACGGTCCTCGTACACGGCATTGACGCTGTCGCTGGCAAGGCTGGAGGGAGTATTGGGGTCATGCTTGTAGACCGTGAATGCTAGCTGCTGCGGATTATAGACCTCCACTCCACCGCCGATTGTGGCCATCCATAACAGCCCGGACCGGTCGGGATACATATACGTCACCGAATCGTTGCTCAAACTCGTGGGGCTGGCCGGGTCGTGCTTGTAAACGCTAAACGTGCGCCGAGAGGGGTCCAGCACACTCAGGCCGCCGCCAAACGTGCCGACCCAGAGAGCGCCGGAGGCGTCTTCATACAAGCTGTCCAGCCGGTCGACGCTCAAGCTATGTGGGTCCTTTGCATCGTGGCGGAAGTGGTCAAAGGTACCCGTGGCACGGTCCAAGCGGTTCAGGCCACCACCGTCTGTAGTCATCCAAAGTTCGTCGGCATGGTCCTCTAAGATGTCCCAGACACTGTCATAGCTCAAGCTCTTCGGGTTAGCCGGGTCGTGTACATAGCGGGTAAAGCGTCCGGAGGCGCGGTCGAAACGGTTGAGCCCCTTGTCGGTGCCGATCCAGAGCACCCCCCCCTTGTCCTCGTAGGTCACGAGTACGGTATTGCTGCTCAAGCTCTGAGTGTTGGCCGGGTCCATCAGGTAGCGGGTGAAGCGTCCGGTAGCGCGGTCGAGGGAGTCCAGGCCGGTGTTCGTGCCAACCCACAGTACCCCAGACCGGTCCTCGAACACGTCGTTCACCGTGTTGCCACTGAGGCTTTGAGGGTTGGCCGGGTCGTTGAGATACCGGGTGAAGCGTCCGGTGGCGGGGTCGAATGAATTCAAGCCTGTGTTCGTGGCTAGCCAGAGCGTTCCTGAGTGATCCTGGATCACGTCGTTGATAAAATTGCCGCTCAGGCTGTTCGCATTTGTGGGGTCATTGCGATACGCGACGATTTGGTAGCCGTCGTAGCGGTCGAGCCCATTGGTAGTGGCAAACCACATGAAGCCGTCGCGGTCCTGCACAACCGCCGTGACTCTCAGGCTGGAGAGGCCGTCCTCATCCGTGATGTGGCGAAAGCGGAGTTGCTGGGGTGCTGTGAAAGGCGTTGCGGGTGCAGGTTGCGGCGTTGGCGCCGCTTGCTGCGCTATAGACGAAGGTACACTGTCATAGCGAACGGCCAGCGCTGAAGCCTGGGGCACCGGGACGCCGAGCGCCACGCACAGCAATAGGACCAGTACCCAGAAGAGGGCCCTGGTCGATCGCCGCGTGATGCTTACCGAAGAACCGGGGCGCTTATGATCCATCAGCCGCCAACCGATCTGTTGCCCTATAACATAGAAGGAGCTATGAGAGGGACATACGAACCCGACACGTCTAATCGTGTGCGGTGTGCTTGTAATATGGATACAGGTATGCTGTAGGCGTATAGTATAACACACAGCTACACTATGGCCAGGGTCAACCTCTCTCCCTGATGGGCAAGAGCACGGGGAGATCTAGCGGTGCTGCCCGCGTTGCAATCTGCGCAGTTGCCTGTACGTTTCGGCCGTGTAGAGGCACATGGCTATCGATAGAGCCAGGCCCAGCAGGCCATCCTTGTATCCCTGGTAGTCTACCAGCCTCCGCTTCAGTTCGCGCAGGGGCTGTCCTAGCAAGCTGCGCGGTCGTGCCCGGCTCCCCGCCGCGTAGAGAGCCCGGGCCTCGTAGGGGGCATAGCGCCACTGCTTGCTGAAAAACTGCCGCCAGGTGGCGTAGTTGTAGTGTATCAAGGGCTGTCGCAACGTGCCAATCTCACCGTCCACCATGGGCAGCTCATGTACCTCACGCGCCTCGTCGTATCGAGCACCGGCTCGTCTGAGGAGCCTGATTTGGTAGTCGGGCCACCAGCCTGTGTGCCTGACCTCCCGGCCGAAGAAGTAGTTGCGACGCGGGATTCGATATGCCGAGCTGCCGTCTTCGCCTACCGCCCGCGCGATCTCCTCCGCCAGAGCCGGGGTGCAGCGCTCATCGGGGTCAATGAAGAAGACCCATTCGCCGGTGGCGAGGTCCAGGGTCCGGTTGCGCTGGGCCGAGAAGTTCACGAAGGGCGACACGACCACCCTGTCGGCCCACTCCCGCGCCGCCCGCTCCGTGGCTTCATCGGCCCGGCTGTCGAGCACGACGAGCACTTCGGCGCCGAACAGGGCCTTCAGCGGTCTCACGCTGTCGACGCAAGCCGGGATGTGACCGGCTTCGTTGTGGGCCAGGGCCGCGATAGTCAGCATCGGCTCACCGCGGCCGGTCATAGACCCGCGATCAGGCGCAGCACAGCCGAGGCCCGCCGCCACCGCCGCCGGGCCTCGCGTGGCGTAATGACACGTGTCGCCAGCCCCAGAAGCGCGCCAAACGCGGCGGCCAATTGCGCGACGGCGATTAGCACGCCGAGGGCGATCCGCGCGGTGAGGGGACGGTACTTGCGATACAGGTACAGGCGCGAGCGCCATAGCTCGACGTACATCCGGTCGGGTATCTGTGCCGTGCTCCTCCCCCCGAGGTGCACAACGCGGGCGGCGGGCACCTGCCACCGCTCCCACCCCGACCTCTGGAGGCGCATCGCCAGGTCGACCTCCTCCGAATACATATGGATCGCCGGGTCGAACCCGCCCACCTCCTCGATCACCCCACGCCGCACCAGCATGCACGCGCCGAGCGGGTGGTCGATCATGAAGGGCTCGGTCGCGCTTACCTCCTGTGGGTATCGCCCATTCACCCTCGAGGCATACAGCCGCTGCCTGAGCCTGCCGGGAACGATTCGAGGGAGCGGGAAGAGATCCAGCGCGGCCATCACCAACGTCGGGAACCTGAACGCGGCGGCCTGCACCGAGCCGTCAGCATTAAGCAGCCTGGGTGAGGCCATCCCCACCAGAGGATGCGACTCCAAGCAGCACACCAGGGCCGCGAGGCAGCCAGGCTGGGGAAGGGTATCAGGGTTCAACACCAGCAGGTGACGCCCTGTCGCAAGTGAGAACCCCAGGTTGTTAGCGCGCCCATACCCCAGGTTCCCCCCGGCCTCCACGACCCGCACACCAGGCCGGCCTCGTAGCGCCTCGACCGTGCCGTCGCTGGAAGCATTGTCAACGACGATCACTTCCAACCGCAACTCGCCCGCCGTAGCAGGCGCTTGGAGGGCTTCAAGGCAGTCGAGCACCAGCTCACACACGTTCCAGCTAACGATCACCACCGACAGGTCAGGAGGGGCGGCACCCTGAGCAGCGGGCGCTTGAAAGCCACTTTGGCTTATGTTAGACTGGCTCACAGGCTAAGTTTAGCACATCATTTATGAATAATGAATTGGCGGCACCGCCAATTCATTATTCATAAATCCATACTCTAGAGTCCGCCGTGAACGTCATTACAAACGAAAACTACATCAAGGAGCAGTTCAGGAACGCCAGGCGATTGCAAATCCTCGGCATAGCCGCGCTTGTCATCGCGTTCCTGATCTCCTGCCCGATCACGGTTGGGGTAAACCTACCGGTGCCTGTGATCCTCGTCGCCTACCCGTTCCTGATTGCGGGCTTCCCGCTCTTGACGATGGGCAACAGTCGCCTGCGTCGCCTGCGCAGCATCCCGCGCGCCGACCTGTTGCTGAACAATGAGTTGAAGGGGCTCAATAACAAGTACAGCCTCTATCACTACGTCTCGGTGGACGGCAAGATCTTCAAGCACCTGTTGGTGGCCCCCGGCGGCCTGCTCGTCATTGAGAGCCGCGACGTCACCGGCCCGATAACCTGTACTAGCGGCCCGAAAGGGGACCGCTGGAAGGCGCGAACCGGCCTCCTGGCCCAGTTTAGCGGCAGCGGCCCGCAACTGGGCAACCCGAGCCAGGATCTTGCGGACGGCCTCGAGCGGGCGAAAGCGTTGCTCGCTTCCATCAACAAGCCGTCGGTTGTGGCGCGGGGCCTGGTAGTGTTCACGCGAGAGGAAGACCTGGAGATCGAGTCCTGCTCCTACCCCGGTGTGCCCCTTTCTGAGACCAAGGCGACAGTGCGACAAATCCTCACCAACATAGAAAGCAGTCACGGTGAGTCCACGTCAGGAGTCGCGACCTTGCTCACGAGCGAGGACCGCCGGCGCCTGAACGCCCTCCTTGCGCCCGAAAAGCCGGCTGCTCCCGCTAAACCGGCCGCCGCTGCCCGACCGAGGACCGGTACCCGGCCGTGATGCCCACGCACCTGGTGAGGCCGCAGTCCTCCGGGTGGCCGCTCGTGGGCCACGACAGGGCGGTAGAGGTGTTGAGGCGTTCCATCAGGCTGAACCTGCTCAGTCACGCTTATCTCTTCACCGGAGCCCCCGGCGTGGGCAAAAGGCCCCTTGCCATGGCGTTCGCCATGACCCTCAATTGCCTGGCCGAGCCTGCCGAGGGCCTCGCCGTGCCCGACGTGCCCTGCCTCCTTTGCTCGTCCTGCAGCCGCATCGCCCGCGGCGACCACCCGGACGTGACCGAGATCAACCTGCAAACCCAGGCGGCACTCACCGCGGATACCTCCGGGAAGACCACCCCGGCCAAAGAGCTGCGCATCGACAGCATCCGCGAGATGCAGCGCACGGTGGGCCTCAGCCCGCACTCGGGCCGCTGGAAAGTGTTCATTATCGGCGACGCCGACAAGATGAACGACGAGGCGGCCAACTGCCTCCTTAAGACCCTGGAGGAGCCGCCCTCCCAGACGATATTGATGCTCCTCGCCGACGACCCGGCGGCCCTGCTGCCCACCATCTACTCGCGCTGCACCCACGTGCCGCTGCGCCCCCTTGCCAGGGACCTTATTCTGGCTCAACTGATGCGAGAGTGGAACGCCGAGCCCGAGCAGGCAGCCCTCCTCGCCGCGCTGTCGGGAGGCAGGCTGGGGTGGGCGGTTGGCATGTTGCGCGACCGCAACGCCCTGGAAATGCGCAGCCGAACGCTGGAGGACCTGGCCGTGCTCTCTGGCAGCACGGTGCTGGAGCGGGTGAACGCGGCCGCCAAATACGCCAAGAAGTTCACCGACGCCAGACCGGAGCTATACACGACCCTCGACACCTGGGAGGGCTGGTGGCGCGACGTGCTCACGGTGCAGGCAGGAGCCCCCGAGCTGGCCCTGAACGCCGACCAGCTTACTACACTCGCATCGATAGCAAGGCGCCTGCGCCCGCGTCAGGCTTACGATGCCCTCGAGCTCGTGCAGAGAACGCGCCTTCAACTTCAAGAAAACGTTAACCCTCGCCTCGCGCTGGAAGCGCTGGTGTTGGGCATGCCCTGACCCCAATGCCCGCACATAACCCACCAACCGCCCCGCGGAAATCGCTGACGTGGCAGCAGGTCCATGCGTGGCGTTTGTCACAGCATGGCCTGCAACCGCGTGTGAAGCGCCGCGATTTCGTCGAGGCCGCGACGCGCACGGGCGGCATACAGGCCCAGTTGATGTCAGCGGCGGAGTTGGCGATATGGGCGCGGGTGGATGGGCTCACTCGTGACGACATGCAATCGGCGCTCTGGCGCGACCGCACGCTCGTCAAGACCTGGGCGATGCGCGGCACGTTGCACCTGCTCGCCGCCCACGAATTACCCCTGTATGCCGCCGCGCGCAGCATCAGCTACGATCGCAACTGGTTGAAAAACTTCACCTATTACGGAATCACACCGGAGCAGTACGAGGCGTTCCTGGTAGCGGTCCCCCAGGTCCTGAGTGGCGAGCCAATGACCCGACAGCAGGTAGCGACCGAGGCGGCCGAGCGCATTAGAGCCCCGGAATTAGCCGAGATATTGCTCTCCTCAAGCTGGGGCTCGCTCTGGAAACCATCGGCCCTTCGAGGCGACCTCTGCTTCGGACCAAATCAGGGTCGAAACGTCACGTTCGTTCGCCCGAGCGAGTGGATTGGCAGCTGGGAGCCCGTCGAGCCCCACGCGGCGTTCCAGGAGATAGCTCGCCGCTACCTTCGGGCCTACGGCCCGGCCAGGCCGGAGGACTTTGCCCTCTGGTGGAGTGGGGGCTCCGGGCTCGCCACCACCAGAAAGCTCTTCAAGTCGCTAGAGAGCGAGCTGGAAGCAGTGGATGTGGAGGGCTGGCATGCGCTGGCCCTCAGCGAGACCCTTGAGCCGATGGAACGACTTGAACGCCACATCTCCGATCTGGTGCGCTTGCTGCCGTTGTTCGACGCCTACACGATTGGCCAAGGGCGTGACCACGACGCGCTGTTACAGGCGGCCTACAAGCGCCAGGTCTTCCGCCCGCAGGGTTGGATATCCGCCGTCGTACTGGTTGGCGGGAGCATGAAGGGAGTCTGGGAGCATAAGAGCGGAGCCTCGCGGACGACCGTCAAGGTGAGCATGTTCTCACCACCGACCGCTTCTGTGCGGAAAGGCATTAAAGCCGAAGCGGAGAGGTTGGCCGCCTTCTTGAATAAGGAGGTTGCGGTGGAGTTTGGGGGTGTTTGACCCTGTACCGTCGTCAGAGCCTGCCGAGGAACCTCTCGATGCGATTTAGGGCTTCCTCGATGTTCGAGTACGAGGTGGCATACGATGCGCGCACGTGGCCCGCGCCGGATTGCCCGAAGGCCGAGCCGGGGATGACTGCCACCCTTTCCTCCATCAGCAGCCGCTCGGAGAACTCCTCGTCGGACAGCCCCGAAGACTTGATCGACGGGAAGGCATAGAAGGCGCCGCGAGGCTCGAAGCAATGGAGGCCCAGGCGATTGAAGCCCTCCACAATCAACCTCCTGCGCCGGTCGTACTCGGCACGCATATCTTCTACAAAAGGCTCGCCCGAGCGGAGCGCTTCGATAGCGGCCTCCTGTCCCGTAGTGGGCGCCGACATGATCATGTACTGGTGGATTTTGCGCATTGCCGCCAGGATCTCGGGAGGCGCGGCAGCATAACCGATCCTCCAGCCCGTCATGGCATGCGACTTGGAGAATCCGCCCAGCACGATAGTCCTTTCGCGCATTCCCGGCAATGATGACACGCAGGTGTGTTCAATGCTGTAGGTAAGCCGGTCATATATCTCGTCCGAAACCACCAGCAGGTCTTTCTCCGCCGCCCAGGCCGCGATCTCCTGCAATCTAGAGCGCTCCAGCACGGCTCCCGTGGGGTTATTGGGGTATCCCAGCAATATTGCTCTCGTGCGGGGCGTGCGAGCCTTCTCAAGGTCACCAACGGTCACCTGAAAATCTTCCGACACATACGTCGGCACCGGCACCGGCACGCCGCCCGCGAAGATGACGGTGGGTTGGTACGCGACGAAGCAGGGCTCAGGGACGATCACCTCATCCCCCGGCTCCAGCACCGCCATGAGGGCCAGCATCAGCGCCTCGCTAACGCCCACGGTCACCAGCAGTTCTTCGGCTGGGTCGTAGGTAACGCTATAGAGCCGCGAGAGTTGCGCTGAGAGGAGCTCCCGCAATTCCAATATGCCTGAGTTGGACGTATAGCCGGTGTGTCCTGCCTCCAGCGACCTCACGCCTGCCGCGATAATCGGCGCAGGGGTGACGAAATCAGGCTCTCCAATGCCCAGCGAGATCACGTCCTTCATAGTGGCCACGATGTCGAAGTACTTCCGTATCCCCGAAGGCGGGACGTCCTGAATGCGCTTCGCCACGAATCGGGCAGAATTGCGTATTGCGTAGTGCGTATTGCGTGCCTCTGATGTTTGGCTAGTAGAGCCCACAGACTGCCTCCTGAATTACCTACTGCCTATCGCGTGCCTACAAAGCTTACGTGCTATAACCCGCTATCCTGCCTCGCTTACGTACGACGCAATACGCAATTTCTCACAGGACCGCCTTCAGTGGAATGCGCCACTGGTTGTTCACTTTCTTCCCCGAAAGCTTGCCCTGGCCCAGCAGCCTGCGCACATCCTTGGCGTTGTATCCCAGTATCTTGGCGGCCTGCGAGACCGAGAGCAGGGGCTTGTACAGGTCGACCGTTTCCGTGCGCCCGATGTCGGACAGGGCCGAGGTGAGAGTAGCGTAGCGCTCCGCGGCCAGAGCGATGGCGATAGGGTCGCGCACGTCAAGCGCTTCGTGGCGCTCGCGGTCGAGTAAGGCTATCAATTCATCTACGCGCATATAATTGGCCCGTACGCTCACCGGGTCATCTCCAAACCAAGTTTCATGCCTAGTATAACATATCTCACGGGTTAGGGGCCCATGCAGGAGTCAGGGATCAGGGGTCGTAGTCAGACACTGACTCCTAACCCCTGGTCCCTGACTCCTACGCGGGCCCGTGATGTGCTATAACTTGGAAGGAGGCCTTGTATGGAAGCTAAGCCCACTGCGCACACGGGGACCCTTCGATACCCTGCCGGCATGCTCCACCTGGAATACACGCTCACAAACGGCCAGATCTTCAGGTGGAAGAAACTCCCGGACGGCTGGTGGACCGCTGCCGCCGCAGATCGGGTGCTCAGGATACGCCCGGTCGAGAGCACAGCACCGGGAGAGGACGAGTTCGAATACGATACCTTCCCCGGCGACCTTGACGAGCGGTTCGTGCGCGACTTCTTCCGCCTCGACGTTGACTTGGCCCCGATTTACCACTCCTGGCGCGAAGCCGACCCCTACCTGGGCACCCTGGCCGAGAAGTTCCAGGGGCTTCGTATCGTCAAGCAAGACCCCGAAGAATGCCTGCTGTCGTTTATATGCTCCACGGCCAACTTCATCCCGCGGATAATGAAGGCCATCTCGATCATCGCCAATACCTGGGGCGAGCCGGTTCCGGGGCGTAACGGCGAAGTGGTCACCCACGCGTTTCCGAAGGCCCCAGTGATCGCGGACCTCGACCCGCATGCGATTGACGCTAAGACTGGCCTGGAGTGGCGCGCGGGGAACCTCGTGAAAGTGGCAAAGCAGGTCGCGGAAAGGCCCGAAGACTGGCTGGCGGAGCTCGGCGGGCTGGCTTATGCGCAGGCTCGTGACGAGTTGATGCGCCTGGACGGGGTTGGCCCCAAGATCGCGGATTGTGTGTGCCTCTTCGCCCTTGAGAAAGACCAGGCCGTCCCCGTGGACACCCACGTCTGGCAGCTCACGCGGGACCGCTATCTCCCCTCGCTCAAGGGTAAGTCGCTGACGGCTGCCGCCTATGCCCAGGTCCTCAACTTCTTCCATATGCGCTTCGAGAAGGCGGGTTGGGCCCAGCAATACCTCTTTTACGACCATTTGCTCGATAGCCGAGCGAAGAGCAATAGGCGCTCCGATTAGGGTTACTGAATGGTAGCCATCAGCCCACAACATGTAAGCTCCCTCGCCTCGCACTTGTCCGGCCGAGTACGCCGCCTCGCCGAGGAGCGCGACCTCAATCTCGACTTGAGACTGAGTGGCGCGCCATGGCCCATGCCCGAACAGGCAGCCGGGGGCGTTGAAGAGGTGTTGGAGCAGGTAGTCGGCCTCATCGTTGATTCGGCTGCTTCCTCTACCGAGGTCCACCACCTGGCGCTATATCTGACCTTCACGGCTGATGCTCTGCAACTCGCCCTGGAGCACGATGCCGCCCTCGAACGCGCGGCCCGCGCTCGCCTTGAGGAGGACGCGGTCGCCGCCTTCGACGCCATTGGCAGCCTGGGAGGAACCTTGTCCCTTTCAACCGGCCGCGGCTCAGGAGCGCGGGTAGACGTAACGCTTCCATACAGCGGGATTCAGGGGTCAGGCGACGGGGCTCAGGAATCAACTTCTGTCCATCGCCTTCGGCCCCCGACGCCCGATCCCCGACCCCCGGCATTGCCGCTCCTACCACTGACTGAGCAACTGACGCCCCAGGAGATGACCTCTCTCAACCTGCTCGCCACCGGGTTATCCAACAAAGAGATCGCGCGGAAGATGAACTTGAGCACCGGCACGGTGAAGTTCCACCTCGCACAGATCTACCAGAAGCTTGGAGTGCAGGGGAGGGGCCGGGGCGCGGCGGTGGCCCGCGCCCGCGAATTGGGCCTCGTCTACGACTAGCGGGATTAGCCCCTATCCACTTGATATAAGGGGCTTCTGCCAAAAGGCACAAGCGGCCCTGCGTGCTTTTCGGTATGATTGCATTAGACGGCTCGGGTGGCGTTGGGGATTTCGCCGCCCGAGCCGGTGACTTTAATCAACCCGTCGTCAAGTCTGGAGGAGAGCGTATGCAGACCTGGGAGTACAAGGTAGCTTACGTCGATTTCCGGGGCCGCGTGTCCATCGAAGGCGAAGAAGTTATACTCGAGGCGGGCGAGCGCCGCAGCGAGTTCGTCCGCCGCGTCCTCAACCGCCTCGGCGCCGAGGGCTGGGAACTTGCAGGTGTCCACCCCCTCTGGCCCGCCGAAACCAGCTACATGGTCTTCAAGCGACCCGCGCCCGAGCAGGAAGCGTAAAGCCTGATGGGTAAAACGTAAAACGTAAGGGAAGTGGGCCGACCTGGGTCTGATATCACGAACCAGGTACGCTTACCACCCTTACGTTTTACGTTTTAAGAGTCCCCGTCCCCCTGCCCCCGACCAGCGGCTGCCGTCTCAAGTTCGCGGCGCGTGAGGGCCATCCCCGCCCTGCCCACCCTGGCGTTTACGAAGGCTTTGGCTAACTTGCGTGGGTCGCGTTTGGGGGCAGTCAGCATCTTGTGGACCTCTACCTCGTTCACCATCCAGCGGGTGGCGTACGAGTAGAAGCGCTTCGAGTGCCGGCCCGAAACCGTGAGGTCGCGGTCGGTCCGCTCCGCCCACGGTATTTGCTCGATGACCCTGCTCTCCACTTCTTCGTAGTATGGCGTACCTTTTATGGGGTAGGCTACGGTGGTGAGGAAAACATCCGGGTTCGATTTCTTCAGGTGGTCCACCGTGGCCTCGAGGTCGGGTATCTCCTCCCCTTCGTAGCCTAGCATAATGAACATGCCGGTCTCGATGCCCGCCTCTTTGAGCATCCGAGTTTTCGCCTGCACATCTTCCGCCCTGGTCCGCCTGCTCATAGCGTCCAGGATTCGCTGGCTGCCGCTCTCCGAGCCTATCCAAAGCCTGTAGCACCCCATCTCGGCCAGTGCCCGGATAACTTCGGCGTCCAGCCGGTCAGCCCTCGATATACACTCGAACGGGAGCTTGATGCCGCGCTCTTTGAGGAGGGCCGCGTACTTGAGCGTCCAGGACCTGTGGATGGTCAGCACGTCGTCGGCGTACCATAGCTGGTCCGGCTTGTAGCGCTCGATGATCTGCTCTACCTCCTGGACCACGTTCTCCGGCGACCGGCGGCGGTGGGTGTTGCCGAAGACCGTGTGGCTGCACCACTTACAGGTGTAGGGGCAACCCCGTGCGGTTATCAGCGACACCGAGCCCAGGCCGTGATGCGTGCGCCACGTACTTACGTACCGGTCAAGATCTATCGCCTCGCGGTCGGGCGGTGGCTGGGCATCCAAATCCTTGATGAGAGGGCGGGGGGGTGTGCGCACCGTCCTGCCGGCTTCGTCGCGGAACGCGATGCCCCGGATGCCTTCTAGCCGGTGGGGACCGCTGCTCCCGAGCATCGGGATCAACTCCTCCAGCGTCTCCTCGCCCTCGCTGATTACTACCACATCGGCACCCGCTTCCAGGAACCGGTCGGCGTAGTGGGGTGGCTCAGGACCGCCCAGTACCACTTTCGAGCCGGCATCCTTGCACCACTTGATCATCGGCAGGACGTTGAGCTTTGTCATCAGGTTGGTGTAGATGCCCACGACCGACGGGCGTGTCTGCTCCAGATAGCTCTTGAACTCCTGCTTGGTTGAGAAAGTCGTGTCGAACACGTCCACCGAGAATCCGCGAGACTTCAGGTGCGACGAGATGTAGAGGATGCCCAGGGGCGGGTAAGGCTTCATCACCTTCTGCTCGTGGGCGTCCTCGGCTATGAAATATCCATGTGTTAGCAGTATATCCATCTTTTTGTTAGGACTGAGTGCTGAGGGCTGAGGACAAAGTGTCCTTACCTCACTCAGCACTCAGCACTCAATCCTGATCAAGAGAGTCTGGGCGCGGGGCGGAGGCGCTCGACGAGCTTCCGCTCTAGCGGGAAGTGGTAGAAGTCCCGCTCCACCCTCCACCGGCTGATTGCTTGCATAGGCGCCGCCAGCGGGTGAGCATGGCGGCCGTAGGCGTACTTCTGATAAAACTTGAAGCGCTCGACCTTCTCATATTTTTCGGGGCTGACCCACGGACCCGCGGACCCTACGTAATCGAAATCGGCCCACCCGTCCAGGGTACAGGGGAAGGGGTACTGCTCTGACCCGAGCCGGTCGGCGATTTCGTTGCCTGGGTAGGGCTTGTAGAAGAAGATCGCTACCTCGAAGTCGGGGTTCATGGCTCGCAGCTTTCTGGCGATCGACAGCGCCGACTCGAAGCTCTCCTCCGGCTCGTCGGGGAAGCCCACGATGAAGTTCCAAATGGCGCCGATATCGTGGCGTACCAGCTTTTTGGCTGTTGAGAAGACCTGCTCGATCGTAATGTCTTTCTTGATGCGCCGCAGCATCTCGTCCGTGCCCGCCTCGACACCCACCATCACGCGCCGGAGCCCGGCCTCCCGGCAGAGCGCGAGCGTATCATCGGGCAGCCTGTGCCCCTGGTCCGCGCGCATCGTGCCGGTCCACGCCACCTTCAGACCGCGAGAGCGTAATGCCGTGCAAATCTCCTCGACCCTGTCGCGCCGCGTGAAGAAGGTCTCGTCCTGGAACGCCACCTCGTCAAAGTGGTATCGCTCCCATAGTTCCGCGAGTTCGGTAGCCATGCGCTCGGCTGTGAGGCCGAACCAGCTCCGGTTGTATACATAAGGGTCCGCGCAGAAAGCGCACCGGAAGCGGCAGCCGATCGAGGAGATGTAGTCAAGTTGCCTGCGGCCCTTGTGGGCGAAGTACGCCTGGACCGGAACGAGCTCGTAATTATGGCGGGGGAGAGTGTTGACGTCGCGCGTGGGGCGAGGAGGATTGGCCACGATCTGCCCGGAGGCATCGCGCCACGTAACGCCCCGAACGCCGGACAGGTCACGCCCCAGGGCATAGCGGTCCACTATGTCGGCGAACGTCTCCTCGCCCTGGCCGCTGACTGCGGCGTCCACGTACGGCGCGTCCAGGCATTGCTCCGGGAAGAGGGAGGGATGCCACCCGCCCCACACCACAGGCAGGTCCGGGCGGGCGGCCCTGGCGGCCTCGCTCACCCGGAGGGCGTCGCGTATCGGATCGCCTGTGAGCACGCCTACACCGAGGCAGAGGGCGTCTGGTATTTCCCGTAGCACAGCAGCAAGTGGATCGGCCTCAAGCCGGGCGTCAACGATCTTGACCTCGTATTTCTCCGGGTCGAGCGCTGAGCCGACAGCGATGAGCCCCAGGGGAATGGTCCAGAAAACGGCGCGGGGATTGTAGAGGACTATCTTGTGGCGCATGCTAGCTCTATCACTCGTGCTGGGCTGACGGCCGCGCGGCGGCCTCTGGGGTCAGGATCTGGGGGAGCGGCCCGATGCCCCGGTGCGAGGCAGCAGCAAGCCTGTCGAGGCGTCTGCGCTCCACCGGCAGGGTGGCAAGGTTGTAGGCGACGCTCGCCGCCTCTCGCAGCCTGCGGCGAACCGGTCGGCCGCGTGACCCTGGCCCAGCAAGGGCCCGCAATGTCTTTCTGGCGCGGAACTCCTTATGCAGCACCGTGTGCAGTTTGCGGTAAAACTCTGTAGAGTAAGGGCCGAGATACATCATGTCGAAGTCGCCGCTATCGAGCCAGTTCTGCTTCTCCCCCAACTGCACCTTAATGTTCTCGTAGAACTTCGTGCCAGGCAGAGGGTAGGATACCGACATGCCGATATCGTCGGGCTTGCATTCGCGCACCATGCGCAGGGTCGCCTCGATGTCCTCGCGCTCCTCGCCCGGATAGCCGAATTGCAGGAAGAACGCTATCTTCACGCCTGCCGCGTGCAAATTCTCTGCGGCGGCATATATCTGCTCAACCTTTGTACCTTTGTCCATAGCGTCGAGTATCTTCTGCGAGCCCGATTCGGCGCCCACCCACACAATCTCACAGCCTGCCCTCTTCAGCGCCTCTGGAACACCCCTCTTGATCAGGTCCACGCGCAGCAGGCATTTGAAAGGGACTAGCGCGTCCAGGCGCACCACTTCATCTGCAAAGCGCTCGATCCAGCCCGGTTTGAGACCGAAGATGTCGTCGGCAAACCAGATGTGCTGCGGACCGAAGTGCTCTTTGAGCCAGTGCAGTTCAGCGGCTACGCTTTCCGGCGAGCGCACGTTATATCGCTGTCCGTAGATCGGCTTCGCGCACCAGTTGCAGTGGTACGGGCACCCCCTGGTGGTGACCATATTCATTGAATAGTACCCGTGCCGCTCCATCCAGATCTTGCGGTAGCGCTCGATATCCACCAGGTCCCAGGCGGGGAAGGGCAGACTGTCCAGCTCTTTGACGAAGCCGCGCGCGGCCGATTCCGGCATGCCGGGCCAGGCGAGCCCCGCTATGGCCTTTGGGTCACCTTCAACCCTGCCGGTGAGTACATCGAGCGTCTCGACCAGCGTGACCTCACCCTCGCCTATAATGATGGCGTCTACTCCGTGTGCGAAATACTTGTCCTTGTGGTCGGTGGCGTCCGAACCCGATACCAGCACTGTGCAGCCCCGCCTCTTGGCGGCCTCGGCCATGATGAAGGCGGCGTCGCGCATGCGAGTCAGGCACATCTTGGAGAGGTAGTTGAAGCAGTCTTCGTAGATTACGGCGAAATCAGGTTTATGCAGGTCGAGGGCCCGGCTCCACTCTTCCTCGCTCTGCGCCAGCATCGCATCGAACAGGCGCACGTCGTATCCGCGCTCGCGAACGTACGAAGCCGCGTAGAGCGTGCCGAGCGGAGGGTAGGGCCGCATTCCCTCCCATTCCTTCGGGTCGAACCTGAGGTAGTAAGATTGGCCGAACAGTATTGTTGTCATGGAGCGTATTGCGTATTACGTATTGCGAGCCGGCTTGTACGACCCTCGAACCTTCCACCTCCACGCAATACGTAATACGCAATACGGGGAAGGTTACGCGGACGCACTCTGGATTGTAACAATGGGCTCATCTTGTGTCAACGCGGCTAACAAATCTGCCAGCCTCGCGGCCTGGGTGCCAAGCTCGTAGTGCGTCTCTATCAAACTTCGTGCCGCCAAACCCATCGCCTCAAGAGCGGGGCTGTCCAGATCCAGGACCCGCAGCATGGCATCCGCCAGGTCACCGCCGCCCTGTCCTCTTGCCAGGACGCCCGAAGGGTCACCGCCCTGCCCAAAATCGGCGCAATCGACGGCCGATCCGACAGGAGGCGCGACCCACGGCCTCCCACAGGCCATCGCCTCCAGCAGGGCCATGCACTGCGCCTCGTGGTACGAACCGAGCAGGAAGCAGTCGGCCAGTCCAACCACGTCGGGGAGTTGCTCATGCCGCACTTCACCGAGGAAGTCGACATATCCCTCAAGCTCAAGCCGTGACGCGACCTGCTCCAGGGGCCGGCGAAGCGGACCCGCACCGGCGATCTGCAGGCGAACATCAGCATTGGGCGCCCGCCTGCGTACCTCCGCCAGCGCCAGGAGCATCCCTTTGTGGTTCTTCACTGGAACCAGCGAGCCTACCGTCAAGAAGGTGAATGGTCTGCTGCCCCGGCCCTGAGCTGGGGGCCGGTACGAAAACATCCTCGTGTCCACCCCCAGCGCGTATCGCCGCACCTCCGAACACTGACGCCGGCGTTGGGGAACCGGTGACGGACGACGTCTCATCCCCATTCGGTTTCCCACTCCTCCATCGATCCCCGACCCCCGACCC
>JBJMMB010000546.1:0-6015 GCA_045805005.1 Chloroflexia bacterium
CCTGGTCTGCGTAAGCGCGGGCTACGCGCTCGAGCTTCTCAACGTCGCTCACTCTTGCAGCTTCCCCCTCAAATACCAGGTCGAAGCCCCGACTCGATAGGGTAATGACGCAGTGAGGGTTGTGGTCAAGGTTGTTGCCTTTGACGGTGCCCTGCCCCATTGTGACGTAATATGCGCCGTCTACCCAGAGCGCTCCCACAGGCACCACATGAGGTCGCCCGTCGGGTCGTACCGTCGCCAGCCAGGTGGTGCCTGCTTCGGCAAGGCTGTCGCGTATGTCAGCCCAGGGGGTTATGGAAGGGGCATCGGGAGTTGCCAGCTGCTCTGCTACGGGTTCTCTTTCAGTCATAGCTTTCTCCTTTTTCTCGGTCGTCGCGGTTCTGGTCAGTCCGTAGGCGGCCCTGCCAGAAAATTGGCCTTACCTACAGGCTTTTCCAGCATCAACCGTACCAACTGTCTCAATAGGGCCAACCGGACCGTCAGCGCAGCAACGACTATATTACAGCGATACCTGCGGAGCTACTCTACCACGATCTGTATGGAGATAGCCAGGCGAATCTCCATATCTCGGGCATTCCAGTCGAAGTGTCACTGTAATACTGGTTGGTGATGTAGAATGAAGCATCATAATTATCTTATCAAGAGCTTTCGTTAGGCGTTGCTTACGGCTAAAACAGCAAAGGCAAGGCGGGGAACACGTGTATGGCTATCAAGGAAGGCTGGCGAGGCCGCTTCTTCGAGGACTTCGAGGTAGGGGATATTTACAAGCATCCCCTCGGCAGGACGATAACGACCACCGATAATATGTGGTTTACCCTGCTCACGCAGAACACCGCCCCTATTCACGTCGACCACCATTACGCCGCGCAAACCGAGTTCGGCAAGCCACTGGTCGATTCAACCTTCACGGTCGCCCTTGTCACCGGCCAGAGCGTGACCGACGTCTCGCAGAACGTGTTCGCCAACCTCGGGTGGGATGAGATACGCCTGCCGAACCCGGTCTTCGAGGGAGATACGATCTACTCCCAGTCCGAGGTCCTCGAGACCCGCGAGTCGAAGTCGCGCCCCACCGTAGGCATCGTCACAGTCAAGACCACAGGGTATAACCAGGCCGGCAAGGTAGTCGTCACCTTCAAGCGCACGCTGCTAGTGTACAAGCGCGGTCGCGCGCCGAGCATTCCGCGCATCGCCGCCGAAGGCGAAGAAGCCGGCCCTCAACCAGGCTAGCTACACATTTGTGGAGGTATCCGGCTTGGCGGCACCACCGGCACCACCGGCACCACCGGCACCACCGGCACGATCCTACCTGTTTGTACCGGGTACCCAACCCGAGCGCTTTGAAAAGGCGCTACGCTCCGGGGCCGACGCCACCATACTTGACCTCGAGGACGGGGTATCCCCCGAGAGGAAGGTCGAGGCACGAGCTACCGTGGCCGGGTGGCTGTCGCCGGACCGCCCCGTCTATGTGCGGGTGAACGCGGCAGGCACCGAGTGGCATGACACCGACCTGGAGGCCATAGCGCGCCCCGGCCTGGCGGGGGTGGTGCTTCCCAAAGCCGAGGACCCCGCGACGATAGCCCGGCTGACGGCGATGCTACCCGCAGGCGTGACGGTGTTGCCCCTGGTAGAAACGGCGCTAGGGCTGTGGCAAGCCCTCGACCTGGCGCGAGTGGCAGGCGTAGAGCGGCTTGCGTTCGGCTCCATCGACTTCCAACTGGATGCGTCCATAGAGGGGGACGACGACGCCCTGCTGTACGCCCGCTCGCGCCTGGTGATAGCCTCCAGGGTAGCGGGTGTGCAACAACCGGTGGATGGTATCACGGTCACGTTGGACGATCCCGAGCGTTTACACGCCGACACGGTACGCGCCCGCAGGCTCGGTTTCGGCGCAAAACTGTGCATTCACCCGATGCAGGTCCCCATAGTAAATGCGCTCTTCTCACCCTCCGACGAGGAGGCGCAATGGGCAAGGCGGGTGCTTGATGCGGCCGCAGCCCACGGCACAGGGGCCTTCCGGCTGGGCGCAGAAATGGTAGATCGTCCCGTCATCGAGCGGGCAAAGCACATCCTGGCTCGAATTCAGCCCACCTGATGGGCCAGAGCGTACGCTCGTGCGTACGCTCATGGTCGCTGACTAACGATTGGCCCGACTATCGGTTATGCTCACCCTCCTCACATAATCCCATGAAAGCAGGCGTCTTATCGCGCCGGCGGTTGCCACAGTTCAAAACGGACGCCCTCAGGGTCTACAGCCCAACTGAAGCGACCGTACTCGCTCTCCTCAACCCTATCGTCTACCTGCACCCCGGCAGCGCGCAGTTGTTGGATCATCCCATCGAGGTCGTCCACGATGTAGTTGATCATGTATGGGGAGGTAGTTGGGTCGAAGTAATCCGTGTGTTGAGGAAAGGGGCACCAGACGCTGTAATGCTCCTGTTCGGGGTCCTGGGCCTCTCGCCACTTGAAAATGGTCACGGCTTCTGGTTCCTCATTTGCCGGCTCAAGCCACAAATGCTCGCGGTACCACGCTTGTAGGTTGGCGGGGTCGTGGCTCTTGAAGAAGACGCCGCCTATGCCTTTTACTCGTGCCATTGCAGTTTTCCTCCTGTAGCTTCGGTTAGATTGGGCGATTACGACAACCAGGTCCGGTTTCCTTGCCAATGTTATCTATAGTGGCGATCTCCGAAAAGCGGAAATCCCGAGTGCCATAATCTCTCACTCCGCCGGAAGCATTTGCGGGTTCCAGGCCACCTCCCACAGATGCTGATCCGGGTCCTGGAAGTACCCTGCGTAGCCGCCATAGAACGTATCTTCAGCCGGCTTGACAATCAAAGCCCCGGCTCTTCCCACCTGAGCCATTACATCATCAACTTCTGCTTTCGATGACACGTTATGCGCCAAACAGCACTCCGTAGCGCTCGGCTTCCCAACCGGCAGCCCGGAATCATGCGCGAGACTCTGTCGCGGCCACAGGGCCAGGCGCAGCCCGGGCTGCATTTCAAAGAACGCTACCGCCCCATACTCAAACTCCTGCCCGATGATGCCCTCCGTTTCGAGGCCGAGACCATCTCGGTAGAACCGTACGGCCCTGTCCAGGTCGTCTACTGCGAGCGTAATCAATGTTATGCGAGGCTTCACGAAACCCTCCATTGTGAGGAATAACCATGGATTACTCCGCCAGCGATTGCAGCCTTGTTCCTATATAATACGTGAAACTTATGATTGGAAGGAGTGCGCCGATCATGAACTTGCATTTCATCAGGGATATAGTGGGACCAGAGGCCATAGTTTACCTGGCGGGACGGTTACCCACACTGCGCCAAGAGTACACAGTACACGAGGCAGCAGAAGATGATAGATGACAGCGAGCCTCACGCCAGAACAACACGGAGTATGACTCGCCTACAGGTAAACGGAGTCGACCTCGAATACGTGGACGCGGGCACAGGTGCACCGGTGGTTTTCTCGCATGGGGGCTTTTCGGATGTCCGGTACTGGGAACCTCAGTGGAAGGCGTTCGCCTCGCGGTATCGGTTCGTCGCCTACAGCCGCCGCTTCCACGGCTCAGGCTTTTGGGGCGCGGAGGGCGACAACTCGGTTGAAGCGCACGTCGCCGACCTGGTGGAAATCATGCGCCAACTCCAAGCTGGGCCGGTCCATCTAGTCGGGTTCTCCACCGCAATAGCGCTTCGCGCCACGCTCCACGCACCCGGCCTCGTGCGGAGTTTGACCATCATTGAACCGAACGTGCCCTGGCTGTTGGAGGGCGACCCTGAGGGCCAGGCTGTGCTGGCCTGGTGGCGCGCCGAGAACGAACGCGTACAAACCGAAGCGGCAGGCGAGACCTTACGGGCTGCCAGGTTGTGGTTTGAACTTGTAAACAACCGCGGACCTGGCACATTCGATAGCCAGGGCGAGGGCTTGCAACGTATGTGGCTCGAGAACTTCGGTGCCAAGCGACCCGCCTCGCCGCCAGAGCCGCTGAGGTGCGAGCAGCTCGGCACGATCTCGGTCCCGACCCTGGTAATCGGGGCCGAATACGGCATGCCGTATTCGCGAACAATTGTTGAGCGGCTCTCTAAGTGCATCCCCAACAGTCACCTGGTCATCATTCCGCGCGTAACACACTTTATGAGCTACCAGGAACCGCACGTGTTCAATGAAGCGGTGCTGGACTTCCTCGCGCAGTTTAGCTGAGGACTTCGAACTAACCCCTCCCTTCCTCCAACGCATACTTTATTGCCTGCTCCATGCTTTTGGCGCTACTTCCTTCCCCCTCTGCCTCCCATGCGGCCTCCCATACCGACGAGGCAGTATTGGAGCGGACCTCCATCATGGCGCGGTCATATTCGGTATGCTCCATAGGCCCAAGAACGAGCTCGCCCTTACGCAGCAGAGCATCAACCGCCACCCCCAGGGCGGATGCACAGTCAGCCGGCAGGGTCGCCCCTACGTTGCAACAGTCCTAGAAGTAGCCCCAGGCGTGTCGAGATCCCGTATCGGCGCTGACCGGCTCTCCAGGCGCGCTATGATCTCCTCACGCAACTGCTTCCCTCCCGTGCGACCCGCCACCTCCTCGCTGTGCGTCCTGACAACGGGGAACCTGGCGGGAGCCGCGCCCGACAACTCAACTTCGGCCCCATCCAGCAGGTAGCGGAACAGGTAACTCGGAAACTGCCCTTCCCTCACTACCCGCGCACCTACCGGCCCTACCTCAATGATAGGGAACGAACCCCTCACCGCATGCTTGTCTTCCGGGCCGGTGAGGACCAGCGGAACGCCGTGCTCCCGGCAGAACGCTTCCGCCTCAGCCCGGTCCACGATCTCCGGCTGGCCGCTGATGTTCATAGATGTGACGGCCGGGAACCTGATGCCATGATCCTGCATCGCCTGCACCAGGCCCGCAACGGGAGTCGAGCCTGTCATTACGCAGTTTTGCAGCCAGTAAGTGCCGTCGGCCGCCTGCGATACCAGGCTGGGGGGTAGTATCTCTGCCGCGGACTTCCTGATAGGCGCCCGGACCAGGCAGAGCATGCCAAGCCGCGACTCAAGCTCCTGCGGGTCCAAAAATATCGTGCGCAGGCCGGGTGCGATCCTGTCGGGATCGAGCATCTCCACGAAGCTTTGGGCCCCCAGGGTGGTCCCCATCGGCCTGCCGGTCCGTTTTGCCCCCTTTATCCTGTAGATCGCGTCGACCCCATCGCGGTTCGCAGGGTCTATCCACAGCACCCACACCGACCGCACGAACGAACCCACGGAAGCTCCCTCTTTGATCAGTCGCGCCGCCCACTCTCTGTTCGCGGCCTCGCTGATCGGGGCAACCGCGGTGCCCACCAACCGCACCTTCCTCTCATCGACTCGTCCAATCATAGCCTCCACCCCCTGCCGGGCCAGCGCATCTTCCGCAGGTGTGACATTAGCAGTCATTGTCTTTCTCCTTGTCCTATTTGGTCTGCTCGAAAGCTGAGTCGAGCATACCACGGAAGGAGCCAAGAGCCATGAGGCACAACTCCCAACTTCTCTCCTGTTCGCACGCCGATGGGCCAACGGAATAGGAGATAGCTCCTATTCCGTTGCTTGCAGATGAGTAGTAACTGGCGCAGGAGGCCCACACGCATCAAGCTAAGGACAGATTTGCTACCTCATGTCTGAACGCTTACCCTGGACCTGGACACCGCCCCGGCCGAGCCCGGCATCCCTCGCCGCTACGATAGCCTGGGCGCGGGTGGATACGTCCAGCTTGCTGTAGATGCTGGTGATGTGGTTGCTAACCGTCTTGGGGCTGAGCACCAGCCGCACTGAAATCTCCTGGTTGTCCAGCCCCTGCGCCACCAACTCCAGTACTTCCAGCTCCCGTGTCGAGAGGCCCGGCAGCGAGCCCGCCAGAGGCGCACGCCCAATCCCCGCCGGCGAAGCCTCAAGGAAGTCGCGCACTTCGCCCACGAACTGCGGCCATGCGGGCTCAACCTGGAGCAGCACGTGGTTCTTACTCTCCAAAGGCACGAAACGTGCGCC
>JBJMMB010000547.1:0-3353 GCA_045805005.1 Chloroflexia bacterium
CCTCGCCACCTGCCTCGGGTGGCGCGACAGGCGGCGCGACAGGCGGCGCGGCCCCCGAGCCCGCTGGCGGCTCGGAAGCCCCCGCTTCAGGGCCCGCCGCCACATCGCCCGACCCTCCACCAACAGACCCTGCCGCTACGTCGCCCGAGCCCCCCGCACAACTTTCCACCCAACCAACCCCGGAGCCTTCGACCAACCAATCGCTCCTGAAGGCCGGCCAAGTGGACGACAACGCTTCCTTCAATGACTACCTTGCTTACTTACAATCCTACAACGGCGCTCGTGCTATTCCAATCGACGTGACACGCCGTTTGTTTCTTCGAGTGCTCGACTCTAACCAACACCCCGTGGCAGGGGCCAGGGTTCAACTTTTCGATGCTTACGGCCAGGTCTTTGATGGCGCCACCGTCAGCGATGGCCGAGTCCTCATATTCCCCAATATCGTAGCGACCCCGGAACCAATCCAGGGACAATCGTTCCGAGCCGTCATCTCCCGGGGCCAGGCCAGGTACGAAACTAATGTAGTCAATTCTCACCCACAAGACCTCACCGTCAAAACCGACCTGGTCCTCGATGCCGCCACATCCAAACAACTGGACAACACAGGTCCGGTGGGCATCGATCTCGTCTTCCTGGTGGACGCCACCGGCAGCATGGGTGATGAGCTAGACAAGATTAAGTCCACTGTAGATACCATTGCCTCCCGCATCGAGCAATTGCCCGGCAGCAGCAAGCCTCGACTTGGGCTGGTCGCTTATCGTGATAGGGGCGACGACTACGTAACCCGCTTATGGGACTTCACCGATAACGTGGGCCAATTCTCCTCCAACCTCTCCCAGGTAACCGCTGAGGGAGGAGGCGACGAGCCCGAGTCGGTGAGCGCGGGCTTGCACGATGCCATCCATCTGCCGGGCTGGGCCGACAATAGCCATGGCAGGCACCTTCGCATGGTGGTGTTGGTGGGGGATGCACCTCCACACCTGGACTACGGAATCGACTCTGACTACATCGACCTCCTACGAGCGGCTGTGGCCGCTGGCATCAAGATATTCCCCATCGGGGCGAGTGGCTTGAACGACCAGGGCGAGTACATCTTCCGCCAGTTCGCACAGATCACGCAGGGGCAGTTCGTTTTCCTCACGTATGCCAATGGAGAGAGCGGGGCTCCCGGCGCGAGTACCACGGATCACGTATCGAATTACACGGTAAAGGACCTGGACGCTCTGGTGGTGAGCCTGGTGGCAGGCGAGGTAGCCAACCAGACGGGAGTAGCGGTGCAGGACACCGGCAGCGTGACGGGAGACGTTGTGCAGGACGTCAGTAGTGTGACCGTTGCAGGCACTACGGTTCCCCCCAGTACCCCAAAGACGTCCACATCCGCCATGGTCGGGCTCGCACTCCTGGGCCTGGTGGCATTCGCCTTCGGCCAGGCGTGGGCGGTTGCCGACTGGTTTAGGGATCTATGGTTAGGTCCATGGTCACTGTTCTCGCTGCTAATCATAATATTGCTCCTCGCCTGGTCGCGGAGCCAGGTCCAACGAGCCCGGGTCCTGCGTGCTCAGACGGAAGACCTGGCACTGCCGGCAACGGGGAGGATGCAGGCCCGATGGGTGCCCGTCAGGAAAGCCAGGAGCGAGCATCCCGAGGCTGCCGGGTCTTCCTCGCCTTACACACGGGCCGCCTCGACTGCCGAAGCAATAGAGCAAACCCAGGGTATGAACTCCTCCTGGGGCCAGCAGACCGTCGCTCTAGGCACCTTGCCCCCCGAAATCGCCCGCGCGCTACGCCACGACCGCTAAATCTCATATCTCCCATCTCATCCCCACCGCACGGCTGGAGGCGGAATCTGTAGGGGCAGGCCCCCGTTGCCTGCCCTGTTCGGCTAGCCTGAACTTTGGTGGTAAGCAACCGGGGCAGGCAGCACGGGGTCCCCTCTGGGGCTGGGGCCTGCCCCTACAGCCACAGGCTAGCGGGAATAAATAAGCCCTGCTCGCAGCACATAGGCGTGCGAGTGCATAACCTGTGGAACCGGGGTGCAAATCCCCATCCCTTGCAACCCTTATGGTATAATGCTAGGCAAGGTTTTCCCCTTGACTTCAGAAAGAAGAGGGATAAGATACCCCGAAATGAAAGTTATTTTGACACAGGCGGTGCCCGGCGTGGGGGAGGCAGGTACAATCAAAGAAGTGGCTGATGGGTATGCCCGCAACTACCTCCTGCCTAAGAAGCTGGCCGTGGTCGCCACCCGCGGCTCGGTCAAGCAGGCCGAAGCCCAGGCGGATCTATACGTTCGCCGCGCCAACAAGGCTCTGGACGCCCAGCGAGGCGCAGCCGCGGCTATCCAGGACAAGACGGTTACCATCCGCGCCCGCGCCGGCTCGGAAAATCGGCTCTACGGTTCGGTCACCCCCGCCGACATCGCCGAGGCTTTGCAGGCGCAGCACAACCTCACCGTGGATCGGCGCAAAATAGAGCTGAGCGAGGCTATCCATCGCCTGGGCACCTATACCGCTACCGCCGATATAGGCAACGGTATCACTGCCCAGTTCAACGTAGAGGTCGCGCCCGAAGTGGCGGCTGGTGCCGCGGGTACGGGTACAGGTACGGGTTCGGGTAAGGCCGCCAGGGCCTCCGCCTCCGGTCCCGCCGAGAGCATCGCTCCGGCCCCCGCCCCCCAGGATGCGGCGGCTCAGAGCCACGACGAGCCGAGCACCCCCGCCGACGATACTATGGACGCCGGGCGGGACGCACTTATCGAAGCGCGGGCTGAATTTGCCGAGCAGCAGGCCGAGGCCGAAGACGAGGCGGAATCCTACCCCTCGTAGGGCGGCTCGAATGCTGCAAGGGTGGCCCCACAGGCCGCCCGCGACAAGTGAGTCAAAGGTAGGGGCGCGGCGGATTGAAGCCGCTCTAAGTGCCGTAATGGCCCCGTCCCTCTCCTTTGGCCTCTCTTTTTCAACGCAACGCACGCGCTTAGCGCTGCTCGCACCCGAGTAGCACCCGGTCATCGCGCCAGGTGTGGACAGAAACACGCTGACTGGCGCTACAAACTCGAGGAATGTAGCAAAAGAGCGGTTTTGAGATTTTAGAGTCGGTTTTGAGTACAAGGGGCCCTCAACCTGGGGTCCCGCTACTGACATTCGAGGTAGTGACCAATGGCTATGCCCATGATGGAGCAGGTCGAGCGCCCCGTACCCTACGATATCTCCGCCGAGGAGGCGGTGCTGGGGTCGCTCCTCCTCGACCGCGACGCGATCATCAAGGTCGCGCCGTTCCTCCACTCCGACGACTTCTACAGGGAAGCCCACGGCCTCATCTACCAGGCCGTGCTCGACCTGTACGCACGTCGAGAG
>JBJMMB010000548.1:0-24653 GCA_045805005.1 Chloroflexia bacterium
CCCTGCCGGGGGCTTGGGGGTGTCCCCCAACTTCTTTTACTTTCACAACCTGAGGTTACGGAGGACGTACACTATGGCAAAGGGCAAATCCAAGGAACCGAGTTCTAACCCCCATGCTAACGGTGCGGTGCCCGAGGCCGCAATGCCGGTTGCCGGCCTCAATCCTGGGGGCGTGGAGCGGGTCGACGAGGTGGTCGAGCCGGAGAAATTCGTCACGAATGGGCACGAGCCCGACCCGGACTACCCGCGCTACAGGGTCGAGCCGGGCAAGCCGGTCGACTTGAGCCGGGTGGACCCCAACGAGTCCGAGCACTACCAACGCAAGCGGGACGTGCGGAAGGAGCTAAAAAAGCAACGCAGGCGGATACGTGACTTGCAGGAAAAGCTCTACGCCGAGCGCAAGCAGAGCCTTTTGATCGTGCTGCAGGCGATAGACACCGGGGGCAAGGACGGCACGATTCGCATCGTGTTCCAGGGAGTGAACCCCCAGGGCTGCGAGGTGCATTCCTTCAAAGTGCCATGCGTAGAGGAGCTGGCGCACGACTTCCTATGGCGCTACCACGCGAAGACGCCGGAGCGGGGCATGATAACCATATTCAACCGCTCGCACTATGAAGATGTGCTGGTGGTGCGCGTCAAGAGCCTGGTGCCGGAGGAGGTATGGCGGGAGCGCTACAGCCTCATAAACGACTTTGAGCGAAACCTGGCCGCGAACAACACGGTGGTTTTGAAGTTCTTCCTCGACATCTCCAAAGACGAGCAGAAGCGCCGCCTGGTAAGCCGCCTGCAAAACCCGGCCAAGCATTGGAAGTTCGCGAGCGCCGACCTGCAGGAGCGCACGCTTTGGAACCAGTACCAAATCGCATTCCAGGACGCCATGAACAACTGCTCGACCGAATACTCACCCTGGTACGTGGTGCCCGCCAACAAGAAATGGTACCGCAACCTGGTTGTCGCTCGCACCATCGCCGACACCCTGGAAGCCATGAACCCGCAATACCCGCAGGGCGAGCCCGGCTTGGACAAGATCTCGGTTCCCGACTAGGTTATTTCCTTGGGTGAGTAAATCCCCCTCAGCCTCCCCTTGCCCTCGCGAACGTCTCGCCAGCGGTCGACCTCGAACTCGAGAAAGGCCACGCCCGCCGTTGGGAGGTGGGGGTAGGGTGAGGGGGTACCCGCGAGGATGCCCGCCAGGTCCTCGAAGCCGGGGTTGTGGCCGATGAGCAGCGCGGAGGCGGCCTTGTTGGGCAGTTTGCGCACCACGCGTAGGATGTCGTCGGGATAGGCTGCGTAGATCGAAGGCTCGGTGGTCACAGGCCCCTCGAACTCCAACTCGGCGGTCACTATCTCAGCCGTTTGCTGGGCGCGGCGGGCGTCGGAGGCGACGATGACATCGGGGCGGCCGGTAAGCTCCAGGATCTTGCGCCCGATGGTAGCGGCGTCGTGCTTCCCCCGTTCCGTGAGGGCGCGGGCGGCGTCCCCCTGGGGGTCTTCCTTCTCGGTCTTGGCGTGGCGAAGCAGGAGCAGTGTTTTCATGAGCGTTTCCCTATTTCCCCTATTTGGGCCGCAATCCCCTGAGAAATGCCTCGAAGGTGTAACGGTCGGCAGCGCTGAAGTCGATCTGAGAGAAGCGCAGGTGGGTAGCCCTCAAGGTGGCCATCCCGTGGGCCAGGGCCCAGAGGCCGTAGGCTATCTCCTCTGAACCGTAGTCTTTCTGGCCCATGAGTTTGCCCGATGCCAGCGCGGCCCCGGCGGCTCGGGAAAAGAGGCGGTAAGGGGAGCTATCGCCGGTGATCTCGTTGGAAAGGCCGGCCCCGACCGCCGCTGGGGAGAAGATGACGGCGAACTGCTCCGGGTTTTGCCGGGCGAATTCCACGTAGGCCATCCCCAGCTCCACCAGGCGTTTGCGCGAGGGCGGGCCGGACGGCACGTTGTCCAGGTAAGCGCGCAGGCGGGCGAGGGCTTCCGCAGCGACCGCTTCCACGATGTCGTCTTTATTCTTGAAGTGCTCGTAGAGGCCCGCGGGGCTGTAGTCGCTACGGCGGGCGACCTCGCGCAGCGAAAGGTTATCAGGTCCCCTCTCCAGTATAAGCTGGAGTGCGGCCTGGAGTATGACCTGCCGGGCGCGCTCCTTACGCCGGGCGCGTGGCGTGGCTCCATTCATAGCATCCTCCAAGGGCATTCGGCCACTGAACAGTGTTCGGATTATACGCCAGGGGGCGGAATATTGTCAATAGCCGGTTGTTCACCGTTTTTTTACCTGAATGCACCGGGATAGCAACCCACCTGTTTTATGATTGGGGAACCACAACAGGTTACACCAATATCTACCGGCCGGGGTATCAGTATAGGACGCCTGGGAACAGAGAAGTAAAGGGATGAACGCTGCAGAGATTTACGTCAGAGACTGGATGTCTTCGGAGGTGAAGACCATCCGCGAGGATACGCTCGTAGCCGATGCCTATAATACGATGATGAAATTCGCCTTCCGTCGCCTGCCGGTGGTGGACAGCGATCGCCTGGTGGGCATCGTGAGCCTGGGCGACCTGCGGGAGGCCCGCCCTTCCCCAAGGGTGGGCGTGAGCCTGTACGAGCTGAATTACGTGTTGTCGAAGCTCACGGTAGGGGAGATCATGACCTACCAGCCCTTCACCGTGAAGCCCGATACGCACATACAGGACGCCGCTCGCATCATGTTGGACCGCAAGGTGGGCGGGCTGCCGGTCCTCAACGACTACGGTGAACTGGTCGGGATCATCACCGAGTCCGATATCTTCCGCATGCTCATGGACCAGTGGGACTACTCCACGGTCCAGCGCGTGGAACCGGGTCTGGTGAGCCGCTCATAGCCGAGCCAATCAAGCGGTAGCTACATGGTTGGTCGATCTACCCGCTAGTGATATACTAGACGGGCTATTCGGGCACGGCGCCGGGGTGCGAGTGAAAAGGGTGTTCGTGTAGCGAAGTTTCCAGTTGCGAGAGGAAGCGAAGGGCTATGAGAACGCTTGACCTCGTCCTGACGAACAGGTACCAGGACTCGGTGACCCTGATGCAGGTGGCCGTAAAGCTGCGGGCCATCGAGGGGATCGAGGACGCCTCGCTGATGATGGGCACGGAGCCCAACAAGGAGATGCTCGGTGAGGCGGGGCTGCTGACGCCGGAGGGACAGGCGGCGGGGCCGAACGATCTGATCGTGGCGATTCGAGGCACGGAGAGCGGGTTGGAGTCGGCCACCGGGCAGTTGGAATCGCTGCTCCAGGCGGAGGTGGCAACCGGAGAGGCGCGGCGCGAGGAAGAGCCGCACAGCCTGGCTTCTGGACTGGCGGCCTTCCCGGAGGCCAATCTGGCGCTCATCTCCACTCCGGGCCTGTACGCGGCCGCGGAGGCCCGCAAGGCCCTCCTTCAGGGGCGACACGTCATGATCTTCAGTGACAACGTGTCGCTGGAGGACGAACAGGCCCTCAAGGCGCTGGCGGCAGAGCGAGGGTTGCTCCTCATGGGCCCCGACTGCGGCACGGCCATCCTCGGGGGCGTGCCCCTCGGTTTTGCGAACGTTGTCCGGCGGGGCGCGATAGGCGTCGTGGGTGCGTCGGGCACCGGCATGCAGGAGGTCACCTCTCTGGTCGACCGCTACGGGCAGGGCATTTCCCACGCCATCGGCACGGGCAGCCGCGACCTGTCGGAGCGCATCAACGGGGCCATGACGCTGGCCGGCCTGGGGGCTCTGCTTGCCGACCCTGGCACCGGGGTTGTGGTGCTCGTCTCGAAGCCGCCCCACCTCGCCGTGGCTGAGCGTGTGCTGGCAGCGGCGGGGGAAAGCGCGAAGCCGGTGGTCGTGGCCTTTCTCGGGGCGGACCCAAGAAGTCTGCCCACCGGCGGGCAGGGTAACATCTCCACAGTGCAGACCCTGGAGGAGGCAGCGCGGCGGGCCGTAGAACTGGCCGGCGGCCGCCCTCCCGCCGTCGAAGACCCGAGCGGCGACGAGGCAATGGCCGCGGAGGAGTTCAAGGCGGGGCAGCGCTACGTGCGCGGGCTTTTCTCCGGCGGCACGTTCTGCTACGAGGCCATGCTTATCCTGCGCGGCACCCTCGGACCCGTCCACTCCAACACGCCCCTCTCGCCCGAGCTAGCCCTCTCCGACTCGCACCGCAGCGAGGGCCACACCTGCCTCGACCTGGGCTCAGACGAGTTCACCGTAGGCCGGCCCCACCCCATGATCGACATGACCACACGGGCCGAGCGCATCCTCACCGAAGCCGCAGACCCTGAGGTAGCGGTGCTCCTCCTCGACGTGGTCCTCGGCTACGGCTCCCACCCCGACCCCGTGGGAGCACTCTCGCAGACAATCAAAGAAGCGCGGAGGCGGGCGACCTCGAATGGGCGAACCCTCGCCGTGGTAGCCCATGTATGCGGCACCGAGGGCGACCCGCAGGGCCTGGAAAAGCAGCGTCAGGCTTTGTCGGAGGTGGGGGTTATTGTAGCACCAAGTAACGCGGCCGCGGCCCGGTTGGCCGCAGCTATTGTTGCCAGGACTGGCTAGCTCTTGTGCTCGGTAGTGGGGTGCAGGGCCGCCGTGTCGGGGGTTTGGGGGATTGGAGCCCAACCTCTTTCTTCCTCCTCCATTTTCATTAGCTGTGGTGGCCTCTAGCATTACGTTTCCTCAGAGCGGAACAGTGACCGTGAAGGGCGTCGAGAAACTGGGATGAAGCAATCGGCAACCGTTGCAGTTGTGAAAGGATCTGAGCATTGATTCCCGATAGCCGCATAACCTCCCTCCTCAACGAAGGCCCACGCGTCCTCAACATAGGCGTCCGCACCTTCGCGGAAACTCTAGACGCCGTTGGCGCGCCGCATCTGCACGTCGATTGGCAGCCCCCGGCGCAGGGTGACCCGGCCCTGGGGCCCCTGCTGGCGGAGTTGGCCGACGACACGACCCCTGGTAGCCTGGGGGCGCGGATCACCGACGCGAACGAGGAGGCCCTGCGGCGCATCTTCGCGGCGGACCCGGTGTGGGAGGACGTGCGCCCGGCCCGCGAGATCTGGCCCGAGATGGACGAGCGCCTGCTGTTTCACGCCGGGCCACCTATAGAGTGGGAGCGGATGTGCGGGCCGATGCAGGGGGCGGTTATCGGGGCCATCCTGCTGGAGGGCTGGGCGGCAGACGAGGCGTCGGCGCGGGCTCTCGCCTCGGGGGGCGGGGTGCGCTTCGAGCCGTGCCACCACCGGGGCGCGGTTGGGCCCATGGCGGGCCTGGTGTCGCCCTCGATGCCCATGTTCGTGGTGCGCAATACGGACGCAGGCAACTACGCCTATTCGTCGCTCAACGAAGGGATGGGCAAGGTGCTGCGCTACGGGGCCTTCGCGCCGGAGGTGCTCAACCGGCTCCGCTGGATGTGCGACGTGCTTGGGCCCACCCTCCAGGTAGGCATACACCGCCTCGGGGGCTTGCAGTTGAAGCCGCTGATAGCCCAGGCGTTGCAGATGGGGGATGAGCTGCACAATAGGCATTTGGCCGCTACCTCGCTCCTCTTCAAAGCCCTCGCCCCGTCCCTCATCAGGGCGATAGACGACCGCGAGCGGGTGGCCTCCGCTCTCGACCCCATCGCGGCCAACAACTACTTCTTCCTCAACCTCGCCATGGCCTCCTGCAAGGCGATCATGGACTCGGCGCACGGTATCCCCGGCTGCACCGTGGTCACAACGCTGGCACGCAACGGCGTGGATTTCGGCATCAGGGTGAGCGGCACGGGCGACCGCTGGTTCACCGGCCCGGCCAACATACCGGACGGGGTCTACCTACCCGGCTTCAGCGAGGCCGATGCCGCGGGGGATATAGGCGACAGCGCCATCACCGAGACCGCGGGCCTGGGCGGCTTCGCCATGGGGGGCGCGCCCGCCGTGGTGAAGGTGGTCGGCGGCACCCCTGCCGACGCGGTCGCCTACACGCGGGCCATGTACGGCATCACCCTGGGCCGCAACCCTAACTGGACCCTGCCTGCCCTGGGCTTCGCTGGCACCGCGACGGGCATAGACGTGCGCAAGGTGGTGGACTCGAATGTGCTACCCATCATAAACACGGGCATAGCCCACAAAGAGGCAGGCGTGGGGCAGGTGGGCGCGGGCCTCGTGCGCCCGCCCATGCGGTGCTTCACGGAGGCGCTGCGGGCCATAGGAGAAGCGGTACGAGTTGATACAGCACCGTGAAAGAGGAGATAGAGCGCACAATCCGAGTTCTCGAAGGTCTGCCACTATGGGCTGGCGGGCGTGCCGGGCCGGTAGAGTGGTTCGAATTTGGTGACGAGTACGAAGTGACCGACCGCAACGGTACAACCAGAACCGTGAGAGAGTACGCGCTGCACGTGACCTGCGAGTGGAGAATTGTCGGACCGGAAGGGATCGTTGTGGGTCATATGGACAAGTATTTCCCAGCAGGAGACCCATACAACGAACCCCCGGACTTTGACGATGACAAACCGGGCGCGAACCGCTGTGACGAGCGGATCGATGCGCTTTTCGCCGCAAGAGCGAGTTCACCGCTTACGGTTGAGGCAACATCGGCGGACCATACCGGCGGCATTCGCCTGACTCTGAGCGATGGATATACGCTAGAGGTATTTCCCAATCACACACTCAAGTACGAACATTGGCGGCTGTTTTCACCGTACACCGATGAGCCCCATTTTGTCGTAACGGGCAACGGGATCGAGGACGGGTAACGAGGAGCAAACCACCATGGATAACGAGACAAACAACCAGGAGCCAGGAGATGTGCAAGAGACAGGGGAAGAGCAGGAAAGGCGGAACGTGGAGGTGCGCGACGGGTTCGTGCCGTTCGCCCAGGGGGAAGATGTTACCATTACCAACGGTGGCGCGGGGGCGGCGATTGCCGGGAACGACCTGAGCATAACCTCCGGAGGGGGCAATATTCTCATTGCGGGTGCGGATATGAGCGTTAGGGAAGGCGGCGGACTTCTCCTGATCTCCGGTGCGAATCTTCACGTGGAGCAGGGCGGGGGTATGTTCCTCCTTGCCGGGGGGAACGCGGAGGTCTCCAACGGCTTTGTTGGGGTGCTGCTCTCAGGAGGGTCGGCCAACCTGAAAGAGGGGTCAAGGGTGCTGCTGACCACTCCGCAGGCGGCGGCGCTTGGGGCGGCCCTGGGTTTGGTGCTGGTGGTCATGGGCCGGTTGTTGCGCAGGTCGCGCTGAGTGGGTCCGCATGAGTCGGTGCCGGGGCGTGGGGACCGCCTCGTGGGCCGTGGAGAGGCCGTGGTTGTTACCGGGGCCTCCACGGGGATAGGCAGGGCCTGCGCGCTGCGGCTCGATTGGTTAGGGTTTCGCGTCTTCGGGGGCGTGAGGAAGGCCGAGGATGGCGAAGCCCTAAAGGAGCACGCGTCGAGGCGTTTCACCTACGTGACGATGGACGTTACGGACGAGTGGTCCATTGGGCAGGCGGCGCGGACTGTGGAGGCGGCGGTCGGGCAGCGCGGGTTGCGGGGGCTGGTGAACAACGCCGGGATCGTCGTGGCGTCCCCGCTGGAGTTCGTGCCCATAGCGGAGTTGAGGAAGCAATTCGAGGTGAACGTGGTCGGGCAGATCGCCGTAACGCAGGCCTTCCTACCGATGCTGCGGACAGGCCGGGGGCGCGTAGTCAATATAGGCTCAATCAGCGGGAGGCTCCCGTTCCCCCTGCTGGGGCCCTATTGCGCCTCCAAGTTCGCGTTGGAGGCGCTTACCTCTACCCTCCGCATGGAGCTTCGCCCGTGGGGCATACCGGTGTCGATCATCGAACCCGGAGGCATCGCCACGCCGATCTGGAACAAAGCCCTCGCCTCGGGCGAGGCCCTTAGCGAGCAACTCCCACCGGGCGCTCTGGACCTCTACGGCTCGAATGCCGCCGCCCAGCGAAGGCGCGCGGAGAGGAGCGGCCGCTCGGGCTTGCCGCCGGAGGCCGTAGCCCGGCTCGTAGAGCACGCGCTTACGGCCAAGCGTCCAAAGACGCGCTACATCATCGGACGGAGCGCCTGGTTGGGCGAGGCGCTACGATTGGTCCCCGAGGGGTGGCGGGAGGCGTTGGTAGCCAGGGCCGCAGCCCGCTAGGAATGGAGACCAGAAGAAGGCATATGTACCCGGAGGGGCAGGCCCCCGTTGCCTGCTTATAAGCATCAAGCTAAGGGATTGCAAGCAGGTCTTAGGCGCAATTACGCCCGTAGGGGCAGGCCCCCGTTGCCTGCCCTGTTCGCCAACCGAAGCGTTGGTGGTAAACGACCAGGGCAGGCAACGGGGGCCTGCCCCTACAGTTTGGGTTATTAGGGAGAAACACATGAGCAACTACCCACTACGAATTGACATCAAGGCTGCGCAGCACGACCGGGACTGGGACGGGATTTTGCGCTACTGCCAGGATACGGAGGCCGAGGAGGTGTTTACCGGGTTCTGGATGTTCGACCACTTCGTGCCCATCAACGGGCATGTCGAGGGGCCATGCATGGATGGCTGGACACTCCTCGGGGCGTTGGCGGCGGCGACCAAGCGGGTGCGGCTGGGGCTGATGGTCGGGTGCAACGGGTACCGCCATCCGGCCGTGCTGGCCAAGATCGCCACCACAGTGGACCAGGTGAGCGGAGGCCGGCTCGATGTGGGCCTGGGGGCGGGGTGGTTCGAGTTGGAGTACAACATGTACGGAGTCCCGTTTCCCCCGGCTGCCCAACGGATACGCCAGCTTGATGAGGCGTGCGAGATGCTAAAGCTGCTCTGGACGCAAGAACTGTCCAGCTTCGAGGGGACGTACTACAACCTCAAGGACGCCCGGCACGAGCCGAAACCTGTGCAGAAGCCCTACCCGCCCATCACCATCGGCGGCGGAGGCGAGAAGCTGACTTTGAGAGTGGTCGCCAAACACGCCTCGATCTACAACGGCCCCGGCGGGACCCCGGAGGAGTCGCGGCACAAGAACGAGGTCCTGGACGCCCACTGCGCGGAGATCGGCCGCGACCCGTCGGAGATCCGCAGGTCGTGGCAGTACTATATGAGGAGCCTCGAAGAGGTGGGTAAAGCGCGGGAGGTCATCAAGTCATACCTGGACGTTGGGATCGACCATATATGCATCGGCATGCCGCCCGGATACGAGGAGGGCCTGGTTCGGCGGGTGGCCGAAGAAGTTGCGCCTCTGCTTGGGTGATTCATGTAGAGAGACAGCCGCCCACCGGCGGCTGTCTCTCTGTTTTCTCTGTTTTCGCTATCTCTTCTAGCCCTGATTCTGCAACCTGGTGTACAAGGCCATGTTGTTGCCTGTGGGGTCGGTGAAGACCGCGAACCAGCCTATACCGGGGATCTCCATTTTGGGAGCTACGGTCTTGCCTCCGCTCGACTCGATCCTGGCTAGGTCGCCGTCGATGTCGTCCGTGCCGATGTACAGTAGCGGGCTGTTGGCCTTGGAATGCATCGGCGAATTCGCGTCGATCTGCACGAAGGCCCCACCGGGCCCTCCTTGGCCGTCGAACTGCAGGTAGTCAAAGCTGGGGTCTAACTCCAATTTCCAATCGAAAATTTTCGCGTAAAACTCTCCGAGGCTCTTAGGATCGTTGGCCGGAATCTCGATGTGCACGATAGGATGGCTCGCCATGACAGTGTTCTCCCTTGTTGATAAGCTGGGCACCGGTAATCAGGAACGGATTGTAGCGACGATGCAGATATTATAGTACAAATGTTCGTTTTTGTCAATAAGGAATCTAGGCGTTTATCCACATTTCCCCCTCACCGGTCAGGGCCTCCAGCAGCTTGCGCACCCAGTAAACGGTGCCCCCTTGCAGGTCCTGCTTCGATGACGGCTCCAGGCTATTCACTATGTGCTGGTAGCTGATCACCTGGTGCAGCATCCCCAGCTTGTACCCCAGTTCGAATGCCTCGACCAACCTCTCCGGTGGCTCATAGGCCGCCCAGGGGCGCAGGTACTCGTCGCGGAACTGCAGGCGCTCGGCCAGCACGATCTCGGGTGCGCCCATGCCGAAGAGGGTGGGCAGATCGAAAAAGGGGTGCGCGATGCAGGCGTCGGTCCAGTCGAAGAAAATGTAGTTGCCGTCGTTGACGATAATATTACCGCTGTGGAAGTCTCCGTGCACCAGCGTTGCAGGTATGGCGTAGCCGCCCAACTCCTCGCACATAGCTTTCAGCCTCGGCCCCAATGCTCTCATTTGCTCGACCTGGGCCGCTTCAAGAGTGGACATAGCCCCGGCGTCGTCCAGCAGGGGATCGACCTGTGAGGCGAGTATCTCCAGGCGCCGGTCGGCGCACCTCAGAGTGAGCAGTTCATTGATGCTCCCGGCTGACTCTCGCTGGATTCGCCCCAGGAAGCCCAGCACCTCCGCCCACTGGTCCACCGTGCCCTCCTCTAGCTCGTGCCCTCCGAAATCGCGCAGCAGCATCCAACTCTCATCTTCGCGCTCGGCTATGGCGAGGGGCGAGGGGATGTGGTCAGGGTAGCGGGCAGCCAGGGACCGGGTGATGGCGGGCTCGGAGATGAAGAGCAGAGGCACCGCCTTGAAGTAAACCCGACCCCCGGTAGTGGGTATGCGCAGCACGCACGATATGCCCCAGCTCTTGAACTGCTCGATAGGGCCCGTGGGCGCGAGGTCGTGGCGGGCCAGCTCGGCCACTATCCAGGCGGAGGCGGTGTCGAACCAGCCCCTTTTGGCCCAGGGGGCGCGCTGGGGCGGCAGATCGCCCGTTTCGTCCTCGCGCAGCCATGTATCTATCACCCCCCGGTGCTCGGGGATAGCAAGCTCAAGGCGAGCCAGTTGCTCGCGGCCAGCCCATAGCGCGCCCGGCGGCGGGGTCCAGCTGGGGGTGTGGTTCTCCAGAACAAAGACGGCTTTGACCTCCTTCTTGACTTCGCGGTCGACCTCCGCGTAGGCCCGGCGAAGCACACTGGCGTCCACGCCCAGCAGCCTGCGGGCCTCCTGATTGACGAGGCCCATACCCGTGGCGAAGAAATGCGGCTCGGGCTCGAATTTGGGCAGCGCCCAGCCCGACTCGCCGTGCAGCATCAAGACGCGGGGCTCAGCCGGGTGGGTGAGCATCAGGTGGTAATAGTAGCTTAGCGCCGGGGTGGGCGGCTCGGGCGGCTCGGGTTGTTCGCTCATATGCTCCTTTCAGGGAGAATTGATAGACGCGCCTTTTAGACTATAGGCCGCAATGATTATACAGCTTAATATGTATTGCGCCCGACACTGACAATCCGGGATAATAGAAAGGCACCTCTATTGGCTAGCGATGCATCCAGGTTACCGTTCCACTCCGTTTGGCGGCGGGCATGAGCTAAGTCAGGCTTCCCTTCAGGGAGGGGCTCCCTTCAGGGACGGGGGTGGCGATAGTTGGGTATGGCCACGAGCCACCCGGCGCGGGACGATGGTAGCCCACAACCGTTTCGCCGGTGGCAGACGTACCCCACAGAGAACGTTGAAGGAGCATGCCATGCCCCGGCTGCCCGCTGGGACTATCACTTTTCTCTTTACCGACGTGGATGCCGGCGCCGGGGCGGACGCTAGCGCCCTGACCCGCCAGGATACCATCGTGCGCGAGGCGATTCAGGCTAACGACGGCTACCCCTACAAGACGGTAGGGTACGGCCTCCAGGCCGCATTCCACACTGCTCCGCAGGCTATAGCCGGGGCGCTGGCGGCGCAGGTGGCCCTCGCCGCCTGGAACGCGAACCCCGAGCGGCCGGGGCCGGAGGTCCGCGTGGGTATGGCGCTGCACACCGGGGTCGCGGAGGTGTTCGATGGAGAATACTCCGGGCCGCTGCTCAACCGGGTGGCACGGATGCTGGCGGCCTGCCACGGGGGGCAAATCATCCTGTCGCAGGCCACCGAACAGCTTGCGGGAGACAGCCTGCCCACCGGGGTGAGCCTGCGCGACCTCGGAGAGCACCGCCTGAGGGACCTGACCAACCCGGAGCATATCTTTCAGGTGGTCAGCCCCGCGTTGCCCTCCGACTTCCCGCCACTGAAAAGCCTTTCGGGCCGGGCCAACAACCTCCCGCTGCAGCCCACCCCACTCATAGGCCGCGAGAAGGAAGTGGCCGCTTGCTGCGCCCTGCTGAGGAGCGACGATGTGTGGCTGCTCACCCTCACGGGGCCGGGCGGCATTGGCAAAACCCGCCTCGCGCTGGAAATTGCCGCCGCGTTGCTGAACGATTTCAAGGACGGGGTGTTCTTCGTATCGCTGGCGGCCATCAGCGACCCGAACCTGGTAGCCTCCTCGATAGCCGCGGCCCTAGACGTCCAGGAGGCGCGCGGCAAATCGCTGGAAGAGGCGCTGGGGGATTACCTGCGCGACAAAGAGCTCCTGCTGCTGCTCGACAATTTCGAGCAGGTGCTCGCGGGCGCGCCGCTGGTCCCAACCCTGCTGGGGGCCGCGCCTCGACTGGAGGTGCTGGTCACCAGCCGGATGCCGTTGCAACTGAGCGCGGAGCACGAAGTGCAGGTGCCTCCCCTGCAACTGCCCGACCTGGAGCACCTGCCTCCTCCCGAGGGCCTGACCCAGTATGAAGCCGTAGCGCTGTTCGTTGACCGAGCTATTGCTGCCCGGCCCGACTTCAGGGTGACGAACGACAACGCGCTCGCGATAGCCGAAATCTGCCACAGGCTCGACGGGTCGCCGCTGGCCATCGAGCTGGCAGCCGCCCGTGTGAAGTTGCTCTCTCCTCAAATGATGCTCCCCCGCCTGACCGGCAGCCTGAAACTGCTGACCGGTGGGTCACTCGACGTGCCTGCCCGCCAGCGCACCCTCCGCGGCACCATCGACTGGAGCTACCAGCTTCTGGACGAGCCGGAACAACGCCTCTTCGCCCGCCTGGGGGTCTTCGTAGGGGGCTCCACGCTGGAAGCGGCGGAAGCAGTAGTGAGCAGCCCGGGGTCGGAGTCTGCGACGCCTCAGGGCCCGACTCCCGACCGCGCCTTGCTGGCGCTCATACCCCCGACCCCCGAAATGGAACTGGACATACTGGACGGATTGGAGTCGCTCATCAACAAGAGCCTGCTGCGGGAGCGGGAGATGGAGGATGGAGAGCCTCGCTACTTTATGCTGGTGACGATACGGGAGTTCGCGCTGGAGTGCCTGGGCGAGAGGGGCGAACTGGACACTATGCGCGGGGCGCACGCCGGGTACTTCCTCGACCTGGCCGAGCGGGCCCTAACCCTGCTGAGGGGGCCGGACCAGGCGGCCTGGCTGACGGCCCTGGAGCGCGAGCACGATAACTTCCGGTCGGCCCTCGAGTGGTGCAACGCTACACCCGGCGCGGAGGAGACCGGGTTGCGCATGGTGTGCGCGCTGTGGCCTTTCTGGTGGCGGCGGGGCTATCTGACCGAGGGGCGCTCGCGGGTGGCCGCGGCTCTATCGCACGCCGAGGGCTCGCCCGCCATCTCGCAAGAGCTGCGCGGCGACGGCATTTACGCGCGGGCTTACCTGGCTTTCCTGCAGGGCGATTACGCGGCAGCGCGGCCCCTGTTCGAGCAGGCGGTGGCCATAATGCGGGCCCTGGGCTTGGAGCGTAGCGACGACACGGGCGCGAAGCGGAGGATAGCCCGCACGCTGGCCGGGCTGAGCCAGTCGAACTACTATCTGGGTGATTATGAGCCGGTGCGCCCGCTCCTCGAGGAGAGCCTGGCCCTGCACCGCGAGCTGGGCGACAGGCCCGGCATGGTTACCTCTCTCAACAACCTGGGTCTCAACCTGATGGCGAGCGGCGGCTGCGACAAGGCCCGCCAGTTGCTGGAGGAGGCGCTATCGATCTCCAGGTCGCTCGGTGACGAGTGGGGCATCTCCACGGTTCTGAATAACCTGAGCCTGGTGGCCCGTGCGGCGGGCGACCCCTACACAGCCCGGCCTCTGGTGCAGGAGAGCCTCCGCATAAGGCGGGGCCTGGGCGACAAGTACGCCATCGCTTTCTCCCTGGCCGGGCTGGCTGCCCTGGCGGCGGAGGAAGCGGCCCGGCACGAGGGGATCCAGGGCGTTGGCCCGGCCACCCGCGCTGCCCGGTTGTTGGGCGCCACCGACTACTTGCTGGAAACCATCGGCGCCCGCCTGGATCCCCTCTACAACACCGAATACGAGCGCAGCACGGCCGCCGCCCGCGCCCGGCTAGGCGACGCGGCGTTCGAGCAAGCGCTCCAGGAGGGCGCTGCGATGAGCCTGGCGCAAGCAATGGCCTACGGACTAGAGGAAGATGGGTAATTACGAATTACGAATTACGCACAAATCCAATTCGTAATTCGTAATTCGTAATTCGTAATTGGAGCGAAGCAACTATGACCAATCTGCCTTCGGGCACTGTTACGTTGTTGTTCACGGATATCGAGGGGAGCACCCGGCGGTGGGAGGAGCACTCGCGGGCTATGAAGGTGGACATCGCCGCTCACGATAGCATGATACGCGAGGCCATCGAGGGGAACGGGGGATTCGTCTTCAAGACGATTGGGGACGCTTTCTGGGCGGTGTTCGCCACGGCTCCTCAGGCGCTGGCCACAGCGGTGGTGGCCCAGAAGGCGCTCTACAACCACCAATGGGAGCCGGAGGCGGGGCCGTTGCGGGTGAGGATGGCTGTGCACACGGGGGTGGCGGAGGAGCGAATCGGCGACTACTATGGCCCGACAATCGACCGCACCGCGGGCTTGCTGTCAGCGGGGCATGGGGGCCAGACCCTGCTGTCGAGGGCTTCAGAGGAGTTAGTGCGCGACCAGTTGCCCGCCGGGGTCACGCTCCTCGATATGGGCGAGCGCAGGTTGCGCGACCTTATCCACGAAGAGCACATCTTCCAGGTGGTGGACGCGGAGCTCCCCTCCGACTTCCCCCCGCTCAGAACCCTGGAGGGCCGGGCCAACAACCTGCCCATGCGCACCACCCCGCTGGTGGGGCGCGCACAGGAAGTCAAGGCTTGCCGCGACCTTCTGAGGCGCAACGACGTGCGCCTGCTGACGCTGACCGGGCCGGGAGGCTCGGGCAAAACACGACTCGCCCTGCACGTGGCTGCGGACCTCCTCGACGACTTCGCCGACGGCGTGTTCTCGGTGGGACTGGCCTCAGTCACCGACCCCGGTTTGGTGGCGTCCACCATCGCCTCAACCCTGGGGGTGCGGGAGATTGGCGGGCAGCCGCTGGTGACTAGCCTCAAGGATTATCTGCGCGACAAGCAAATGCTCATGCTGCTCGACAACTTCGAGCAGGTATTGCCGGCGGCCCCGCTCCTCTGGGAGCTGCTGGCCGCGGCCCCTCAGCTCAAAATGCTTGTCACCAGCCGCTCGGTGCTGCACCTCTCCGCCGAGCACGAGTACCAGGTGCCGCCCATGTCGCTGCCCCCGATTTCGCTCTTAGTACCGGGGGCCGGCGGGCAAGCCGGGGGAGCTACCTCGGTGCCCGCGCTTTCGCAGTACGACGCGGTGGCCCTTTTTATCGCCCGCGCGCGTGCGGCCCGGCCCGACTTCGTGGTGACGAACGAAAACGCTCCTGCCGTCGCGGAGATTTGCGCGAGGCTGGACGGCCTGCCGCTGGCTATCGAGCTGGCCGCGGCCCGCATCAAGATCCTGCCGCCCCAGGCCATGCTGGCCCGCCTCACCAACAGATTCAGCTTGCTCACCGGTGGGGCCCGGGATATGCCCGTCAGGCAGCAGACCATGAAGGCCACCCTCGACTGGAGCTACGACCTGCTGGACGACGAGGAGAAGGTGTTATTCCGGCGAATGTCGGTGTTCGTTGACGGTTCGTCGCTCGAAGCAGCAGAATCAGTGGTCGGTGGCCAGGAGTATGAGCCCCAGCGCCGGAGCGGAGCGACGACGGACAGTGGTGGTAAGCAGACCCCGACCCCTCTTGATATTGACCTGCTGGACGGTATCGCCTCTCTCGTTGACAAGAGCCTGCTGCGGCAGGTGCAGGATAAGGACGGGGATACGCGGTTCGGTATGCTGGAGACGATCAGGGAGTATGGGTTGGACCGGCTGGCGGAGAGCGGGGAGGAGGACGCGGTGCGCGGCCAGCATGCCCACTTCTTCCTCGACCTGGCGGAAACCGCGGATCCGGAGTTGAGAAAGCCGCAGCAGAGCACCTGGCTCGCCACGCTAGAGAAGGAGCACGACAACCTGCGGGCGGCCCTCAGGTGGGCCATCGACCGCGGTGAAAAGGAACTGGCGCTCCGGCTCGGGGGCGCGCTGTGGCGGTTCTGGTACATGCGTAGCTACATGGCCGAGGGCTACAGGTGGCTCGAAGAGGCCCTCGCCCTGCCCGATGCCCCATCGCAGGGGCACGGACGACCGGACGACGGACGACGGACGACGGACGACAGGGATAAAGATACTGGTTCCATAACCCCGTCGTCTATGGTCCATGGTCCATCGTCTGCCGCCAGTCCTCAGTCCTCAGCAGTGCTGGTCAAAGCCCTTACGGGGGCGGGCAACCTGATATACAACCAGGGCGACTACGAAACGGCGTGCTCGCTGCACGAGCGAAGCCTGGCGATTTCGCGAGAACTGGGGGATAAGCAGGGCATCGCGGTGTCTCTGAACAGTATGGGGCTCATCACCTACAGGCACGATTCGAACCTCGTGGGTGCGCGCTCCGAGTTCGAGGAGGCTCTTGAGATAAATCGGTCGCTTACGAGCCGCAACTGGGAGGCTATCAACCTCAACAACCTGGGGAACGTGATGCACGACCAAGGCGACTACCCCAGCGCTCGCAAGACACACCAGCAAAGCCTGGCCATCTTCACCCAGCTTGGCGATAAGTGGGGCATCGCTATGTCGTCCGCCGACCTGGGCAAGACGGTATTCGAGCAGGGCGACTACGAGGAAGCTCGCTCGCTGTACGAGAAGGCCCTGGCGCTGCAGCGGGAACTTCTGGACGCGCGCAACGTGGCCGACACGCTCAACAAGCTGGGCATCGTCGCCCTGGCGCAGAGCGAATACGACGAGGCCCGGTCGCTGTTCGAGCAAAGCCTCAAGGCGTTCCGAAACCTGGGGGACAAGCGCGGCGTCGGCACCTCGCTGCACTACCTGGGGAAGGTGGCCTTCAGGAAGGGCGACTACGTCCAGGCCCGCTTGCTGTCCGAGGAAAGCCTGGGGATGCGCAAGATGCTTGGGGACAAGCGCGACATCGCGGATACGATCAATAGCCTTGCCGTTATCGCTTCCGCCCGGGGCGACTACGACCAGGCACAGTCGAAGTTGGAGGAGAGCCTGGCGCTGTGGCGAGAGGCGGGCAACCTGGCGCTGGTGCCCGTCGCGTTGAACAACCTGGGCCTCCTGGCGGCTGTGAAGGGAGAGTACGAAAAGGCGACCACCCTGCTGGAGGAGGGCCTGGATATATCCCGCGCCTCGGGGGACAAACTCGGGGTGGGGTTCGCGCTGCTGAATATGGGCCTGGGGGTGAGCGGGCGAGGCGAGTACGAGCAGGCGGGCTCGTTCTACAGACAGAGCATCGAGATATTCGTGGAGCTGGGCGACAGAATGGACCTGGCTACGGCCCTGGTGAGGCTGGCGGCCCTCATGGTAGTCGCCGCCCAGAATCAGGGGTCGGACGTAGCGGGTATGAGCCTGGGCGCCGGAGCGAAGCGAGTACGATCAGGGCCCACTAACGCCCCCGACCCCCAGGCCCTGGTGAAGGCAGCCACGCTGGCCGGAGCCGGGGAGGCCCTGCTGGACAAGCTGGGTGCGCCCCTGCCGCCTTTCGAGCGCCCCTTCTACGGCCCCGCGATCAGGGCGGCCCGCGCTCAACTGGGCGAAGCAGCCTTCGATGCCGCCTGGGCCGAGGGCCAGGCCATGAACCCGCAACACGCCGCAGAGTCTGCGCTGCAGTAGACACTAGCCTTCGGCAGACGGTGGACGATGGGGTATAAGGCAAAGCCGGGGGCTCTGCTATGCTTACCCCCACTGCCCATTAAGATACAAATAGTAACAAAGAGTCAGTTCCCCATTTCCCGTCCGCCACGCACGTCCCATCCCCCAAAATGGTGAAAATGGGAAATCCCCAATCCTGGCCCCTCCCACCCATCATGCTGCAAATAGTATCAACCTCCGACGCCCAACCCCCCGACCCCTATCGTCCATCGTCCATCGTCCATCGTCTCTTTTCTAACCCCCGACCCCCGATCCCTATCCTGGCACGACACTTGCAATGTCCACTGGTATGCCGGGTGCGAGGCCCGGCAGACCGGTGGTTTGCACTGCGTCCCCCTTGGGTGGGGTAGGAACTGCTCTCCAATGTGATGAGGGGCGGTTAGCGGCAGGCTTTACCGGTAGTCGATTACTGTCAGGGCCTGAAGCGGCCCAACACAAAGGAGTGTAGTAATGGCAGATATAGATCGCAATGACAACGATAGCTATTCGACCCCCGGTGGCTCTTCGGGCTCCGGCGGCAGCATGGATGACAGTGGCTCCATGACCGGCGGGTCCGGCATGGGCTCCAGCGGTGGCGGCTCAGGCATGAGTGGCGACACCGGCATGGGTGGCGACACCGGCATGGGCGGCGGCGCTGGTATGGGTTCTGGCAACACCGGCATGGGCGGCTCAAGTATGGGCGGCTCAGATATGGGTGGCTCATCGGGCAGCAGCTATGACATGGGCTCCGGCAGCAGCTCAGGTATGGGCGGCTCAGGCGGAAGCTCCGATATGGGTGGCTCAGACATGAGCGACACCGGTATGGGTGGCGGGTCTGGCATGGGCGACACCGGTATGGGTGGCGGGTCTGGCATGGGCGGCTCCTCTGGCATGGGTGGCGGCTCAGACATGAGCGACACCGATATGGGTGGCTCAGGCTCAGGCGGAAGCTCCGGCGGCAGTGATACATAGATAGTTGTCACTGCCGTTTCCTTTTAACAGCGTAGTATTTTAGCCCGGCAGGTGCCGGGACAGCCGGCTACCGCAGGGCAAGGCGAGAGGGCGCGTCACGGCGCGCCCACCCCACCCCTCTCGCCCTGCCCGGGTAGCCGGCTTTGTGCTAAGCGGGGTATGAGCGAAGCGACGACCATCAGAAGTCGCAGGCAGACGCTGACCCACGACCCCCGCCCCTGGTGTTGTGTATAATAGCTAGTGTCGCCGCGCGCATAGACCCGCCGCCGGAGTTGATTGAACGAATACCGAAGAGGACCTTATTTGGCTGACCCTTCAGCACCAAACGCCCCGCCTTCTGCTATTAGCACCGCTCCCCAGGACCGGATCGCAATCCTGCCTACCGGTACCGTAACCTTTCTCTTCACCGACATCGAGGGGAGCACCCGGCGCTGGGAGGAACACCCCCAGGCTATGAAGGTGGATCTGGTCGCCCACGACCAGTTGGTCCGCGAGGCCATTGAGGTCAACGGCGGACAGGTGTTCAAGACCATTGGAGACGCCTTCTGGGCGGCCTTCCCCACAGCCCCACAGGCCCTGAATGCCGCGCTCGCAGCGCAGCGGGCGTTGCATAGCCATAAGTGGGGAGGGGGCGAGGATGGCATAGCCCCTTTGCGGGTGCGTATGGCTCTGCACACCGGCGTGGCCGAGCAGAGGACCGGCGATTACTACGGCCCTATTGTGGACAGGGGCGTGCGCCTGCTTTCCGCCGGGCATGGTGGGCAGATACTGCTCTCTCCGACCACCCAGGAGCTGGTGCGCGATTTGCTCCCCGGTGGAGTGCAGATCGTAGACCTGGGCGAGCGCCGCCTGATCGACCTCACCCATAAGGAGCATATCTACCAACTGCTCAGCGCCGACCTGCCGGGCGAGTTTCCTCCCCTGAAGACGCTTGAGGGGAGCCCCAACAACCTGCCGGTGCGCCCCGCGCCCCTCATCGGGCGCGAGAAGGAGGTGCACGACTGCCGGGAGATGCTTCGCGACCCGGAGGTGCGCTTACTCACCCTCACCGGGCCGGGTGGCACCGGCAAGACCCGCCTTGCCTTGCAGGTGGCCGGTGAGTTGCTCCTCGATTTCAGGGATGGGGTTTTCGCGGTGGGGTTGGCCCCCGTGACCGACCCCAACCTCGTGGTGACGACTATTGCCGTAACCCTGGGAGTGCGCGAGGCCGGAGGGAAGCAGCTCCTGGAAAACCTCAAGGATTACCTGCGCGACAAGCACATGCTGCTCTACCTTGACAACTTCGAGCAGTTGCTGGACTCCGCACCCGTGGTGGTGGAGCTCCTGCTGGAAGCCCCGCAGCTAAAAGTGCTGGTCACAAGCAGGGAGGCGTTGCGGCTCTCGATGGAGCACGAGTACTCGGTGCCGCCGCTGTCGCTGCCCGACCCCAAACATTTGCCACCGCTCGAAGCCCTCTCCCAATACGAGGCCGTGGCCCTGTTCGTAGCCAGCGCTATGTCGCATAAGCCCGACTTCCAACTGACCCCCGAGAACGCCGCCGCGGTAGCGGAGATATGCGTACGGCTCGACGGCCTGCCCCTTGCCATCGAGCTGGCTACCGCGCGCATCAAGCTCCTGCCCCCCAAGACTATGCTCGCCAAGCTGGGCTCCCTGGGCCAGATGAAACTGCTCACAGGGGGGTCGGTCGACCGCCCCGCTCGCCAGCAGACCATGAGGGGCGCTATCGAGTGGAGCTACGACCTCCTGGAGCCCGAGGAGCAGGCCCTTTTCCGCCGGTTGACCGTCTTCGTGCGCGGCTGCACGCTAGAGTCGGCAGAGGCGGTGGTCAATCCAGGGAGTAGAGACCGTGGGCAGGCCGTGACCCCTGATCCCCAACCCCTGGCCCCTCTGGACATTGACGTTCTGGATGGCATTTCTTCCCTGGTCAATAAGAGCCTCACAAGGCAAATGCCGGGGTATGAGACGGACCCGCGCTTTTCGATGCTGGAGCTTATTCGAGAGTTCGGCCTGGAGCAACTGCAAGCGAGCGGGGAAGCCGAAGGGGTGAAGCAGCAGCACGCCCGCTACTTCCGGGATATGGCCGTCCAGGCCGACCCTCTGTTGAAAGGGCCGGGGCAGGAAGAATGGCTCGAAAGATTGGAAACCGAGCACGACAACCTGAGGGCGGCGATGTCCTGGCTGCTGGAGCGGGCGGAAGTGGAGGACGGCCTGCTGCTGGCGGGCTCGCTGTGGCGATTCTGGTACGTGCGCAGCTATTTCTCCGAGGGCCGCAGGTGGCTGTCGGCTTTCCTTGACCTGGCCGGGGGCTCCAAACCTGTGCGGGCCAAAGCCCTGAACGGGGCGGGCAACCTCGCCTACAGCCAGGCGGACTACGACATTGCCTGGAAGCTGCACCACGAAAGCCAGACGCTATCGCGAGAGCTGGGCGACAAGCAAGGCCTGGCGGCATCGCTCAACAATCTGGGTATCATCGCACGCCGCAGGGGCGAGTACGCCCAAGCTCGGGCGCTGTTGGAGGAAGCGATTCAGACCAACAGGGGCCTGGGCAACAAGCACTGGCAGGCGATCAACCTCAACAACCTGGCGAACGTGATGCATGACCAGGGCGATTACACGGGTGCGCGGAAGCTGCAAGAGGAGAGCCTGAGCCTATTCAGCTCGCTCGGCGACGACTGGGGGATGGCCATGTCCCTCAACGACCTGGGCAAGATAGTATTCGACCAGGGCGACTACCCGGCGGCTCACGCCCTGTACGAGCGGAGTCTCCACCTGCAGGAGAAGCTCGGCGACAGGCGGGGCATCGCCGCGGTGCTCCTCTCGCTAGGGCTGATCGCCCACAACCAGAGCGACTACGCCAAGGCCATGGAACTCTACCACCAGAGCCTGGCCGCCTTCCAGGATTTGGGCGACAAGCGAGGCGTGGCCGATACGCTGCACAATATGGGCAAAGTAGCAAACAGGACCGGCGACTACATCGAGGCGGAGCGGCAGTTCCAGGAGAGCCTGGCAATACGCCGCGAGCTGGGTGACAAACGGGATATCGCGGAGTCGCGCAACAATCTCGGCCTGCTGGCCCTCGCCAGGGGCGATTACGACCACGCTACGTCCGAGTTCGAGGAGAGCGCAGCCATATGGCGGGAAATGGGCAACAAGGCGGCCATCCCGACCTCTCTCAACAACCTCGGGTTGGTGTCGATGGCCAAGGGCGAATACGCGAAAGCCAGGGAATATCTCGAAGAGGGTCTGGCGACCTTCCGAGACGTGGGCGACAAACTGGGGGTGGCCTTCGCGCTGCTCAACATGGGACTGGCGGTGGCCGGCCAGGGCGAGTACGAATCGGCTCAGTCCTACTATGTCGAGAGCCTGGGCTTGTTCCAGGAACTGGGAGACAGGCTGCACCTGGCGACGTGCCTGGTGAGGATGGCGGCCCTGGCCGCGGTGTCGTCGCCAGGCCAGGAAGGCTACACACGCGCCGCAATACTGGCGGGCGCCGGGGCGGCCATCTTCGAGTCCATAGGCGCGCCGCTCCCACCCTTCGAGCGCGCCCACTACAGCCCCGCCATAGCCGCCGCCCGCGCCCACCTCAGCGTGAACGAGCCCCCCGACAAACGAGGCCAGGCCTTCGTCGCCGCCTGGGACAAAGGCCACTCCATGCCGGAGGCTGGGGTGGTGGCGTACGCGACAGGGCAGGAAGCGGACACGTAAAACGGACTCGTAAAGCGTAAAACGTAAAACGTAAGGGTGGTAAGCGTATTTGGTTTGTGGTCCCTGGAACCAAGTACCCCGACATCCCTACTGACCGCAACCCCGTTTGTCAAAACACCTTGGATGAGTAAGAGTTCAGATTTAGGGTGGCACAAATTGCTGTAGGGGCAGGCCCCCGTTGCCTGCCTATACGCATCAAGCTAAGGGATTGCAAGCCCGTTTTTGACGCAATTACGCCTGTAGAGGCAGGCCGCTGTTGCCTGCCTTGGTCGTGTACCCCCAATGCCGGGGTGGGGCAACAGGGCAGGCAACAGCGGCCTGCCCCTACAGTTGCGTCTTTTCGAGCCTATGTCTGAACATTTACTCAGATGAATACCCAGGCGCGCCACCACACGTGTGGCACAGGCGAAAGTTCTTCTTGAGGACCGCGCGAAACACGGGAAATACCCGCTCTCGTCCTTGATTCCATCTTATGCTACGCCCTGCAGGGTAAAAATCGCCCTGTTGGGCTAGAGGTTAGTCATTTTTATAGGGGCTGGGGGTCGGTCGTAGGCAGACCCCAGGGTCTATACATTCTCGGGTAGACACCCTGTAGGGGCAGGCCCCCGTTGCCTGCCCAGTTTGCCTACCTTGGCAGTAGTGGTTCACGACATGGGCAGGCAACGGGGGCCCCTACAAGAATCCGCCGCGTTCACCGAGAATCAATAGACCGTGGGCAGACCCCGACCCCCGACCCCCAGCACCAAGTTGTGGCATCAAAAATGCTAGGTGGGCCGATACAATGGAGGCCTATTATGCTAACCGTCCTCACAAAACCCATCCTTGCGGTGCTCCTTTCTTCTTATGTAGCCTCAACTGATGCTCCTGCTGCTTCTACTTCTCAGAGCGGTATAGCGAAGTTCTACTCGCAGGGAGTATTTCAGCAGGTCGCGGCTCGCAGGAACATCCCTATGCGGCGCGACGTGCATGGCTACGCTGCCGTCCCCAACTGCGCTCGCATCGGCCAGGTTGTGTGGGCGCGCTTGAACGGCGGCCCTATCGAGCGCTATCACATCCTGGATTGCTCCTCACCAAAAGACTTGCCCAACCACCGTCGCGAAGGCCTGGTCATAGAGGTCGATTTCGAGTCGGCCCGGCGAAACGGCTTCACCCGAGAGGGCCACACTCAGGCTGTCGTCTACTACCCCTGACCTGCTTAACGACCTCATGGCATAAAGCTTGCAGTAAGTAGTAGGCAGTAAGCAATAGCGATTGCCTGCGTACTGCCTACTGCTGTGGCTCCCCGTTTTTGCTGTCTCCTAAGTCGCCGAACCGCGTACTGGAAAGCGAACAGCAGCGATGATAAACGAGACCTCCCACCTCCTGGTCCCCCACGGGCATCCTGCCGCCCCGAAGGTGCTTCTGCGGTCCCAAACCTATACTATGCTGATGAGAGCCATACGCATCAGCATGCCCTCCGCGGCCGCCGGGGCGCTGACCGGTAGCGTGCAACAGTCGGGCGGGCACGAGTGGATCACCATAGAGGCCACCGAAGCAGTAGGGCTCGTTGAAACCGGCTCCGGCCTCGCCCCTGATCCAGGCGATTGGGCGGAGATCGAGGCTGAAATCAAGAGCGCACGGACCCAGGAGACCGACATCGTCGGCTGGTTCTTCGCACGTCCCGGGTTGGATTTCTCCAATCCGGGTATCGATCTAGACCGGGCGCGAGAAAGCCTTCCGCCCAGGGCGCGGCTGCTATTGTTGGTCGACCCGTCGGCGGGTCAAGGTGCGTTCTACACGTGGCAAGACGGAAGACGGGTACCAACGGGAGGCTACTACGAAGCCCTGCCCCGCGAGCACGCCAAGCCGGTTATTCCCTGGAGCGGCGAAATCTCCGGCCCGGAGGACCAGCCTCAAGGGCTCTTGCAGCCCGATGCAGCCGTCGCGCCTGCGGTTGCTACCACAAGCCCCGAACTTTCGGATGCGGACGGAGGCTTGCCCACCCCCGAACCCGCGACCTCGCAAGCTATGAGCGCCGCGGAGCCGGGAGAAGTGCCCTCCGAACTGCCCCAAGCGGAGCCCTCACCGCAGGAGGTTGTCGCGCCCGAAGCGGGAAGCCGGAAGCAGCAGAACACGGGA
>JBJMMB010000549.1:0-11378 GCA_045805005.1 Chloroflexia bacterium
AACAGGGGCCTCGCCCCACAGCTCAGGATGTCGTTGACGCAATGGTTGACGATGTCCTGCCCGGCGGCGCGATGCGTGCCCAGGACGAAGGTTAACTTGAGCTTGGTGCCCACCCCATCGGCGCTGGCCACCAGTACATCGGGGCTGCCTTCGAGGCGGTAGATGCCGCCGAAATGGCCGAGGTCGGCCATCACCCGCGGCCCGAACGTGGATCGCACAGAGTCGCGCATCAGTTCGACCGCGCGAGACCCCGCATCAATGTCCACACCCGCCTGCCGGTATGCACCGGCCTCGGCAGCGTCCGCGCCCACTAGCTTCATCGCCGCAATTATACAGCAGCGCGCATGTGGATGTATAGCTTGCGGAAGCGTACTTTGGTCCCCCCATCGACTAGTACGGGCCTGCCAATTTTGCATCGTCGCATCTTGAGAAATCCGATTGCGAAGCAATTGAATTTCTCAAGACATACGAATCTTGACCGTCTCTCTCGCTTTGTGATAATATTCACCGTAATTTCCCTATAGACCAAAATCCAAAATCGAACTGAGGGAGACTCCTTTGAACATAGTGGTATGCATGAAGTCGGTGCCTGATACCACCGCGGAGAAGCGGTTGCTGCCCGACGGCACCCTGGACCGAGACAGCGTGCCCGCGATCATCAACCCCTGGGACGAGTACGCCATCGAGGAAGCCTTGCGCATTCGCGAGGAAGGCGACGGCTCCGGGGAGATCGTGCTGCTGTGTATGGGCCCGGAGAGCAGCACCGAAACGATACGCAAGGGTCTCGCTATGGGAGCAGACCGGGCCGTGCTGGTTTCCGACCCTACGTTGCACGGCTCCGACATGTGGGCCACTGCCTCAGTGCTGGCGGCCGCTCTCAAAACCATGGAGTTCGATCTGATTATGTTCGGATCCCAGAGCACCGACGCGGGTGGCGGCATGATCTACAACATGATAGCCGAGATGCTCGGCCTGCCCGCCGTCACCTGGATAAACGAAATACAGGTCGCGGAAGGCAAGGTGCGCGGCAAGCGCGGCAGCGACGTGGGCTACGACGTGGTCGAGGCCACCCTACCTGCTATCGCCTCGGTCACCCAGACGGCCCACGAGCCTCGCTACCCCTCGCTCCCCGGCATCATGAAAGCCAAGAAGAAGGAAATCGCCATCAAAAGCCTGGGCGACCTGGGCGTCGACACCTCACAGGTTGGCCTCTCGGGGGCTCGCACCGCCGTCACAGGCTCGGAGCGTCCCCAGACCGCCCGCCAGAAGCAAATCGTCAAAGCCGAGGACCCCCAAACCACAGCCAAGCTGATAGCCGATTTCCTCGAAAGCAGGAAACTGATTTAAGGGTGCACGGGTCTCCCTACCGGGGGCTTGGCGCCCAATGTATAAAGGGGGTGCAGGGGTCTCCCTGCCGGGGGTTGGGAGTGTCTCCCAATGCTCTCCACCTTCCCCAAAGCAAAGGGGTGCAGGGATCTCCCTGCCGGGGGTTTGGGGGTGTCCCCCCAACTCTCTCCTTATTTTCACCTATGGGTGGTGTGAGCAACTCATAGCTACCCAGCAAAGGAGTCAACATGCCCACTACAAACGACATCTGGGCGGTCGTAGAGACCGACGGCAATGGCAGGCCCAAACGCCTTGGGCTCGAATTGGCGAGCATGGCTGCGCAATTGGCCGCGCAATACGGTGGCAAAGGCGGAGCCGTTGTGATCGGCCCGCGGGAAACTGCTGATACTGTTGGGCAGTACGGGGCGGCGCAAGTCTATTATTGCCCCGACCCCCGCTGCAAGAGCGACATAGTCGGCCCTGCGGCCGCCGCCATCTCGGCCCTCATCGCACAGCACAACCCCAGACTGGTCTTGCTGCCCTCCACACCCCTGGGTAAGGACTGGGCCGGGCGCATCGCGGGCAGGCTCGGGCTGGGCGTGGAGTCAGATGTAACCTCGGTTACGGTCGACGGCGGGCGGGCGAGCACCGTCATCCCCGCGTTCAACGGCGCGCTCCGCGTCAGCAGCGCCCTGAAGACCGAGGGCGAACAGACCGGCCTGGTAGTAGTCCGCCCCGGCTCTACCACCGCGCAACGCCAGGAAGGTGCGCAGACAACCGTGCAGGGGGTGCCCGTGCCCGATAACGTCACGCCCGGCTTCACCGTGGTGGAGAGCGTGGCCGAGAAGGGGGGAGTGCCCGACCTCGCGGGGGCGCAGACCATCGTCTCCGGCGGGCGCGGCCTGGGTAACGCGGAGAAGTTCAGCCTGGTGCGCGACCTGGCGGATAGCCTCAACGGCGCGGTCGGTGCGACCCGTGCCGTGGTCGACACCGGCTGGATACCCTACGCCTACCAGATCGGCCAGACGGGCAAAACGGTCCGCCCCAAGCTCTACATCGCTGTAGGCATTTCGGGCGAAATCCAGCACAAGGTCGGTATGCAGACCTCCGGCACCATCATCGCCATCAATAAAGACCCCAACGCCCCCATCTTCCAGTTCGCCGACCTCGGCGTCATAGGCGATCTCCACCAGATCGTGCCCGCCCTCACCGAAGAGATTAACCGCCGCAAGGGACAGTGACCTTTACGTGCCGGTTACAAAAAACCACTAGCCGCCTCCGGCGGCTAGTGGTTTCTTAATCTCAGCTTATTCGTCCCGCCCCCGAAGCGCCGGGATTATCTCCTGGGCCACCCTCTCAAAAACCTCGGAATCCGCTCCCTTGTAGGACACCTCTACCGGGTAATAGAAGATGAAGTCACTCATGCCCGCCTCCCGGTAGGTGCCTACGAAGTCCTGAAAGGCGTCCGTCGACAGAAACGGGTTCCCCGCCGTGGTGCCGTATGCCAGCAGGGAGCGCATTATGCTGGCCGGGTCGCGGCCTACCAGCGCGCAGGCATCATCCAGCCTTTGGTTGCGCTCTCGAACGGTAACGATCGCCTCCTCCGGCGTGCCCCCAGCCTCGATGTATGTGTTCCACCGGTCGGCGTACCTGGCTGCTATCTTGAGCATGGTTGGCCCGAGCGCGGCCAGGGTGAAGGGAGGCCGGGGCTGCTGGATAGGAGCGGGCCGCATGACCGCCCCGTTGATCTGGTAATACTTGCCCTGGTAGTTAGTGGTCTCGTTGCTCAGCATCAAGTCTATGATCTCTACCGCCTCCCTGAAATGGCCCACGCGCTCGGCGGGCCCCCACTCCGGCAGCCCGATCATCGAGTAGCTGGTGTCGTCGGCCACGCCCGTGCCCAGGCCCAGTTCCAGGCGGCCGTTAGAGATGTGGTCCACCGTGAGCGCCTGCCGGGCCAGCACCGCCGGGTTGCGCAACCCGATTGGGGTGACCAGCGTCCCGATGCGTATCCGCGAGGTCTGCGCCGCCAGCCCCGCCAGCAGCGTCCACGCCTCCAGCCAGAACTGCGGCGGATTGTACGGGTTGAGAAAGTGATCCGCCAGCCACACGTGATCGAACCCCAGCGCCTCAATACGCTGCCATCGCTCCACCATCGTGGGCCACGGCTCCTTCTGCAAAGTGATAATGCCGAACCGAAGCTGTTGAGCCATGAGGTTATCTCCTGTGAACTGAGGATGCGCACACATACGGGGCCTCAGTATAGCACAACGCGGTGGGAAGGTTTCCTTTCGTAGGGGCGGGCCCCCGTTGCCTGCCCTGGTCCCTTACGTCGGGGCTTGGTGGCACACGGCCAGGGCAGGCAGCACGGGCTCCCCTCTGGGGCAGGCCTCAGCCCATACTCCAATTTGCCCCATCCCATGTCTGAACACGAACTCCATGCTCTCAGGTTGAGCTTTCAGCCCATATGGTTTATCATCACCTTGAATTTGGGATTAGCAAGGAATTGCAAAGGGGTCATGGGTAAAGGTCTCCCTACTAACCCTGGTCCCCGACCCCTGACCCCTGACTTCTGATCCCTCACCCCAGCACGGAAGGAGCACTACACAACTATGGTACCTACGACGGAGTGGTACTGGCGAGCCCTGTTGATCCTGGCGATGGTAGTGTGCATAGGCTGGTTCCTCTTCCGGGTGAACCAGTTGCTGCAGTTCACCCTCCTGGGCACCGACAGCAAGCGGCTCGGGCGGTGGGGCACGCGCTTGCGTATGGTGCTGGTCTTCGTGTTCGGCCAGTTTCGCATGTACAACCGCAAGGCTTACACCGTGGCGGGTATCGCTCACTTCTTCACCTTCTGGGGCTTCCTGGTCATACAGGTCACCTCTCTCATCCTCTTCTTGCAAGGGCTCTTCCCCGGCCTAAAGGTGCCCTTCTTCAACGACAATCCCGGCTGGCTCCTATTCGTTGATCTTATCCAGGTCCTGGTGCTCGCGGCCATGGCGACCTTCCTCTGGCGCAGGTTGGTGACGAAGCCCGAGCGGCTGACCGACAGCCCCGGCGCGCTCGGCATACTGCTAGCCATCAGCGCCTTGATGATCAGCGCGCTCATCTTGCAAGGCATACGCATCAACCTGGGCGACGAGCCCGCGACCTGGCGGCCCTTCTCCGTGGCCGTGGGGGCTGCGCTTTCACCCCTGAGCACGGACGTGCAGACCGTCCTCCTCGGCCTGGCATTCTTCACCCATCTGTTCATCATCCTCGGCTTCCTCATCTACATCCCCTACTCCAAGCACCTGCACATCCTCACTTCCATCCTCAACGTCTTCTTCTATGACCTCACGCCCAAGGGGGCGATGGAGCCCATCACCGACATCGAGCAGCGCATCGAAAACGAGCAAACCCTGGGCGCGGCAAAAATCGAGGACTTCGGATGGAAGGACCTCATGGACACCTACACCTGCACCGAGTGCGGGCGCTGCCAGGACGCCTGCCCTGCCTGGCAGACCGACAAGCCCCTCTCCCCAAAGAAGCTGGTGCTAGACATACAGGAGCACTTCCTGGAGACCGCACGGTTCGACCTCGCGAAGCGCGATCACCGAGGCCCCCTCCAGATGCTGGCCACGATGGGCAGCACGCCTCCGGCCACGGAGGTGGCGAAGCAAGCCGAGGAGATGCCTCTGGTGGGTGGGTGGATCCTGGACGAAACGCTCTGGTCGTGCACCACCTGCCGGGCCTGCATGGAAGCCTGCCCCGTCTTCATCGAGCACGTGCCCAAGATCACCGACATGCGCCGCTACCTTGTCATGCAGGAGAGCCGCTTCCCGCCGGAACTGGCCCGCCTCTTCCGCAACCTCGAGCAGAAGGGCAATCCCTGGGACTTCCGCCCCAACCAGCGCGAGGATTGGGCCGAAGGCCTCGACGTACCCATCCTCTCCGATGTGGCCGCGCAGGCGGAGGCCGCAGGGAGGCCCCTCTTCGCCGGACCGCCGCTCAAAACCCAGATCGCGCCCGAAGCAGTAGCGCACGGCGACCCTGCGTCGACGGTAGAGGCGGTGCCCGCGGGGCAGGATAGCAGGAGCGGTGAGCCCCTGCTGGAGGTCCTCTACTGGGTGGGCTGCCTGGGGTCGTTCGACGCCCGCAACCAGCGCATCGCCCAGGCGCTCGCAGGGATATTCAATGAAGCGGGCGTCAAGTTCGCCATTCTGGGCAAGGAGGAAAGCTGCTGTGGCGACCCCGCCCGCCGCCCCGGCAACGAATACCTCTTCCAAACGCTCGCGCAAGTCAACGTGGAGTTGTTGAACACATACGGCGTCCGCAAAGTAATCACCCAGTGCCCTCACTGCTTCAACACCATCAAAAACGAATACCCGCAGTTCGGTGGCAACTACGATGTGATGCATCACTCAGAGTTCATCGACTACCTTATTAAAGAGGGCCGCATCACCCTGGCGAACAGGGTGGAGCAGGCCGTCACCTACCACGACCCCTGCTACCTGGGGCGCTACAACGACGTGTACGACGCTCCGCGGTCGGTGCTCGAAGCAATACCCGGAGTGGAATTGCGCGAAATGAAGCGGAGCCGCAACAACGCGCTCTGCTGCGGCGCGGGCGGGGGTCGCATGTGGATAGAGGAGCACGTGGGAAGCCGCATGAACCAGAACCGCATGCGCGACGCGCTGGAGACGGGCGTCCCCACTCTGGCTGCCGCCTGTCCCTTCTGCACCTCCATGTTCGAGGACGGCATAAAAGGCCTCGACGCGGGCGACCAAATCCGCCTTATGGACCTCGCCGAACTAGTCAACCTATCCATGAAACGCGACGGCGGCACACCCGGCTTCGCCCAGAACGGCAACGGTGCCGCCACACCCACCCTCGGCTCGGACACAGGCTTGGACAGCTAGTGTGGGCTGTAGGGGCGAACCTTGTGTTCGCCCTATGCGCATCAAGCAAAGGGACCGCTCGCTTGAAGACCAGGTAGACATGAAAAAAGGGCGCTAAAGGGCGCTACTGTAGGGGCAGGCCCCTGTTGCCTGCCCTGCTCGGTTACCACCCAACTCCCCATTAAACCACTCCAACCCACCGTAGGGGCGCAGGGGCGCCGCTTGCTGTGTCCTGGTCCATTGCCACCTAAACCCTGTAGGGCATGAGCGAAGCGCGGGCAGCGAAGCGGACGACCCCGTGCTGCCTGCCCTGCTTGCATACCCCGAGCTTTGGTCATACACTACCAGGGCAGGCAGCACGGGGTCCCCTCTGGGGCTGGGGCCTGCCCCTACAGGCACAAACGTCTAGCATCCGCTCCCTGCTGGTCGTTACAGGGCGCAAGAAGAGGAGGCAGCCATGAATCCCAACCTAATAACAAGAATCACCCAGGCCGTCGATCTCGTGCGTGTGCAACTTCCTTACGGCTGGTCCCCAGACATAGGCATCGTACTGGGCTCCGGCCTGGGGGCGCTGGCGGGCGAAGTGCAGGTCCTTGCTTCCGTCCCCTACGCCGCCATACCGGGCTTCGCCACGTCCTCAGTCGTGGGGCACGCCGGACGGCTGGTACTGGGCACGCTGGAGAACAAGCCCGTAGTGGTCATGCAAGGCCGCTTCCACTTCTACGAAGGCTACGACCTGCACCAGGTGACCTTCCCTGTGCGGGTCATGCAGGCCCTCGGGGCGAGCACACTGCTGGTGACCAACGCCGCCGGGGGCCTCAACCCCGATTTCAAAGCCGGCGACCTGATGCTCATCAACGACCACATCAACCTCCTTGGCTGGGGCGGGCAGAACCCGCTGATGGGTCCGAACGAGGACGACCTCGGCCCTCGCTTCCCTGCTATGGACCGTGCCTACGACCCCCATCTGCTCGACGTCGCCCGGAAAGTGGCCGCCGAGTGTAACATCCCGGTGCGCGAGGGCGTATACATAGTGGTTGCAGGCCCCAACTACGAGACTCGCGCCGAGCTCCGGCTCCTGCGGCAATGGGGCGCCGACGCCGTTGGGATGTCCACCGTACCCGAAGTGCTGGTTGCCCGGCACGGAGGCATGAGGGTACTAGGCATATCGGCCATCACCAACATGGCCGTGGCCGACAGCGATGTGCCTCCCAACCACGAGGAAGTGCTGGCCATGGCCGAACAGCTTCGCCCGCGCTTCATAACGTTCGTGAAGGCTCTAATACCGAAGGTCTAAGGGGTGCAGGGGTCTCCCTGCCGGGGTTTAGCGGATTGGGGGCCCAACTATCACAAATAGGGGTGCAGGGGCTCCCTGCCGGGGGGTTGGGGGTGTCCCCCAATAATCCCTCTTTCCCAACCCGTAGTACCTGAGCCTTTCAAAACACAAGAATCCTAGAAATGGGGGAACGATCAACATGAGCGGACGATACGACAGATCTGGAGACCCACTTACCAGAGGACTGAGCATGGCGATAGCGCTGGGCGCTTTGGCCTTCGGCGCCGCGGCAGCCCTGCTCAACGGCGAGCGCACGAAGCAGTTACGCGAAGACCTCGAGCGCCAAATTGACGACCTCTCGAACAGGCTGGAGCGCGCCCTCGCGGAGCGCAGGCCCGACATCGAAGAGGCGATACAGCGCAGCCGCCAGGTGGCTGTCGACGGGCTCGACAAGGTGAAAGGCGCTGTCGAGCAGAGCGCCGACAAGGCCCAGGAGTACGTATACAAGGCGAGCAGCAGGACCGCCGGCGCCACGGCGTCCTCAACCGAGCAAAACGAGCAGCAGATGCTTGAGGCCGGTGAGCCTGTAGAGGCCGGCACGACCGAGCCCACCGCATACGACCAACCTGGCGCGAACGGCAATTCCGACGCCGAGAGCAGCAACCCCAGCTAAGACAAGCAAATAGCGTCGGCGCGCGATACCCCGGCTAAATGGCCGGGGTATTTGTTTGCATAGGTGCCTTGTGGGACAATACACCCTGAAAGGACGTGCTCGTGGAACGAGATATCATGTGGCTTCCCTGGACGGGACCGGGGCTGGAACATCTACACTTGCTTCAACAGGAGCAGGCCATTGTTGCAGATGGATTGGTACTTGGCGTCCAGGACCATAAGCCATTCCGAGCACGCTATGAGATTCACTGCACGTCGCAATGGGAGCTACGTGCGGTCCATGTTAGCCTGTTGAGCGCCCCACTCTCATCCCTTCATCTTCATACGGATGGTGCGGGGAAATGGACAACACAGACAGGAGACATCCTCCCCTCGCTGCAAGCCTGTTTGGACGTAGATATCTCGGTTACCCCCTTCACGAACACATTACCGATCCGCCGCCTCGCCCTTCAACCCGGTGCTTCAGTAACTCTCAGCATGCTCTACATAGAGGTTCCCCAGATGCAAGTAGAGGTCACCCAGCAGCGGTACACCTGCTTGCAACTCAATGCTGCTGGTGGCCTATATCGCTTCGAAAGCCTAACGGATGGAGCGACTTCGTTTGCCGCCGACCTTCCCGCAGATCGAGATGGCCTGGTGCTCGATTATCCGGGCCTCTTCCGAAGAGCCGCCATGTGAAACCCTTCCACTCTACTCTCTAAGCATCCCTCCTGGGTCAAACCTCGCCTCCCACCTCCCACTTACAATCGTCGCCGGCGATCGCGCCTCCTTTATTCTTTGAAGGTTCTACGCCAGCTAGGACATGCGAATAGCGCCAGCCAACCGGCCGGGGTATCGTTTTGGCTGGCGCATTAATAGCCCGCTTTGTTGTATATTGGTGCCACATGTACGTGCGATGGGCGAATGAAGCTGTATACGGAGGCAAGAGGATGCGGCAGGTAATTCTCTATCCCGGTGAGGACGGCTACTGGATTGCTGAGTGTCCCAGCTTGCCCGGCTGCGTAAGCCAGGGCAAGACCAAAGAGGACGCCGTAACTAACATCAAAGAGGCTATCCAAGGCTATATTGCCGCCCTCGAGGAGGATGGGCTACCTGTTCCCGAAGAACGATTTGAGACTATCCTGGTAGCCGTATGAGCACCCTGCCGAGTATATCCGGAAGGGAGTGCGCGCAAGCATTGTCGAAGGTTGGATTCCTCCTCAAGCGCCAAGAGGGCAGCCATATGATCTTGCGGCGAGACGACCCGTTTGCTCAACTGGTTGTACCAGACCATAAAGAATTGGATAGGGGCACGCTCAGAGCAATCATCCGCCAGGCCCGCCTAACCGTGGATGACTTCGTGGCGTTACTGTAGGGTGCGGACCACTCTCACGCGAGCTCGGTGACCCGACCTGCTGTACCTACACCCCAAACATCCCTCCAGGGTCATACATCGCCTCCCCACCCACAACCGTCGCCAGCGGTCTCGCCTCCTTTATCTCCGCCGGGTCCACCGCAAATATATCCCGGTCCAGCACAACTAGATCGGTCACCGATCCAGCGGCGAGCGTGCCCGTAACCCCCGGCAGGTACGGGGCCGAGCGGGCGGCGCTTTCCGTGTAGGCGCGCACTGCCTCCTCCACCGTGATCCGCTCCTGCGGGTGCCATCCGCCTTCTGGTTGGTCCTGCGCGTCCTGGCGGGTGACGGCGGCGTGAATGCCGGCAAAGGGGTTGGGTGTCTCCACCGGGGCATCGGATCCGAAGGCCACTAGGGCCCTGGCGTCGAGCAGGCTGCGCCAGGCGTACCCATAGCGACTCCGCTCGCTCCATAAACGGTCGGCGGCACGCATGTCTGACGTAGCGTGTAGAGGCTGCATCGAGGCCGCCACGCCGAGCGCCGCGAAACGCGGGATATCGTCGGGGTGGAGCAGTTGAGCGTGCTCTATCCTGTGCAGGAGAGGCCCACCCGGCCCCGGCTCCTCCTTCTCTCTGGCCTTCTGAAAGGCGTCGAGCACACGCCGGTTCGCGGCATCACCGATAGCGTGTATGGCCGACGGGATGCCCGCCGCCGCCGCCCGCACCACGGCCGCCTCCAACTCCTCCTGCGGTATCGTCCCTATCCCCCGGTACTCGCGCTCCCCCTCGTACGGTTCCAGCATCTCCGCCGTGCGCGAGCCGAGCGATCCGTCGCTGAATATCTTGACCGGCCCTATAGCCAGTCGCTCCGACCCAAAACCCGTTCTCAGCCCGAGCTTGATCGCATCGTCCAGCCCCCAGTAGGGCAGGAGCATCGCCACCCGCAGCCCCAACTCTCCCGAAGCCTCCAGGTACTGGAAGGCGCTGAAGGCGTCGGGCCCCTCGGGGGCATGAATGCCAGTCAGGCCCATGCTTGCCACCATCTGCATACCCCGTCGCATCGCGGCGAGGTCGTCGGGCGGGGGCTCATCCACCGCGTCTCTGGCGAGGCGCACCGCGCTCTCATACAGCATACCATCCGGCTCGCCCGCCTCATCCCGCCCTATCGCGGCCCCTGGCGGATCGGGTGTCTCGCGGTCTATCCCCCCCCGCTCCAGCGCCAGGCTGTTTATCCAGCAACTGTGCAGGTCTTTGCGGTCAAGCAGCACCGGGTTGGCGGGGGCCACGCGGTCCAGGTCGTGCCGCGTAGGGAAATCCGGCGGGGACCATAGGTTGTTGTTCCACCCTCCGCCCAGCACCCATTGCCCCGGCCCCACCTCCCGCGCCCTCGCGGCCACCATCGCAAGCGCTTCCTCCTTTGACGCAACTCCGTCCAGGTCGATCTTAGTGAGGCTTCGCGAGTACGAGAGGAAATGAATGTGTGCATCTATCAGTCCGGGGATAACCGTACGCCCTTGCAGGTCCACGCGGAGGGCCCGGCCCGCTTTAGCGAGACTCTCAGTGGCCCCTGCCCCTGGGTTCAGTATGTGCCCGTCCCTCCAGGCAAGGGCCTCCAGGACAGGCATGTGGCGGTCCATAGTATAGATGCGAGCATTCTCGATGATAATTACTTCCGCACCAAAAGGGCTGGGGGTCATGTTCGGCTCCTGGTATGTACCTGATATGGAAAGGGGTGCAGAGGGCTCCCTACCGAGGGTGCCCCCCAAAGCTCATCCTCTACCGGGTCTGCTCCGCACGACGTAACTTGGCACGGAATTATATCACAGGGGCAGACTATAGCGCCTGCGGCCAACAGTCAACGATGGGAGCTATGGTACCGGTACCATAGC